>JBBTGK010000150.1:0-16587 GCA_038060635.1 Cyanobacteriota bacterium | reverse complement strand
ATCATCTGCACCAGCATCGAAGCCCATATATTTATCAGTGATATCTGACATAGATGTAAGCATTATGATAGGTATGTGATTATATTTTTTTTCAGCTCTAATTCTTCTGACAAATTCTATCCCGTCCATAACAGGCATCATTATGTCAACTATAATAAGGCACAATGCCTCATTTTTCTCTATAATGTCAAGACCTTCTTGACCATTATCTGCAACAACAGTTCTATAGCCAGATTTACTTAAAAAACTGCTTACCTTAGACAAGGTTGTCTGATCATCATCTATTACTAATAATTCTTTCATATTTCTTTTTTTTAATAAAATAGTATGTGTAATTTCATATTTGACTCACACTATGTTAATTTATAACATAAAATGCTATGAAAAAGTAGTAAAATTTAAATATTTAGATCAAAAAATATATTTGTATAAGGATTCGGAATGATGAAAAAACTAATTTTTTCAATTTTTAGCACTGCTATTTTATTTTCTTGTGTTAATAATGTCAAAGAAAACTACGATTATAAAACAAAACTTTTTAAGATTGATACTGGTATTTCTAATGTTTACCTGATTAAAGGCGAAAAAAATATTCTTATTGATACAAGTGAACAAGGTAATGAAAAACAAATTATAGATAAATTAAAATCTTATGGAATAAAACCAGAAAGTATTTCTTTAATTGTTTTAACACATGCTCATGGAGATCATGCTGGTGGGGTTAAATTTTTTAAAGACAAATATAAAATACCTGTTATGGTTGGTAAAAGTGATGAAAAAATGGCACAGAATGGAAAAAATGATAATTTAAAACCTGTAGATCTTTTTTCGGCTATTGTAAAAGTTTTTATAAAACAAGAATATCCTTCTTTTAAGCCAGATCTTATTATTGATAAAACTTATGACTTACAAAAAGATTATGGAATAAATGGAAGAGTTTTATATCGTCCAAGTCATACAGAAGGTTCTTTAGTAGTTATTTTAGGCGAAGATCAAGCAATCGTTGGTGATTTAATAAGAGGTGGATTAGTTTTTAATGAAGTTCCTACAACACATTTTTTTCAAAATGATAAAAAGAAAGTTGATTATGCAATAAAAGAATTAATAGAAAATGGTATAACTACATTTTATACAGGTCATTATGGTCCATTAAAATCTGAAGATATAAATAAAACATTTTTTTCTAAGGAAACAAAAAAGAAAAAAAGAAAAGCTATTTTAGAAGAATAAGCAAATTAACATTAAATTATCATTTAAAATCTTTTAACCTTTAATTCGATAATAAATCTCATGGTATAATAATATTATGAGTGTATTTTTTAGAGGAAATATTTTGTCGGCTCTTTTATATAAAAAATATTCGCCTGATGAAGGTATATATGAACTCCTAAACGGAGAGAATATTGTGCCTAATGTTACATCAGGTAATACTTTAACAGCAAAAGACTGGAAACAAGAAGCTCTTTTAAGATTGATAATTAATAAAACTGAAATTGATGTATCTCAATATTTTGGCAAATTGCCATCATATCAATATGAAGAATTAGTTGATTGGATTTCATTAAGAGATAAAGTAAAGTCTATAATAAATTTAGCTGATAATGAAACTATTATTTTTGAAAATGGAAAAATTAGAGATACAATAAGCACATCAACAGAACATCCTAGAGCTGTTTTTATTGATAATAACTACAAATATTTTGATAATTTTGAAACTTCTTTTTATCCTTTTTATGAAAAAACTCTTAAATCTAATTTTAATTTTTCAGGCACAAATGAATTTTTTGAAGAACAATACAGAATTTTTGATGATATATCAAATGAATATTTTAATGGATCATTAGATGGTAGATTTGCAATAACAGCTGGTTTTGGAATAAAAGGAACGGCTCAAGCTTCTGCTATATATGAAAAAGGTGGCGTTGTTGTTGTTATAGATGTAAATAGTCGCTTGTTAGAAAAAAGAGTTGAAGATGGTTTCTGTAACAGAGTTTTTTATGATACCGAATCAGCAATCGACTATGCCATAGATATGAAAAAATCTGGAATTCCCAAAATTATTGGTTTAGTAGGGAATGCCTCCGAAGCTTTATTAGAAGTTGTTAATAAAGGGGTTGTTCCTAATATTGTTACAGATGCAACTCCATCAGATCAACCTTTATCTTATTTACCTATAGGATACAGATTTTCAGATTCTTTTAGAATAAAAAGAGTTGATCCTGAATATTATATAAGACTTTCAAATCATTCCATGATGCTTCAAGTAAAAGCAATGATAGATTTACAAAAAAGAGGTTCGTTTGTTTTTGAGTTTGGAGATAATCTTAAAACAAAAGCTTATAACAAAGGTTTAGATTCTGCTTTAGCAATTAATAATATAGATCCTATTATCGAAAAAAGTTTATTAAATCTAAGTAATAAAGTTATTATTAAATGGGTTGCTATTTCTAATAACCAAGAAGATATTTTTCTAATTGATGATCTTATTACATCAGATTTTTATGATAACCCAGATTTTTCAAGACTAACAAATATTTACTCTAAATTTATTTTTAATAAAAACTTACCTTCAAGAAAAGCAATTGTTGATAAAAATGAAGCAAAGCAATTTATCAAAAAAATAAATGAAATGATAAGAAATGAAGAGATATCTTGTCCTATACTAATAACTACGTCAAAATTAGATTCTTTTGTCAATGATGAATTGTTTTTTAGTGAAGGCTTTGTTGATTTTAATAATGTAATAAAAAATTTAGATGTATTTAAAAATACTGATTTTGTTGATTTAACTTACTTAGGTAATCAAGACAAATACCATAAAATGGAACAAAAAAGTATGTTAATAGATGGCTCAGACTTTTTTACCTATAAATTAGATTCTTTTTTATAAGTAAGAAATACAAAGAATTTCAGGCTCATAAATTAAATAATTTACTTAATCTATAAAGGATTTGACTAGTAGAATCTATGATAATAAAGCCTAACTCATCACTTATCACTTTTTACTTTTCACTGACTATCTTTGTAAATGTATAAACATTTTTTCTAAAAAACAGATAGAATTATAATATTGAATAAATTTTTTGGTGCGAACGTGGAGCAAGAAGATAGTAATCCTGATATGTTAATGTTGTCAAATAAAAACGCTTTTTTAAGTAATGATCTTTTTAGAAAATATGATTTTGCTTGGGATATTATAGATGTTATGATTGGCGGTAAATCTTCAATCGATTTAACCCGTATGACTATTTCTTCTTTTCATGAAGCAGATACCTTTTTAATTACTTACGGATATGATTTACAAAATGAAAATGTAGCTAAAGAAGTAAAAAATATTTTTGATGAAGCTATTTCTTTTTTAGAACAAATTCTTATCCCTGATCCTTTTACTAAAATTTCTTATCTAACTATCCCAAAAGAACTAAAAGAAGAACCAGACCTAAGAAATTTATTACTACTTGCTTCTGATACAGAACATGAACATCAAGCATGGGCTTGTGCTATTTTAAGAATAATGCACACTATTTCTCATGTTAACAATGATATTTCACTTAAATTTTTTCCAGAAATCCAAAAACAAATTCTTACCAAAATCTGGTCTGCTGTTTATGTAAATAATAATGGTGAAAAGTTTTTTGGTGAAGATGAAACAGGAATAAAAGTTTATGATATCGATATTAAAGTAAAAAAAGAAAGACAATCAACTATAATCAAGCTTTTACATAAAATTGAAAATGTTGCAGCCGATGTTTTTGATCAAATAGGAATTAGAGTTATTACAAATGACAAAGTAGATGCTCTTTTAATAATAAAACACCTTGAAAAAAAAGGAATCGTAAATTTTTGCAATGTTAAACCAAGTAGATCTATAAACAAATTAATCGATATTAACCTTTTAAAAAAAATACTTTCTCACTATAAAGAACAACTTTTAAATGCTGAAATAACTGATGAAGAATTTGAAGAATTAATAAGAAACGAAGCAGAAAATCAATCTCTAATAACAGATCATCAAGATTCGGCAGTTAATATTTATACCAGTAAAGAATATAGATCTATTCAATTTACTTGTCGTCAAATGATAAGAATGGAATACCCTATAGGAAATAGCGAAATTAAAGAACAATTTTGTTTCTTTTTCCCTTATGAACTCCAAGTTGTAGATATGGAAACACATTACGAAAATAGATTTGGAAAAAGTAGTCATGAAAAATACAAAGAAAAGCAACTTATTGCTGCAAGACAAAGAGTTTTAGGAAAACTAATACGAGAGACCTTTTCAAAAAAACACTAATTTCACTTTTATTGATACAGATCATTTATTAAATTAATAAAAAAGATTATTATATTAGCTTTTGTAAATATAGCTCTTGTTAAATGTTCTAATTTTGTTAATTTATGCTATATTATCATTATTTAATTAATATACTTTTTATTTTTTTTATTAATATTAGGAAAATTATTAAAAAATAAAACCATATTATTTAGTTATTTTCTTAGGTGGAATTATTTTCAGTGATTAATCTATTAATAGCAGACGATTCGGATGTAATAAAAAAGTTATTAAAAAATGAAATAGAAAAAAAAGATTCTAATATAAAAGTACTAGATTTTGCAAAAAATGGTTTAGAAGCTTATGATAAAAGTATTTCATTGGATCCAGATGTTATAATTATGGATATAAGAATGCCTTATCTTAATGGTATTGACGCAACAAAAAAAATAATTAAAGAACAAAAAATTCCAGTTATAATATTTTCTTCCTCTAATAAAGATGACATAGATATAATGGATATTTTAAAAAATCCTAATGTGTTTTTTTTGGAAAAACCTAAAGGATTTAGTTATGAAAATATATCAAAAGAATTAGTACATAAAATAAATCAGATATTTAAACCTAAAGTTAATTTATTTAAAAACATCAAAGAAATAAAAAAAAATGATCCTATTTTTAAGCCTAGTATTATATGTATTGGAGCTTCAACAGGTGGTCCAGATACAATATTAGAAATATTAAAGAAGTTAGATAAAAAAATAACAACCCCAATATTAATAATTCAGCATATAACAGAAGGTTTTAATACTAAATTCGCAAATTGGTTGAAAGCTTCTACAGATAGAGAGATTAGAATTGTTTCTGGAAAAGAAGAAATTAAAGAAAATTGTATCTATATTCCAGAAAATAATGCTCATCTTTTAGTAAGTCCAGATAAAAAAATATATGGCTCATATGAAAAACTTCATCCAACTTTTTGTCCATCTGTTGATGTTACTTTTAATAGTGTTGCAGAAACTTATAATGAAAAAACTATGGGAATACTTCTTACAGGTATGGGAAGAGATGGTGCTGAAGGAATGCTAAAAATATTTAATTCTGGCGGATACACAGTTGCACAAAATGAAGAATCTTGTGTAGTTTTTGGAATGCCTAAATCTGCCATAGAAAAAAATGCGGTAAGAAAAGTTATTAGTGATATGGAAATTCCAAACCTTATTTTAGAAGCTTTTGTTTCTGGATTAAAATAATCTAAAAATTATTTATTCGGTTGATTTTTTTTTGATATTAATTTAATTTATATATATATTAATCATCTATTTATTGTCTAAAAAGGAACTCTTTTAAAATTTTACATATAGAAGCAGATTTGTAAGGAACGTTTTTAAAACCCTCCTGAACAAACACACTGGATAATTTATTTGTTTTATCTGTAGTTTAAGAATTATATTTCTTTTTCATACTTAATCGCTCCAAATACTTGACCTTTAACATCTGCACCTAGCTCTGCTTTAAATGCTCCATCTGTATAGGATACTGAACCATAATTGCTATTCTCTGTTCCTCTTTGAAATCCTAATTTATATTCAACATTATCAGTTACATTTCCTTTTAAAACAACAGAATCTGTTCTTGTTGATTCAGGGTTTATGGTTCGTGAAACTTCTAGTGCTTTAAAGTATTTAACTGCATCTGATTCAGGTAAGACATATTCAGCTCTTAAAGTTTTACCTGTAGAATTATTTTCATAAGAAGAATTTACATTTTTACTTTTATAACCTACTTTTAAATTTTCCGCTTCTCCTGTTTTTGTAACATCTTGAACATAAACAGCTAAAGGATCTTCTTCAGTTCCAAAAGTATGTATTGCAGAAACATCTAAATTTTGAGTTGTCTCATTATTTCGTTTTTCACCTTTGACTATTTCAATTTGTGTTCCCAATGTTTTTTTAGGTTTAGCTTCAGTTTTTTGAGTTTCACCAGAAACTTTAACTGCATCTTCAGAACTAGGTAAATTTATACTTAATTTAACTTGATTCTCTGTGGTTGTAATTTCTGATGCCAAAGAACTTACTTGTATAGCTTGAACAGAAACATTTTCGGAGTATTTATAATCAGCCCTTGTTGTAAGTACTGTAGGTTCATTATTTCCAGTTTTTCTTTCTTGATTTAGATTAAGATTATCAGAAAATTTCCAATTAAACATATTTACTCTACTTACATTTCCATCACCCGTTGTTGTTTCTGAGCTTGTAAGACCAATTTTACCTACTATTGGTATATCAGAATTAACTTGAGCAACCCTTTTTCTTTCTTTTCCAAAAGTATCTTCTTGATTTATAGAAACATCAGAACCTTCAAAAGGTTTATATTGGATACTTGTACCATTTCCTTCATGTTCTTTATGGAAACTAGATACAGTATAGTTCTCACCAGTAATTGCAAGATCCAATTTTTGTTTTGCTTTAGTATTATTTGACTCTGGTAATGAATCAATTGGGCCTGGTTTATCTATTTTTGCTTCAGGTGTAAGAAGACTTTCATTTTTTATAGTTATTTTACCAAGAGGTGAATCTATAAAAGGTAAATTAGACTCTACTTTTACGCTATCTGGTGTATCTCCATTAGTTGTATTAATTTGAAGCGTTTCTTCAGTTCTAATTTCAGTTTGAAGATCTGGAAGATTTAAATTATCTTGAGAAGGAGTAGAAAGCTCTTCTTTAACTGGATTTGGATTTTTAAGACCAATTTGTTTCATAAAATCATCATTAGCAGAACTGTATCCCAAATTTCCTAAACCTAAACCAGCCATTTTCTTTACTACTCCTTATTTATATTTAAATATTATATATTATATTACTTAAAAATATATTCTTGTCTTGATTATTAATCATCATCTCTATAATTTACTGGATTACCACCACTTTGTTGATCTGCCCATTGAGCAATTAATTGACGTTCTTCTTCAGTCATAGAAATGGGATTTATTGGCATAGATCTTTTTAGTACAGTTTCTTTTTTTATTTTTTGAGCTTTATTAATCATATCAGCTAAAGAACCTATGACAAAACCATCCGCAGGTGAAGAATAACCAGATGATTTGTCTGGTGTTAACGAATGACAATAACTACATTTTCTTTCTATAAGGGCAGGTGCATCTTTTATTTCAAGCTTTCCAGAAACAGCTTGTTGATTTCCAAAAAGACCTATTACATTTCTTTCTTCGTCTGTCATTGTTATTTTTCCAGTAGGCATACTTTTATTTGTAAAAGTTACCTTTTTTATTATTTCCATTTGAGCTTCTATTTCTTTTGGAGTATCAAAAACAATATTTTTAGGTGCAGATGTATAACCAGAATCTGCTGAAGGTTTTAATGCATGACAAGAGGCACATTTATTTGTAACAATATCAGTCGCTTTTTTTAAATCAAATATTCCAGTTAATGGAGCAATAGGAGGCTGATTTCCTGTTGACGGAACAACTGAAGCTGGAATATTAGGAAGATTTTTATTTACTTTATTAACATCTTCTTTTTTTAGATCTTTAGTCGTTATTGTCGAATCACAAGAGGAAATAAACATAATTCCTAATATACTAACTATAATACTCTTTTTAAATGCTTTCATTTTTTTTTTCCTCTACATACATATTATATATACTTAACTTTATTATACTAATTATAATTCCTACAAAAAAAAATATAACCTTATATATAACAAAATTAATATTATTATACAAAAAATCATACAATTATAACTAAAGAACAATATATAACGATTAATTACTTCAAAAAATAACGATTTATAGCTAAAAAAGGGTGATAGTTTTTTTGAAAAGGGTTAGTTTTTTATGTATATTTTTTTATTTTAACAATTAAATTAATTTCTTTGTATTCTAGTAATATAAGGACTTTGAGTTATTCATATTAAAATTTTTTGCAATATAAAAAATTGGATTGCACTAGTTTTTAAAAGTTTGTTGTATATTATCAAAAAAAGAGACATTATTAAAATATTATTATATTTAGAAAATCATAGGAGATTATCTAATAAATGAAAAAAATTTTAATTGCATCATTATCAATGATATTTTTAGTATCTTGTAATCAGGTTGCAAAAAACGACATAAATTTAGAATCAAATATAGTTGAGACTAAAATACAATCAAATGTAGGTGCTAAAGCTTATTGGAATACAATAATGAAAAAACAATTTGAATATGATGATAAAAATAAAAATGGTTTTATTACTTTAGATGAGTATAAATTTAATCCTAATTATCCAGATATACAAGCTGAAGATTTATTTAAAAAAATAGATAAAAATAAAGATTCTAAAATATCTTTAAATGAATATCAAGAATTTGATTTGTTTGGTGTTGGTAAAGATATATTTAGAAAAATGTTTTTAACTCCTGTTAAAAATATTTTTACATGTAATGAAAAGTTTGTATGTACTGGAAGTATAAATTCTAAAACTGAATTTATGAATTTGTTTTATATTAATACAAATACTCCAAAGGAGTACATAGAAACTTTCAATACTTATTTTTATATGGGTGATAAAAACAAAGATGGTAAAATTACTTTTTCTGAGTTAGAAGACATTTATTCAGCTATAGGTGTATCTTTGTATAATCCATATAATGCACCTCCTGCACCTCCTCAACCTTCTGTTACACCATACCCACCTAACCCATAAATTAAAAATAGTTATTTTAGTTTTAAAATAAAAAAGTTACCTATGAGTTAGGTAAATATATTAAAGTTGTAGATAGGAAATTAAATATGAAAAAAATAATTATTATATTAGGATTAGTTCTTGTTTCAAATTTTTATGGTTGTTTGAAAGATACTGGCTATGGTTGGGGAAATGGTGGTCCATCAGATCCAAATGTAATTGGTAAAGATTTTTATGGAAGCCCTACAAAAGATTATGATTCTTGTGAAAAACAATGTAATAGTATCAAATCTTCTGTTAAATCATTTGAGACGGGGTCTCACTGTAGTTGTAATTAGGAATAGAAATTAAATAATCTGAATTAGATAAAAAATTCTGTATTTTATATAATAAAAAAATGAAATTAGGGTAAAAACAAGGGGCTGATTCGTAAATAAGGGTATTTACTCACCTTGTTCATGATAATACATGTATATTATATTGAACAAGGTTGCTTAAATTCTTCGTCTATCGACTATTTTATAAGAAATTAAAAATTTTAGGAATTCTAATAAAGATAAATTTCACTTTTTATTTGTTTAGGATAGTCTTCTATTTTAATTTTTACAGAATCTTTCATTCGATGATGAGATATTTCTAAATAACACTCATCCAAGTCTTTTATATATAATTGCCCCAAATCATTTGTTTTTATTTTTTTTTCGATTATTTTATCATTATATATATATTTTACATTAAAAATCTCATTTATTATTAACTTGCTACCTCTTAATGTATCTAAAATATTAGCTTTAAAAGTTCTTATTGGGTATAAAATAAACTCCAAATTATTATTATTATCATTATTAATATCTATATTTTTTATTATTCCATTAAAAGGCGAATAATTTTTAGGTATTGATGCAATATCTAATTTTAATGTATGTTTACCTAATTCTGTTCTAAAAGAAAAAGTACCATCAAGATCGGTTTCTACTTCATATTTGTTATCTAAAATAACTTTTATAGAATCAAGCCCTCCAAATCTATTTTTATTTCTGTAAACAATACCACGAAGATGTATTTTATTACTTATTGAAAAATTTACAGATTTATTTTTTTCATATAAATTAATTATTTCTGATGAAGAACTTGTAATATTATAGCCTTTTGGTAAAGTTTTTTTATCAACTGAAATTTCATAAGACGAATATGGTAAATTTGAAAAATTGAATCCATTTTTATTAGATATTTCTTTTTTATCTTTTAACTCTATTTTTATTCCAGAAAATATTTTTTCGCCATTATCGTAATAATTGTTATTATTTTCATCTTCATATACAACTCCTTTGATATTACCTTCTTTTAATTGATTATTTATTAACTCACCGAAATAATATGAATAACCTGAGAAAAAATTAATATTTATGTTTTCACTTTTATCATTATAAAAACTATTATTAATAGCAAAGCTAAAATTAATTTGATGTAATGGAATTATTTTATAATGTCCTTCCAAGCTAAAAGCAATGTCTTTACTTTCTCTTTTTTGATTAAACTTTTCTTCATTAAATTTATAAGAGATTTTAGAATTTATAGAAAAATCGTTTGTAATACTAAATAAAGAATTTAAATTAATATCAAAGCTACTCATATTTTTTATTGTATTGCTTATATTATCTTTTCTATTATAAAAACTAGTATTTAAAAATATATTTGTTCCAAAACCATTAAAAATATCAATATAAGAATTAAATTGCTGTAATCTAAAATTAGAATATTCATAACCATAAGAATAATTATATGATAATGTAATAGGTAAGAAATGGCTTATTGAAGAATTAATTTGTATCCCATTAATATAATTATCATCATTATATTTAGATAAATTTAGCCCAGCACCTATGTAAAATTTGTTTGTAATTGCTTTTGAAAAATTGGTAGAAAATGTATTTTTTACTATAGAATCTTGTTTTTGAACTTCATTTCTAAGGTAAACTAAAATATTTGAAATATGAAAAGATTTTAAATTTATAGAAAAAATATTTTTATCATAGATGTTTTTAAAAAAAAGGTTTTTAGGTATTTTTTTATATTCTAAAAAAAATTCAGCCCATTCTTTTGTTCTTTCCCATTCATAACGATAAAAAAAATTTGAAAAATTATTAAAATCTAGAAAATCTGTTCCAAAAGAACTTTGAAATACTAAATATTTAAATGGATTCCAATTTAAACCTAAATTTAAATCAGTTTTATTTTGTTCTTTTGAAAAAAGAGATGTTGTTATTGCTGAAAATTGAAATGTTTTATCAAAAATGTAATCTTGAGAACCTCCAATTAAAAAATAAGGGACTGTTTTTTGAGGTGATTCTCCAAATAAAAAAAGAGGCTGTTTTTCAAAACCTAAAAATAAATTTATGTTTCTATTTTTATCCAAGTTATAATTTATTTTTGCACCTCTTAATAAATAATTAGATGAAATTAAATTAGATGAATTAGATGTTATATCTCCTAAATCTAATTTTATTTCTTTATTTGAATAAGAAAAAAATAAATCATCTAAAATAATATCTTTTAATTGTGTAAATTTATCTAATTTATTTGATAATGTTGAAATAAAATAATAATTACCATCAAAAAGTTGTGATTTAAAATTTAAAATATGTCTAAAGTCAGCTATTTTAATAGATTTATCATTTATAGAATAAGGTACATAATTATTTAACGTATATTGTCCAAAAGATAAATCCTCTAAATTAATATTTTTTTTATAGAAATTTAAAAGAAAAGCTTCTTTATTTATTATTGTTTTTATTATATAAGGATATAATTGAGTCCCTTTCCAAACATATAATGGAGTTGTACCTCCTTTTAATCCTGTTATTAATAATTCATCTCCTAATTTTTCAATTTTTGCAATAGAAGAATCTAATATAATAAACTTAGTAAAACCAATTATTTTTAACTTTTTTGTTTTTAAAGATTCAATTTTTATAACTTCTGCATTTTCGGAAAAAACTTTACTATTTATATTTAAAAATGAAAAAAATATTAAAAATATAAAGATTATTTTTTTATGCACAAGACTATTTAATCTGAAATACTTTATCTATAACTATATTTTTATCTTCTGTATATTGATATGTAATAATTGCATGGTAAGTTCCTTTTGATAGTTCTCCACCCCATTCACCAGTTAGAGTTTTTATTTTATTTGGTAAGATAATCATTTTATTAAAATCTATTCTACCAATAAAAGTATCATCATCTTTCATTATTGCTGCACTAGCTGTCGTAATAAGATGAGAATTACCTTCATTTATTACATCAATATTTAATACTAAAGGTTTCGATAGACTTGGGTTATCAATTTTTACAGATTTTATTCTTGATTTTGTAATAACTGTTCCTGTTGTTTCTTGTAATATTAAAACCCCTAATCTTACACCCATTTTTATTTTTGGAGTTTTTCTTATACTTGTTTCTTTTAAAAATGGAATTCCTTCAAAATAAACTAATGCTTGTTTCCCTCCTATAGATTTTTCAGGCACATCTATAGAAATCTTTACTTCTTTTGATTCATTTGGCTTTAATAAAAAATTATTAGGAGATATTTTTACATATTTAGCAATAGAGTTTGATGATGTTCCAGCTGGTTTTGTTATTTTATTTCCTTTTTTATCATATTCAAAATCCATTAATATTGCTTTAATTTCAGAATCAACATTAGAGTCATTTATAATATTTACTATTTCTGTTCCAGGTTTATTAGGTAATGTTTCTATAACTACATAAAATGGAGATACTGTTAATGAAAATACTTTTATCTGAATTACTATTATAAAAAATAAACAAAAAAGAAATATATTTCTTTTTTTATAAAAATTATAGCTCATTAAATTTTCTTTTTATCCTTAATTTGTCTAATAAAAAAATAAGAGAGCAATTCAATCAATTGCCCTCATAATTCATAATATTACTTAATAATTATTTTTTCTATAAAGTAAATTGTTTACTAAAAACCATTAGAATCAGCTGTAAAAACAAGAGTTGAGGCTAATGCACCAAAATCTAAAGGCATAACTTTTATACCTAAATCTAAAGAAACTGTTTCATCATTTGCTCTTGCAGTACTTAATGCACTACCTATAGGTGTTTGAGATAACATCGAGTCTGTTGCTGTTATATTTGTAACTTGAGATGTATTACTCCAAGTAGCATTACTTGCTGCATATCCAATACTCATTGTGGCTGCACTTTGTTTGACACTTACATTTGCATCATAACCACCTGTAATTCTTACACGTAAATTTAATGCAGGTGTAGCAACACCAGAGCCAACAATATAGTATGCACCATTTGTATAACCAGAACCAAAAGCAGTTAAAGGGTCTGTCATTACGCCACTAGTATTAATTATTCTAACCGCATCTGCAGAACCACTTGCAGGATTTTTACCTACGCCATCTACATTTCCAAATGTTAAGGCGTTAACTAATCCAGAGCTTGTTGAATTTTCAACCCATAATGTTAAAGCATTAACTGCAGTTGCTGATATCCCTACATTTTGTGTTGTCGTTGTGCCAGCAAAAACTTGACTAGATAAAAGCGATGCAAACAAAACACCTGTTAATAAAAATTTCTTTAAACCCATTTTAAGACCTCCATACTATTTGATAATAAAATCTGAAATTACTAATGAAAACTAATTAAAATAAAGCTAATATTTTTTATTTAGTAAGTTTAATATTTTTTAGTAACTGAAATTTATTCTAATACATTAACAATACATTATCAATATATAAAATCAATTCTTCACTACAATTTCATAAATAGAAAATTTAGAATGATTCATAAATATATCCTCTTTTATGAACATTAACTATAATACTAGCTTTATTTTTATCAAGATCTATTTTTGCTCTAAGTGTTTTAATATGAGTCCTAATAATTTCTGGATTTCCAAGACCAGAAGGATATCCGAGAGCTTGTTCAAGTAATTCATCTGTAGAAATTAGTTTATTTCTATTTAAAAATAAATAATTTAATATTTTCAATTCAGAGTCTGTTAGATATATATTTTCTCTATTTTCAATTTTTACACTTGATTTATTATTATTAATAACTATATTTTCATCACTATTATTTTTAATATTACAATATCTTTTTAAAATAGCTATTATACGAAAATAAACTTCTATTTCATCAACTGATCTTAATAAATAATCATCTGAACCCATTTTAAATGATTTTATTTTATCTTCTAAAAGATTAGAATTAGACATAATAATAATTGGATTATCTTTGTAAGGTGAAAAGGATATTTTTTCATAACCTTTGAGATATAAATCAAAATCTATTATTAAAAAAGTATTTTTTATATAATTATCTAAAAATTGAGATTTATTATTAAAGAAAAGTAATTCAAATTTATAAAATTCTTTATCATTATTAAGTTCAAAAAAATAATCATTTAAACGATTAAAAAAATTTTTATTTTTGTCTAAAATTATTAAATTTATTTTCATATCAAATTTACTCCTGTAATTATTGACTATCAATAATATGTTATTATGTGTTATATTTCTAACTTTAATTTTTATTTCAAGTTTTCTTAAAAAAATTATAATGCATAATTTTATAAATTTTATTCTTGATTATATTTGTAATATTCATATTTTTAGCCTTTAAATTCATTTTATTCACTTTTTTTACATGTTTTTATTCTTATTTTTATTGATATTAAAAAAATACTAATACTAAATATTTTATATAAAAATTAAATTATTATTCTTTTTTAATATAAGGTTAATCAAATAAATAAATTGCAAAAAATTAAATATTAAGAAGGTTTTAAATAAATTTTAGTAATAAAAGTAAAAATTAATTAAAATATATAAACAATAAAAAATAATATGTTAGTATTCTGTTAATAATAACTCTTCATTACTTACTCACTAAAAAGTAAACATTAAAATGATAGAATATATAAAAACATTTAGATATTCTTAAAATTGTTGTTATTAGTATTTATGGGAAAAAAAACAAAGGGATTTACTTTAATCGAATTAATGATAATTATAGTTATAATTGGTGTTTTGGTTAGCATAGCAATTACTAATTTTTATAGTGCAATAACAAGAGCAAGAGAAGCATCTGTTAAAAATAATATGAAATTATTACAAACAGCTACTGAAACTTATGGTGTTGATTCTGGAGCTTTTTATCCCCAAAGTTATTATGAATTAAAACAAGATGGTATTAATAAAAAATATTGGAAAGATTTTAATAATCCATTTACAGGAACTACTGATTTAGGACTTGATATAGATAATAGTTTACCTCCAAATAATATTACAAATGGAATACAAGGAGGTAGTTTAAGAAGTCCTATATCTCCAAATGGGGCAGGTGGGGCAACTTCTATTTTTATGCAAAAAGGAACTGTTCTTTATATGAGTGGCGTTAGAACGGATCCTGTTTCTTTAAGTAAATATACAATATATGGAGTGGGAAATTGTAATGGCTTAGCTTACAATAAACTTTCGTTGTTGATGAATAAAGATGATGTATTTTTTTTGTCGAATAATTAATAAATTGTATTTAAGGATAAAAGTTAATTTTAATATAATTAGCTATAGTAAATTATTTTGTATGGAGTTTTTGTTTTATGGCAATTTTTGGAAGCACATTGGTTAATTTAGTTAAATCAGGAAAAGTTTTTGATGTTGAATCTATGCTTAGTAAAGGAGCCGACCCTAATTTACTTGAAGATGGTTTAAGTCCATTAAGAGTTGCAGTTGCAATGGGATACCCTGCTATTGTAGAAATGCTTGTAAATAAAGGAGCTACTGTTAATGAACAATATGATCAGGGACAAACAGTATTAATGAAAGCCGTTACTACAGGAAAAATAGAAACTACAAGATTTTTAATTTCAAGAAGAGCTGATATTCATGCTAAGGATAATAGAGGATGGACTCCTCTTATATATGCGGCTACAGGTGGTCATGGCGATACATTTGCATATCTTCTTTATAATTTAGCTGAAATAGATGCACAAGATAATGAAGGTTGGACTCCATTGATGCACGCTTCATCTAAAAATAATGATAAAATTGTAAAAATATTATTGGATAGAAAAGCAAATCTTCATTTAAAAAATAAAGATTCTCAAACAGCTCTTGATGTTGCTGAGTTTAGAAGAAATAAAATTATAATTGAACTTCTTAAAGAAGCTCTAAATAAAGAAATTGAAGAAAAAAAGGTTGAAGAATCCCAATCATCTTTATTTCAAGATCTTTTTGATTTGAAAGAATCTTTAACTTTTTAAAAGATAAAAATAGATAGAGAAATTAATTTCTTATAATCATCTAATGAATAAACTATCAAGATTATATAAAAATATAAAAAATGTTTCAATTATAATATCAAAGTAAAATTAGCGTAAAAACAAGGGGCTGATTCGTAAATAAGAGTATTTACTCACCTTGTTCAGGAGAATACAGGCATTTCTTTATTGAACAAGGTGCTTAAATTCTTCATTTAAACAAAACAAAGCAAAAGCTAAAGGTGGTTTAAATAAATCTATTTTAGATGCTGGGTGGGGAACTTTTTTTCATAAGTTGGATTATAAATCTAAATGGTATGGT
>JBBTGK010000149.1:445-6101 GCA_038060635.1 Cyanobacteriota bacterium | reverse complement strand
GATATACGCTTTGCTATATTAGCTTCTTAGATATTTTGATATTTTCTAGTTATAATATTATTACCATTAAGATCAGCTAGTCCATATATATGATAATCTTCTGTAATTATATAATTTTCTTTATATATTTCACTTAAATTAAAATCAGATTCCATAATCTTTTTACCATATTTATCAAAAAGAATATTTCTATTTTTTCTAATAGGTGTATTAGAGCTATTTGCATAAAAATAGTTATTTGAATAATAAAGTGATTCGTAAATAGGTTTTATAAGAACTTTTCCACTAGTATCAATAACCCCATATAAACCACCATTTAAATATGATCTTGGTTTTAATCCAAAATCTGCAGCACCTATAATTTCTATTTTCCCTCCAATATTAACAGAAATGAAATTGTCTGTCAGAAAAGAAAAATGATCATATTTGGGTTCTGCAACTTTTGTACCAGATTTATGAATTAATCCAGTTTTTCCATCTTTTTTTATAAGAAAATAACCTTCTTTATCTGGATAAGGATAAGTTATACTTTCTACAACTTTTAGACTCTTATCAAATATAGTTTCTTTTCCATCTAATTCACCAATTATATATTCATTATTAAAAAGTGAAATGTTATTATATTTATTTTCTAAAACATCATTTAAATTTTTGTCAACTAATGATTTTTTATTATTTAATTCTAATATAAGATAATTATCATTTAACATTGAAATACTATTATATTTGGGTTCTAAAATTTCTTTTCCATTAACATCAATTAAACCATCTAAAAATGTATTATCTTTTTCATTTCTAACAAGAATAAAATTAAAAATATTAGTATTTACATATATATACTTATATTTATTTGAGATGATTTTTTCACTATTTGCTTCTAAAAGAAAGCTTTTATTATCTAATGTAGCTATAAAAATATTATTTTTAACTTCTTGTAAAATATCATATTTAGGATATATTATTTGTTTTCCATCAAAATCATAAGCACCCCATTTGTCATTTGTTTTTAATATTAATGAATTAATATTACTGTAATTTATTTCTTGATAAATATAATCTGTAAGTTTTTTTATTTTTTCATCAAAAATAGCATATTTACTGTTGTTTTTTAACATAAATATATTTTTTATGTTATTTTTTTTTAAATAAATATCATCAAATTTTTCTTCTGATAATTTTTTTCCAGAACTTTCAAATAACATCCATTTATCGTCTATTTTTACTTTTATAAATTTATTTTGAATACTTTGTATTTCTTGATATATAGGAGGTATTATTTCTTTATTATCTTGATCTAAAAGACCTATTTTTCCATTTTTTTCAAAAGTAGAATAAGTTTTTAGATTTACAAGTAAATTATTAATAGTTTTAATTTTATCTTCTGTTTTATTTATTTGAATTTCTTTTTTTAATGGGGGAATTATATTATTTTTATCATTTACTTGGCATGAAAGTAATGTAAATAATAAAACAAATAAAGTATTTGGTATTTTTTTCATTTTTTAAATTAATTGAATCATTTTTAAACAATAAAAAAAGGAGCCGAAGCTCCTTTTTTAAAGATCAAAAAATATTAGTAACGACTTCCGCCACCAGATCTTCTGCCGCCGCCACCGCCGCCGCTGCCAGAAAATCTTTTTTCTTCTCTTGGTTTAGCTTGACTTACTCTTACTTGTCTTCCATCTACTTCCCAACTTGCAAGTCCAGAAATAGCTGAATTAGCATCTGCTTCAGACATCTCAACAAAACCGAATCCTTTTGATCTTCCTGTTTCTCTGTCTTTAACAACGCTAGCTGAAACTACTGAACCAAAATCAGAGAACTTTTGTTTTAAATCTTCTTCAGTATACTTATATGGAAGATTGCCAACATAAATGTTCATAAAAAACCTCTCAAAAAACTAAATAAAAACAATTGAATTAAACATCAAAAACTAAAACCCAAGCTAATTCTTAATAACCAAGAGCGACTCAAAAATCTTTCCATTTATCAAAAACAACAACTTACTGTTTTGTATTAAATCTAAAACAATAATACTATTTTAAAATAAGTTAAAAGATAATACAATAGATAACAGCAAATATTTTTAAAAAAAAGTGAAATATTTTTTTTATGACTTATGTATTATTAAGAAATTCTAATTTCGTAAAAGAAAAAATAAATGTTCCTAAAATTTTTTGTTTGGGTTCTAATTATTTAGATCATATAAAAGAAATGGGGGCTAAAACACCCGAAGAACCTGTCATTTTTATGAAACCTTCTACAGCAATAATTTATGAAAATCAAAAGATTATTCTTCCAAAAATATCAAATGATGTTCATCATGAAGTAGAAATATTGTTTTTAATTGAAAAAGAAGGAAAAAATATTAAAGAAGAAGATACAAAAAGTTACATAAATTCAATAGGAATTGGTTTGGATATAACATTAAGAGATTTACAAAATAAAGCAAAAATAAATGGAAAACCTTGGCTTGTTTCAAAAGGCTTTGATACATCAGCTCCTGTTTCTGAATTTATAAATATTCATCGAATAGAAGATATTAATAATTTATCTTTTTCTCTTTATGTAAATGATGAATTAAAACAAGTTGGTAATTCTTCTAATATGATTTTTAAATTTGATAAAATTATATCTTATATATCCTCTATTTTTACATTGCAAAGAGGTGATATTATATTTACAGGAACTCCAAAAGGCGTTGGTAAAATAAATAGTGGTGATAAGATACGAGCTGTTTTAGAAAATTTAATAGAATTGAATGTTAGCGTTGAATAATTTTTGAGGTAGATTATGGATATAATTTTGGCATCAACTTCACCTAGAAGAAAAGAGCTTTTAACTCTTATTGGTTTAGATTTTAGTTCTACTAGTGGAAATGTTGATGAAATTTTGGATTACTCTCTTCCATTAGAGAAAATGATAGAAAAATTAGCATATGAAAAAGCTGAAGCTGTAGCTAAAAATATTATGGGTGATTTTTTAGTAATAGGAGCTGATACTATCGTAGAAGTTGATGGTAAGGTATTAGGTAAACCTATTGATCAAAATGATGCAAAAGAAATGCTAACTCTTCTTTCTGGAAGAAGACATAATGTTATAACAGGAGTTTCTATTATTTCAACTAGCGATAAATATAAATCAATTTCTTTTTTTGAAAAAACAGAAGTTAAATTTAAGCCACTTACAAAAAAAGAAATAAATAATTATATAGATACAGGAGAATGTATGGATAAAGCAGGTTCTTATGCAATACAAGGCATAGGTACAATGCTGGTTGAAGGAATTTATGGTTGTTACACAAATGTAGTTGGGCTTCCTATTCCTTTGCTAATGAAAAAACTATCAAAACATTATGGAATAAAAAAAATATAATTTTATGTCAGATTTTATAAATTCTGATATTAGCAGGATAAATTATAATAAATCTAATAATACATCAAAAAGTAGTATTGTTAAAAATGATGCTTTTAAACATCTTTTAGATAATTTACATTCCGAGCCTGCTAAAAAAAATGATGTTGTTATTCATGAAAAGATTATTTCTTATATTTCTTCAAAACCTAAAATATCTTCAAAATCTAAAACTAAGAAAGAAAAAATAAAAAAGAAAGAAAAACCCAAAATTAATAACGAACCAATAAATACTAAAATAAAAGGAAGAAGTAATTCTTTTAATTCTAAAGCTAAAAAAAATAAATCATCTAAAGGTGCAGAAAAGCCAAGTTCTGCAGAAGATGATTCTAAAATAGAGAATTCGGATGATGAAAATGAATTTGAAAAAGATTTAGAAAAAGTTAAAGAACATGAAGACATTGATAAAAAACACGAAAGTGGAAATAAAAAAGATTTAATCAAATTTAAAAGACAAGAATATACAAGAAAAGAAGAAAATAAAGACGAACAAAAAAGAAAAAAAAGAAAATTTTATGAGATAGAAGAAAATAATAAAGTTATTTCTAATGAAAATTTTTTAGAGCTTCTAAATTCTTACGGTTTCAATTCAAAATATCATGATAAAAAAAATATAAAAGAAATTTTATCTCATCTTTCAAATGAAAATCTTACCAAATCTGATTCTGATAAAATATCTGGATTCATCTCTTCAGAATTATCAAGAGAAGAAGAAATTCATTTTAGTGATAAAAGTATTTTTCAAAGATTAATTAATGATATTTTAAATCATGAAATAGATACTATTTATCCAAATTTAATGAGTCGATTTAATGAAAATTCTGTTGGTAAAATATTTGATTCTATTCCTGATAAGTATATGTATGGATTATTAAAAAAAATATCAGAAAAATATCAGAAAAATAAAAACAAAGCCTTTAAAACGGTTTTTAAATTATCTAATGGTAAAAAAATTGAAATTGATGAAAATGATTTTATTGAAGTATTTGATGATGATTTTGATCAAAATGAAAAAAATATTTTAAATAATATTTTTAATGGTAATTACCATAAAGATAATCAAGAAAAAATATATTCTGTAATTGATAAATTAAAAAAATTAGATTCTTTAATTCCAGGGTTTCCTGAAACTTTATCAGAGTTATTTTTAGATTTTTATTCTAATAATCAAAAAGAAAGTACTAAAAAAATTCTTAAATATATGGAAATATATCAAAATGAAAATAAATTTTCCTCAACGGATTCAAAAATGCTTTCACATTTTATTACCAAAAAATTTTTTGACTCAAAAAAATTTAATTATGAAAAAATAGAGGAAACCATAGAAAGTATTATTTCTGATAATAAAGTTCAATATATGTATTTAGAATTAGTTTCAAATCTTACAGAAAAAAACTTTCTTTCTTTTATTCCATCAAATAGTGATAATGAAGTCAAAACTTTTTTTAAATATATACCTTTTATGAAAAATGAAGTTGAATATAATGTAAATGATTATAATATTGAAGAAAATAATAAATTTAATTTTGATTTTTTTGGAAAAATACATGTTATTAATTTTAAACATATTCAAAATATAGAAATAGAACTAAAAAATACTGATACTAATGAAATAACTTTTCATAATATATTAAATAATAATATTTTTTCTTTGAAATTAATTGAAGGAAAATATTTAATTTATAAAATAATAATTGATGATAATATTTTTGATCTAACAAAAATGAAAAACAATAAATTAAATTTCAATGTAACCGCTTTTACAAATGCTTTTTATTTCGGTACTTTAGAAATAGTAGTAAATAATAAAAATATAAAAGATATTACTTTAAAAAATCATTATAAGGATTTTTCTACTTATATGAGATTAAAAGAACCTGATTTTTTTAAAATTAAAAATATAAAGGTAAATCCTTCGTTATATAAATAATAGTAGAGACGCATTGCAATGCGTCTCTACGAAAACAATGAATTTAAAAAATTTTGTACTTCAAAAGAACCCTATTTTAAGATTTGTTTTGACCTGGATTACTTGTATCTGTTCCTTTTACAGTATTATCACTATCTTTAGTATCACCTAATCCATTATTATTTTTTTCTTTAGAAGGAGTAGCAGTTGCTTTTGGAGTAGAAGTGGGTTGAGGTGTAGCTTTAACATCATCTTTAGATTTATCATCGTCATTTTCCTTAGAAGGAGTAGCAGTTGCTTTTGGAGTAGAAGTGGGTTGAGGTGTAGCTTTAA
>JBBTGK010000149.1:0-345 GCA_038060635.1 Cyanobacteriota bacterium | reverse complement strand
CATCTTTAGAATCCTCATCGTCATTTTCCTTAGAAGGAGTAGCAGTTGCTTTTGGAGTAGAGGTAGGTTGAGGTGTAGCTTTAACATCTTTAGAATTATCATCCTCATTTTCCTTAGAAGGAGTAGCAGTTGCTTTTGGAGTAGAAGTAGGTGTTGAAGTTGCTTGAGCTGTTACTTGAATCTCAGGAGTAGCTGTCGGTTCTGGCGTTGCTGTTGGTGTAGGAACAGGTATAGGTTGTGTAAATGTATTAGAGTAATTTTTATCACTAATATTAACTATTTCTGTTTTATTATTATCTATTACAGTTGCATTTCCATCACAACTATCTATTATTTTAACTTCAT
>JBBTGK010000148.1:0-6060 GCA_038060635.1 Cyanobacteriota bacterium | reverse complement strand
CTCAAGTGTATCTAAATATGATCAAAACTTCCCGACCCCTTCATTTCCTCTCAGCAATTTTTCACTACGATTCCTCGTAAAAAAGTATGCTGGACTGCACATCAAAAAACTCATCGTTTTTCTTGTTTGGCACTCGCTCTGCTCGGCTAAAATGAAGGGGGTCGGGAAGTACATCAACGACTATATTTTTATTTCTGCATTCTTATCAGAATTTGAAAAAAAATGTCGTTTCGTCTTCCGACATTGGGGGGGTGGAAAATCGGATTTATGAGTTTTATACTGCACAACACCTAGCGGTTTAGTGCAGGTTGTAGTTTTTGTTTTATTGTTTTTTATGTTTATTTTTTTAGGATTTTAATTTTATGGAATCAGTGAAGAAAAAATCTCGTTATAAATATTTTTTACCTCCTGTAGAAGAAAGGGGCGGAATATATTTGCATAGACCTGTGTATAAAAAAATACTTTGGTATCTTTGGAAGTTTAAATATTGCACGGTAGATCATATTACTGCTTTGCTTAGTGCGAATTTATACAAAGAGAAAAATATGGAAGGAGAGATTGAGCAAGTTCCTACCACTTCTATTCAGCATAATCTTCTTTCATTATGGGAAAATGAATACATTGTAAAAAGAGTTACTAATAGTAAATCAAAAACAAGAGCTGGTAGTGATAAGGATATTTGGCAACTGGCAGAAAAAGGAGCATCTTTTTTAGCTGAATCTGAAGGTATTTTTATAGAACAAGTACATTATCCTAAACTTCCTAATACTTCAAAACCTCATTCTGGTGAACCTACAGGTGAATATGATTTTTTAAAACATAATTTACTCATTACTGATACTATTGTTGCATTTCATGTTTTCTGTGCCTTATCTAAAAAACATGAAATTGTCTATTTTGAGCCAGATACGACACGGAAATATTCTTTTGCTGTTCCTGAAGGTAATTTTTTTATTAGACCTGATGGTCTAATTATTTTGGAAGGGAATGATAAGAATGGAAAAAAAGCGAGGCTTAACTTTTTTCTTGAAATAGATAGAAGCACGGAAACGTTAGGAGATTTTCAGAAAAAACTTATTAGCTACTTTCATTTGAAAAAAAATGAAAAACAAATCTCTTTTTTTGAAGAGATTTATCAGGAAGAAACTATTCCTGTTTTGGAAGAAGTGCCTGAATCATCATTTAAACACATGCGAGTACTTACTCTAACCACCAGTCCTAAAAGGGTTTTAAACATGGTTAAATCTACGTATCCAATTTTTAATGATAAAACAGGAAGTATGCTATTTTGTTTTACTTCTATTGAAAAATTTTTACCACTTTCTGAACGAGTGGAAGTTTTGAATAAAGAGGGAAGTAAGAAATACAAGAAGATAAAGATCCTTTTTGAAAATGTAAGTAAAGTTGGGTCTGATATATGGAATATTGGCAGTATTAAAGTAACTAAGCCCAGTTCTATTCTTTGAATATGAAGAATTTACCTTGCATATAACTATTAAAACATTTATTTTGAGTATATCCGTTATTTCAACATAAATTTTTGTTTTCTAGTTGCAGAGACTTCTTTCTTAGTTTGGAAGCGTATCAAAACTTGGTAGGGCTTAAATCCAACGTTTCTTACAAACCCAGTAAAAAACGGCTTTGTTATTGCACACTGCAACCAATAACTTAGAACTTAAGAAGCATAAACATATTTTTGATTGTTGAAAAATGGTTCACACTACCCCTGTTAAACTATATTATATATTTATATCAGGGGTTTTTCTTGGAGAAAGGTATGAGTAAGTTTAGTGATTTAAAAAATTTGTATTATGAAGAATTGCATTCTTTGAGCCTTGCCATAAAGAATAAAGGGCTTTCTGTACTTGAGTATAAAAAGCATTTACTTATCAATGCTGATATAAAAATAAAGAGTTTACATCCACATGAAAGAGCAGAAAAATCTACTATTATTATCCAAAAAGTTAATAATGAAGTTTTAAAACATGAAGATCGTTTTTTAATTTGGCAGATAGAAGAATTGAAAAAAATTGAAAGTAAGTATAGAAGTATTTTTGAATTATTTGCCAGGTATCAAGCAGAACAACATCAAGAAAGTACTTATGAAAAAGTAGAAAATCATGATTTTAGCCCTCCTGAAGTACCTATTGAAAATGATAGTTTTACTGAAGAATTAAATTTATCTTTTGATGGAGAAGTTCTTTCTAACATAAAAGAATACATTTCAAATTGGAAAACCTATTCTTTTAATTTTGGTAGGGAGCTTCAAAACCATGTGGAATTAAAAGCACTTACCACTTTTGATCGCACTGTTATTTTATCAAAAATTGATTCTGAAATAGGATCACTAAGAAAAAAGCTTACTGACTCGAAAACAGAAATTATTTCTCAAGGAATTTTACCAAGTACCTTTCTTTCTAAAGAAATTAGAGAGTTTTCTCTTCTTAAAGGTTATCACAATGAGTTTTTAAGTGAGTTAATGACTATCAACTCATTGGGAATTACTGATTTAGGAGAACGACTTAATAGGAAAAAAACAGCCGAAATTGATTATAATCTTTATAGAGAAAATACTTTTTCTCTTATTTGTGATACTATTTCAGTTCTTTTTGAAGAATTAGGAAAAAGAAACAATGAAGAAGATATTGAGTTTTTAGAGGTAGGCGATAGTGAACATTATTAAAATTCCTGTTAAAAAAGCCCTTCCTACAAAAGCCCTCTTTTTGGGTCAAATTCCTCATGAGTTAGCTTCAGACTTGTCTTATCTTCCCTTAGAAAAAAGAATGGTTCATATGCAAGTTGTTGGTAATACTGGTACTGGTAAAACTAAGTTTTTAGAGCATTTAATTAGGCAAGATATAGAGCAGGGAAATGGGCTTATTCTTATTGATCCACACGGAGATTTATATAAAAACGTTCTTAGATTTTGTATTCAAAAAAGATTACATGATAAAGTTATTTTAATTAATCCTTCAGATTCATCTTATACTTTAGGTTTTAATCCTATTACGTTATCAGAAGGCGAAGATATTTCAGTAAAAGCAAAAGAGCTTCGCAATGCTTGTGCTAAAGCTTGGGGAATACAAAACTTTCAAGAAAATCCTAATATTAACAGATGGCTGTATAATATTTTTTATGCCTTACTTGAAAGAAAAAGAAGCTTTTTTGATGCAATTCATTTATCCAGTTTGGATAAAACTAATACAAAAAGGCTCAATATTGTGAGCAGATTAAAGAATCAAGAGATTAGAAATGAATTTGATACATTATTAAAACAAAGTCAGGGTGATTTACGAGCAGAGTTAATTGGAGCAAGAAATAGGATTTTTGAATTACTCAATAATATTTCTATAAGAAAAATTTTTACCCAAAAAAATAACATAGATTTTAGGGAAGCTATGAATTCAGGTAAAATTATCCTTTGTAACCTTACTACCCAAGGCGGACATATTAGCGAAGATGATCAGAAAGTATTAGGTATTCTTATCATTAACCAATTGTTTAATTATGCTTTGAAAAGAAAAGAAGATGAAAGAAAGCCGTTTTTTGTCTATATTGATGAGTTTTCTAATTTTATTACTCCTGATATTGCTCGTGGATTAGCAGAAACAAGAAAATTTGCTTTTTCTTTTGTTTTAGCTTACCAATTTCCTACGCAATTAAAAAAGTATGATGAATCTATGTTTTATTCTGTCATGACTCTTGCCAGAAATAGAGTTGTTTTTGGTGATTTACTTGATGAAGATAGGGAATTACTTGCAAAAGAATTATTTGCTCCATTTTTTGATGATAAAGAAATTAAAGATGAAATCTACCAAACTAAACAAAGAAGTGAATTAGAATTAAGAGAATTAAAAAGCAGTTCTATTTCAAACAGTGAAACAACTTCTGATGGTACAACGGAAACTCAGGCAGAACAAAAAGGAGAATCTGTTGCTACAGGTACATCCGATGGAAACACGGTATCAAATGGAGTTACCCAATCAAAAACAGCTTCAACTTCTTTTTCTCATGGAAAAAGTAAAGGTGTTTCAAACGGAGAATCACAGGTTACCACAGCATCAAATGGAAAAAACAAAACTATTTCTTTCAATGATGTAAAAAATTGGAGTATGGGATCTTCCTATAGTAATTCTACTTCAGAAGGAGAAACAACAAACTGGTCTACTGGCGAATCTCATTCTGAAGCCAATAATAGCTCACGTAGTTCTTCCAACACCGATTCTGAAAGTAATGGTCGAAATAATGGCAATAATAAAAGGTTTGGAAAAGATGAAGATGGAAATAATATAGATATTGATTTTTCAGATAACAATTCAGAATCTTTGAATACAAGTACTTCTTACGGATCTTCCTTATCTTCTGGAAGTACTGATACGTCTTCATCGAGTG
The DNA here is from genome assembly GCA_038060635.1 of Cyanobacteriota bacterium. Taxonomy (GTDB): domain Bacteria; phylum Cyanobacteriota; class Sericytochromatia; order UBA7694; family JACMQJ01; genus JBBTGK01. Next base: position 1,668 of record JBBTGK010000148.1, on the reverse strand, counting down.
AATCATCAGGCGGAGGGACTTCTTCATCTAAAAGTGAAAGTTTTTCTACGAATGAAAGCCATGGAGGTTCTTTAGGAGAGGGTAATTCTTTTGGTGAAAGCTCATCAAACGGAACATCTTCAGGTAAAAATACTTCTACATCAGATACAACACAGTCATCTCAAGGAAAATCAACCGCTTTTTCTGAAGGAAACACTCAGCAAACTTCTAGCAGTACTGTAAAAAATTCAAGTAAAACAGTTACAGGAAGTTCTACAAAATCTACAGGTACTTCATCCTCGAAATCACAAGGAGTTACTCATAGTAACGGAAATTCTCAAACTTGGGTAAGTATTCAAAAAGAGTACAAAGAGTTATCAAGTAGAACATATTATTCTCATCAAGAAAAAATAGAACGAGCTAAAGCATGGTTATCGAAGCTTGAAACAGGTCAAGCTTTTATAAAAGTACCTGAACAGCCTCCTTTTCCAATAAAAGTCCCTCATATAGAAACACTTGTTATTAAAAAACAAGAATATGATGGTTTTTTGACTACTCTTGCAAAATATAATCCATTTTTTATACCTAAAATTGAAGCTGATAAAAGTTTTAATGAACTCTCTCAAAAGCAAGAAAACAAGCCTAAAGATAGTCCTCAAAAACATGATACCCAGAAAAAAGAAGCGAAGAAAAATTTTATAGAAACTGAAGAAGTTATGCAAAATAATACTTTTGAAGCGAGTTCTCTTGAATATGATCCATTTAATGCGGATATAATCTAGTCTTTTTTTGATATACTATTTATTAGCTATTGATTATTAGTATCAACAGCACTTTATTTTGTAATCCCTAATTTTATGGATTCAAAAAAAATTGGTAATGAGCTTCATCATTTTTTGAGAAAAGCTAAGTTTTATTATCGAGTAAATATACTTATGTTTTTGTTTATTGTCTTTATGACATTTTTCAGCTTCATAGTAAATTTCTTGGTTTTATCTAAACTTGTAAGTACTGCTCATTTTTGAGTTAGTTTACTACCTTTACAGAAGAATTGAGATTTATTTCTCTTTTCTTTTTTCCCCTAAAAATGCTTGATATTACCCTTGACTCGATTATAATATCTCTGTCTTTTACATTTTATTTTTATCTCTATGATGAAGCTTTTTGCTCATTCACACAACAAAAATTCATTTTTAAATGAATTAAAAGAAAACGATCCTTTTATGAAGGATATTTTACTTTCTATCTATGCTTTTACTATAGCTGGTGCAATGTTTGGTATTGCACTTGGTTTTGTTCTTTCAAGTTACATAAGATTTTAAATTGATAGTAAATAAGGACATAATCTTATGATTATGTCCTTATTTGTAATTTAACTAGTAGCTAAATTACCCCATAATGGGAAAGAAAGAAGTCTTTTACATCTCTTTCTCTATTTTTAGTTATATCTAGTACTTTGCTTTGTATCAAGTGTATTTTTTTTAATTGAGAGTAGTTATGATTCAATAGAAAAGTAACTTATATAAAAATCACTTTAATTGTAAAAAATAATCATGTTATGTTTATAAATTTATTTTTTTATGCTATTCTTTTTGAATGTAAAAAATGTTCTGTAAAAACAATACTTTATTGCTCATTATTTTAATTTTGGAGATGTAGATTATGCAAAAATTTTTCGATGATAATGAA
>JBBTGK010000147.1:0-9681 GCA_038060635.1 Cyanobacteriota bacterium | reverse complement strand
TGTATTAGTAACAAAGCTAACAGCCGTATTTAAAGCTAAATTAAAAGGTACATTAACTATTCCATCTTGTAATAAAGGTAAATTACTTTGAAAGAGTTGTAAAAACATTAAAAATAAAAAACCTGCTAAATTAAAAGCTAATAAAGAAAAAGTATATTCTTTCCATCCCATTTCTTTTGAAGAATCACAACCACTTAGTTTATAAATAATTTTTTCGATTGGGCCAAGAATTTTAGAAATAATATTTTCTTTTTCTTGAAAAACATTTGCCATATAATTACCTAAAGGCTTTACACATAAAGTAAGAATAATTAGATAGGCAATAACTTGAATAATTTCATTTGAACTCATAATAAATATCTCCACTTTTTAAAATACGTTAATTTTTTCATTATTAAAATCTCTCTGGGTATAACATCGAATAAAAAAGATATATACCTATAATTATTGAGATAATAAGTGAAATAAGAATTTCAAAACTCATAAAAAACCTCATAAAATATAACTACTTTAATCTTATAAAAAACAAAATAAAATTAGTGTAAAAAAGAAGTTGATTAGTATAAAAAAAATATAAAAATGATTTTTTAAATTGATTTTATATAAATATAATGTTAATTAAAAAAGATACGTATTAATTATTTTTTATCGTTTTATCTAGTAATAGAGATATTTAAATTAAAAAAAGATTGGTGTTTATTAAAAATTAGTCATTAATTATTATTTTGAAAAAAATACCTTTTTTATCACCATCTTGATACTCGCTTTCCCAAACTATACCAAAATAACCATTATCTTTCTTTTTATTTTTATTATCAGAAAGATTAGCATAATAAGAGTTAAAATTTGTTTGATTTCCGTAACCATAAATATTTACTTGGAAATCATTTTTTTTCAATTCATCTCCTTCAAGTTTTATACCATAATCTTTTATTGAAAAAAGAAAGCGTTCAACTAAATAAAAAGAAGAAGTAAAGATATTTTTTTCTAAGGTAATATCTTCAAATTCCCAAATAGAAGTTATTTTATCATTTACTAAATATGAAACTGGTTTTAAAAATGCTTTATTTTCATCTTCTTTATGTATAAGTTTAATTGATTTGTCTTCATCTATATCATTATGATATTTTTTTACTTTTAAATAATATTTATTTGTTAATTTATCAAATTCTTCCCAAGATACTATAATATTATGATAATCACTTGTAATACTAGGATTATTTCCATTATTTGATACTATTGAAACTTCATCAAATGTTTCATCTTCTAAACTAAGAGTATATAAATATATTTTTTCATCTTTTTTTGCTAGTAATAAAATATACTCTTCTAAAGAAGAAAATTTTATAGTTTGAAAATCAATATTTTTTGGTAAAAATATCTTTCTTTCTTTTTCATTTTCTTTATTATCTTTAGAAGAATATTCTTTTATAGAAATACTATGTTCAAATTCATTTTTCCAAGCAATATAAAAATTACAGGCACAATCAATTGTTTTTATTATTTTAGGTTCAGATTGAATATTATCCGTATTATCATTTACTTTAAATTCATTTGTTAAAGGTTTTCCTTTTTCATCAAAAAATCTTGCATAAATACCTTCATTATCTCCATTTCCATTACCATTCCATGTTACTATAAATTTATCATCAATATTCTCAACAGATGGGTTTTCTTGTTTACCTGTTTTGGTTTGATTTATTAATATATCATCAGTTAAATTTTTGCCATCATAATCTAATTCTATATTTCTTCCATAAATTCCCCAATTATCACCATCTTGATTTTCACTTTGCCAAACAATAAAATTTTTGTCATAATATGAAGCAATAGAAGGATTTTTTTGATCTCCTGTTGTATGTTTATTTACTTGCTTTTCGCTAATTTTTTTACCAAAAAAAATGTGATATTCTAAATTAACTAAAAATAGAGAAAGTAATAAAATTAATGGAAATATAATTAATGAATAAGTTACTATTTTTTTTACTTTTGGATTACTAAAATCTTGATAAATTATATTAATATCTGTTTTATTTATATTACTGTAATTTGAAAAATAAGGTAATTCATTCACTTCTATATTTTTAGGAGGATTATTTTTTAAAAAATAAAATATTTTATATGATGAAAAGGCTAATAATAAAGAAAATACTAATATTTCTAATGTAGGATTAGATGAAAAATAATAATAATTGCTTAAGAAAATTGAAAAAAATAATATTAAAAAATTATACAGAGAATGAAATAATATAGGATAAATTAATTTTTTTTCTTTTAAATATATTATTGAAAGTATATATCCAAAAATACTTATGTACAAAAACTTATAGCCATGTAATATTCCAAAAAAAAGAGAACATATTAATATAGATTTCTTTGTATTCCATTTTATTGCTAATCTATGTAATATTAAACCTCTAAAAGATATTTCTTCAATTATTGGGCTTAAAACACAAAATAATATAAATTTATCTATATTATTGAAAATATTATAAAAATCAAATTTATTTTGTTCAATAATTAAATCTTTTAAAAAAGAAATATCATTAGAATTTGTTGCATTGAATATATATGAATATATAAAATTAAAACTAATTACAAAAGTAAAAAAATAAGAGGCAATAGATATATTTTCTATAATTTTAGGTAAAGTTATTTCTTTATAATCACCAATTAAATATTTTATTTCTAATTTATATTTTTTTAGTAAAATAATTATTAAAATAAACTCTAATAAATGAAATAATCCATTAAATATATTATCATCAAATTCATCAAATTCTTTAAAACTTAAAAATATACTGGAAATTACTATACCAATTACAAGAAATAAAAATAAATTTCTAATCAAACCTTTTCTAAATGGATTTATAAGTTCTTTACTCAAAGTTAGTTATATTCATTTCTAATATATTATATTTATTCTTGAAATAATTTTAGTTCATTATATATTAAATAATTCAAATAAGAAAACTTAGAAACTAATCTAGGGACATTAAATTTTCATAGATAAACAAAATCTTATATATTTCTATAAAAATCAAATAACCTGTAAACATTGTAAAGACGCATTGCAATGCGTCTCTACCAAATGACATTATTTTTAATGGACTAAACTAATCTACCTAGGTAGATTAAATTATTTTTCTAAATTACTTGGAACACCATTGGGATAAATTTTTTTAATTTGATTATCAATATCAGTTATTCTATGAGTTGGATTTGGATGTGTACTAAAAAATTCTAAATTAATACCTTTTTTAGATTCTTCTTCTAAAATACGCATAACTTCTTTCATAGAATTAGGATTGTATCCTGCTTCTGACATAAGAGATAAACCTAACATATCAGATTCAGTTTCATCTTTTCTTCCATATTTCATAGTTGTTAAACCAGCTACAATTCTTGCAAGATCTCCTGCATATTGAGATTTATTTGCATCAAATGTTCCAATAGAAATTGCTTGAACCACTCCAGAAGTTAAAGACGCTTTTGCCATTTGTTGAGCACTATGCCTTTCTATTACATGAGCTATTTCATGTCCCAAAACACCTGCTATTTGAGCATCAGTTTTTAATTTTTTTAATAATGCCTGAGTTATAAAAACTTGACCACCAGGAAGAGCAAAGGCATTTATAGTTTTATTGTCTTTCAAAACATTAAATTCAAATTTATATGGGCTTTTATTTGCGATAGAGTTTTTTATTATTTTTTCTCCAACTTGATCAATTTTTATATCAGATTCTGAATTTTTTTCAATTCCACCATACATTTTACCCATTTGATCAACAGATTTTAAACCTAAAGATATTTCCTGTTGAGGAGTTAAAGAAACATACTGCTCTTTTCCTGTTACTGGATTAACACTTTTTTTAGAACAAAAACCAAATAAAGATGTTATCCCTAATATAATAGCTAAAATTGTTTTCATTTTAGTTTCTAGTATTAAACCTAGATGGGAATAAACATATTTCCATTACTAAAGAAAGAACTTTAAGGCATTCTTCCATAAAAGCAAATTTTTCAATGTCTTTTAATTCACCTTCAAGATCTTCTTTCTCAATTTCATACTCATCTAATTCTCTTTTTAACTCTTTTATTCTAGGTGATAATTTACCTTTTTTCATTTTATGTGTTAAATATAATTTACTCAAAGAGAAAAAAGAAGGCTTGCTTTCATGTAATTCTCTTTCCATTTTTTCGAGCGAATCAGATACTGATTCTGAATTTTTTTCTATATATTCAATTTTAGCTTTTATTGTATTTTTTACATTTTCAAAATTATCAGAATATTTTTGCTTCATTTTTATAGCTTTATTAGATTCAAGTTCTTTATCTAACATAACTACTATAGTTTTTGATAAACTAAAAAAGAATTTATTATCTCTATCTATATCCATAGCGAATACTATACAATTTATAGCGTTAACTATACTTCCAGACGATAGTTTAGATAATGCTATATTATATACTTCCATTAAATCGACATTATGTAAATTTAGTTCAATATCCTTAAAATATTTTTCAGATTTTACTCTTCCTAAACTACTTTGAATCGCTTTTTTTATAGATAAAGTTTTAAATTGCCTCATATTAATCAATTTCAACTATAATATTATCTAAACAAGAAACTATAGCTGCTATATTAGCTCTATTTATTTCGTCTGGTACTTTAAACTCTTCTAATCTTTTTTCTAAAGTTTGTTTTTCGGTTTGAGTTAATTTACCAAAAAGACCTTTTGTACCAGAAAAAAGCTCTTTTTCAGTTTCAATTTCTTTTAAAAGTCTTCTAACTTTATCTTCTGATATTATGCTTGTAAGTCGTCTTATTTTTTCCTGAACTTCTGGTTTTAAATCTGCCATTGATTCAATATTAAAAACTATTTTTTTGGGTTTAGGAATAGGATCAGTGCTTTCTCTAGTTTTTAGATGTATATCTGTATAAGCATCATAAGTGTTTGCAATTGCTTTTATTTGACTATCGCTTATTTCATCATCAGTAGAATTATCTTTTTTAGTATTATTTTGTTTTACTTTATCTTCTGAAATTTTTACATTCATATCTGTATAAGAATTAAATGTATCTTTTATGGCTTCTAGTTTTTGATCAGCCATTGTTCTTTTTAAATCAACGTCTTTTTTTTCACTCATATAATCCTTATTAAGGAACTTTTTTTTAATAGACTATCTAATAAATTATAGCAGTTTGACTATCATTAGTAGTATGATTTACGTTACACTTATGAGTTTAGTCATAACTCTATTTTTTTTAATTAAGATTAAATTTATCAATTACTATCTTGCATTCTAACATATTTAGATGTATATGAAGCTTTAAATCTATCTGTTTATTTTAGCATATTTTATAAAAAAAAACTAACTATTTTTAAGCTAATAATTATCATATTTTTATTGATCTTTAAGATTAAGTATTTTGAAAATAAATTAATAGTACAGGGAACCCTGTTTGTATCAATGGCATTAAGTTAAGGAATTAAATTGCTGTAATATATTTCAACCTTAACTTAATGCCATTGCCTGTTTGTATTAACACCAAAGAAAAACTTTGGAAACAAAATTTTATTTTGTTTAACCTAGAAGTTTTTCTTCGAGGTATTAATTAATAAAATAAATTTTTAAAGAACTTAATTATAAAAATTTTTGATTTTTTGTTATACTTCTTAAAATATTTTTTTTATATGAGGTAAATGAATTTGATTGATTCAAAAAAGAGTTTGAAAATACTTATGTTTTCTTTATTAACTAGTTGTTTTTTATTTTCTAATACAGCATATTCAAAAGAACTTATTTCTGGAAAAGGTTTAAACGTAGGAGAAAAAATACCGACTTTTGATTTAGAAAATGAATCTCACAATATTATGAAATTTAATGAGAATTTTAGAGGTAAAGCCTTACTTTTAGTTGTTTCTAACTATTGTACAAAAGATATGGCAGGTGCTTGGACTATAGGTACTTTTTATAAATATCATAAAAATAAAAATTTTACTTATCCAACTATTTTTAGTAGAAGATGTGTTCCTTTTTATGTTCCAAATGCTTTTGTTTCTCAATCTGCAAAAAGTACTGCCGAACAAACAAGAATTCCATATTTTTTAATGGATTGGAATGAAGAAATAGCTATGAAATTTAAAGCTAGTAAGGAAAATGCTCATATTTATGTGGTTGATAAAAAAGGAACTATTAGATATAAAATGGAACTAACCACACCTCTTGTTAGTAGAGAAGAAATGGAAAGTACTTTAGAAAAGGTATTAAAAGAATAAAAGAAATCTAGAAAATTAAGTATAGTTTTTTGAAGTTTTTTCTAAAAAAAATTTTGTTACATGTAGGTGTTTGATTAATCAAACCGCTTTTTTACCAAGTTTTTAATTAAAACAAAAAAGTCTTATATTTTTATAAGACTTTTTTTAATATTAACCTATAACAGCAGAAAGAAGTGAATCAGCAATGTTTTTGCCTAAAGAACTTCTATCAATTAAAGATCTATCAACTGGGTTAAGAATTTCTTCATCTCTTTGTTTTCTTTTTTGCTCATCAGTTTTCTTTTGTTCATCTTGCTTTTTAGCAGCTACTTTTTGATCTTCAGTAGATGTATCTGCTGATGTGCTAGGTAAAGCTCTTGGTCCTGGTCCTGGTGATTGTATTGCGTCCATAAAAACCTCCATGAAATATCTAAACTAAAATTAATCTTACATTAGAATATTATAGTAAAAAAATTTTATTTAGATATACAGTTAACAAAATCATAACAAAAAATTATGCGTTTGTTTATAATCTCATTTCAGGGATTTCACCGTCAACAATTAAATCGGCTTCTGTTGAAGAAACTATTTCTTCTGTACTAATTCCAGGAGCTCTTTCTATAAGTTTTAAGCCTTTTTCTGTAAAATCAATTACAGCTAAATCAGTTACAATTCTACTAACACATTTTACGCCTGTAAGAGGTAATGTACATTTTTTTAAAACTTTAGATTCGCCAGCTTTATTTTTATGTTGCATACAAACAATAACTTTTTTTGCTCCTGCAACCAAATCCATTGCTCCTCCCATTCCTTTTACCATTTTTCCAGGAACCATCCAATTTGCAATACTTCCATCTTGATCAACTTCTAATGCACCTAAAACAGTTAAATCAACATGTCCGCCTCTTATCATTGCAAAAGAATCTGCACTAGAAAAAAAACTAGACCCTTTTATTGTTGTAATTGTTTGCTTCCCTGCATTTATTAAGTCTGCGTCAATTTCATTTTCTTTTGGAAAAGGGCCTATTCCTAAAAGACCATTTTCAGATTGTAAAACAATATCTATATTTTCTGGTATATAATTTGCTACAAGTGTTGGAATACCTATTCCTAAATTTACATAAAAACCATCTTCAAGTTCTTGAGCAATTCTTTGAGCCATTTGTTCTCTTGTCAAAGCCATATTTTTACCTTCCTCTATTTACTTATTGTTCTTTGTTCAATTCTTTTTTCGTATGATTCACCTTTTATTATTCTTTGAACATATATTCCAGGTGTTACAATACTTTCAGGATCTAATTCACCAATTTCAACGATTTCTTCTACTTCTACAATTGTTATCTTTCCAGCTGTAGCCATCATTGGATTAAAATTTCTAGCTGTTTTTCTGTAAACTAAATTACCAGCTTTATCTGCTTTATATGCTTTAATTAGTGAAAAATCAGCTTTTAAAGGCATTTCCAAAACATAGTTTTTACCATCAATTAATCTTGTTTCTTTTCCATCTGCTACAATTGTTCCAAAACCTGTTTGAGTAAAAAAACCACCTATTCCTGCTCCACCTGCTCTTATTCTTTCTGCTAAAGTTCCTTGAGGGACTAATTCTACATCTAATTCTCCAGAAATTGCCATTTTTTCAAAAATTTCATTTTCACCAACATAACTAGAAACCATTTTTTTAATCTGTTTTTGTTGTAATAAAAGTCCCAAACCAAAATCACTTACACCTGCATTATTACTTATACAAGTAAGGTTTTTTATTCCTTTATCTCTAAGAGCTATAATTAAATTTTCAGGAATTCCACAAAGTCCAAAGCCCCCTACCATAAGGGTCATATTATCTTTTATATCTTCTATTGCTTCTTTCGCAGAGGAAAAAATCTTTGCCATTTAACAACCTCATCGTTAACTAAATAAATCGCAGAATACTGAGTTTCTTTTTATATTAACATCAGCCTATAAAGACTTTACATTGGAACATCTATGCACAGGTATTATTAATAAAATAAAAAAACTTCAGAATAAATAATATATCATAAAAGAATTTTTTTAATTATTTATTTTTAGATTTTAATATTTCACTTGGTTCATTTATTTCACATAATAAATTATCAGATAAAAGATATTTTTTTACATCATCAGAAAACATCATAACTTTCTCTTTATAAAATTGTTTGATTTTTTCTTCATTACCTTCAAAAATTATATCTCTGGCTTGTTTATAAAAAGGAAATTTTTTATTAATAGCATCATTAGTAATCCATTTAGGATTAAATAAACCTATATCATAGAAATTTTTTAAAAAAGCTTCATATCCGCAACAATAATAATTAAGAATTATTGGATATCCTTCGCAATAAAAATGAGTTTTATTATATGAATGTAATCCTACTGGTTCCAAATCATTTGAGATTTTTGCAGAACATCTTCCATGAATATAATTTATAAAATGATTTTTATCATTCAAAAGCTTTTTATTTCCAACAAAAGTATGATTTTTTTTAAATAATTTAACTTCTTTAAATTTATCATCTATATCAAATTTTTCTGGTAAGGCTTCAAAATTTGAATATCTAACAGAATCAATTTTCATATCATTTAATTCTTTAAAATGATCCTGTAAATTTTTATTTTTTAAATAAAATAGTTCATTCATATTTAGATTAATAATCCAATCTATATTTATTTTTTTTGCCATTTTTATTGCAACAGATATATTTAAAAGTTCTCTTGATAATGGTTCTATTGCTAAAACTTTTTTTTCTCTTTCATAAAAAGAAGTTTCTTTCCATTTTTTTTCTAAATCCGAATCTCTCTTTATTACAGTTACATTTTTGTATTTAGAAGCTATTTTTATCCCCAAATCATTTGGATCATCAAAAAATAGAAAAAGATTAGAAAAACCAATATGAATATGATATTCTATAAAAGATTCAATTTCCTTTGTAGAGTTATTAAATGTTGAAACCAATGCTATTTTTTGTTCCATAAATTTTTTCTTTATAAAATAATTTAATTAAAAGATAATTCATAATATCTCAAAGTACTATTATAATATAATAATAGTACTTTTATATTAAATTGAAGTTATAAAAATGTTTAAAATTGCTTTAGCGATGTTACCAGCTTTTCAGTCGGTAAACCTTTTAGTTCCTCACATGGGCATTGCTTGTTTAAAAGCTTATAGAAAAGTTTTCAGAAAACTGCGAGGGTTTTACCCCGCAGATGAATGAAAACGATAAACACATTGGATAAATTAAGTTAAAAAAGCTTGATTTAATTTAAAAAATGTGTTAAAATAAAGAATAAGCATTATATATATTCAAAAACAAAATGAATACAATAAAAACATTTAACTATAAGTTAAAACCAAATAAAACACAATTAATTGATTTAAATAAATGGTTAGGAACTTGTA
>JBBTGK010000146.1:0-7862 GCA_038060635.1 Cyanobacteriota bacterium | reverse complement strand
AAAAATATCTGCTAAATAATTTTTTTCTGAATTGGTTATTTTAGTATCTTCTTTTTTTATCATAGAATAAGCAGATATAATCATTATTATAGAAAAAAATAACAATAAAAGATTGCTCTTTGTAATTAAAAAATGTCCAAGATAAAATATTTCTTTAGGTATATTAGGTAAAATTAATCGTCTTGAGAGGGATATTCCTATAATTGAAGGAATAAAAAATAACAACCCTGTTTTAAACTGAACTAATTTTTTATTATTATAAGATAAAACTCCAAAAAAACTGTTTACCCCAACTATAAATAATGAATATGAAGTTGCTAATACAGGTTCTATTTTAAAAAGGTAAACAAGAACAGGAATAGTAATTATTGCTCCACCTGCTCCCATAATACCCATTATAAAGCCAATTATTATTGCTATAAAATAACCTAAAATATTATTCATAATCAGAAAAAATAAGTTCTATTTCACCTCTTTTTAGCAAAAGATTTCCTTTTTTTTCTAATTTTTTTAGATTTTTAGAAATAACTTCTCTTGCACTACAAAGCTCAATAGCAATATTTTCATGAGTTATTTTAATTTTAGTTGAATTTTGAGCTAAACTTCGTTTTTTTAAAAATTCCCATATTCTTTCTTCCATATTGTTAAACATTACTTGATCTACAATTCCAATAAGAGAATCGAATCTTTTTTTATATAAATTAAGTACAAAATTATTCCACTCAGGATATTTTGAATAAAAATAATCAGTTATTTTTGTTGGAATTAATAATATTTTTGTTTTTTCTGATGATATTGCTTTTATTAAACTTATTTTTTTGTTTTTTTCTGGTAAAAGAGACATAACACAAGATTCCATTGGTTTTATGTAATACAAAAAAATTTCTTTACCAGACTCATCTTGTCTAAAAACTCTAATATGACCTTCTATAACAATTGGAATAAAACAAACTTCATCGCCTATTTTTATTATTTCAGTTTCAGTTTCAAAATATTTAATAATAGAATTTTTATTTATTTTCTCTAATATTTCTTTATTTTTTATATCAAGTTTTTTTAAAAAATCTTCTTTTAAAGTTTCATTTTTAATCATAAATTGTTCTATTTTTTTATTATAAATTGTTCTTTTTTATCATTATAATCAAACATGATTGATTTGAGTTTTTTATCAGTACAAAACTTTTTGAATATTATACTTAGGATTTAAATTTAAATCTTTTTCTTGTAACAAAGGATAATACTTTAAGAGTACTTATTTTTATTTTAATAATGCTCTAGTTTAATACAAAAAGGCATTTAATACTCTGAGATTTTTTTGATGATATTATTTAGTTTGATGATATAATTGTAAAATTAAAATTTATTTATTTGGTATTTTTATGTATAAAAAAGTTGTTTTTGTTGCTTTAATTGCTTTATCTCTTAATATGGGATGTGCAAGAGAAGAATTTCCTTTATTAGATGAAACTATTTTAGAAGATAATATTAATATTCAAAGTACAAAAATAGTAGAAACAACACCAGAAGAAACTAATACTGCTATGTTAAAAAAAACACATGTTTTATTAGATGTTAGAGAACAAAATGAATATCAAGAAGTTCATATAAAAGATATTAAATTATTACCACTTTCAATTTTACCTCAAGAGATTAGTAAACTAGATAAAAATGCTAAGTATATTACTATTTGTAGATCTGGAAAAAGAAGTGCTGCAGCTGCCGAACAAATGGAAAAAATAGGACTTAACGTTGTATCTATGAAAGGTGGTATGTTAAGTTGGATAGAAAAAAAACTACCTGTTGTTAAAGGAACAGTAAAAAAAGTAATAAAATAATTAATATCAAAACTCCCCCTAAATAAATTCTTCGGCTAACGCCTCACTCTTTACTCAAAGAGATGGACTTTTTACAACATTTTATTTATAAACCTAAGTTTGCATAGACACTTAACAGGGTTCTGAGGAATAAAAACATCTTTTAAACATTAATAGATTGTTAAATATATTAAGTAGATATTAAATATTTACCATAAACACAGGGTTTGAGTTACGTGAAATAGTTCACGTAACTTTTAGTTTTAAGGGCTTTTTTTTTAATTTTATTGGATTACAATTGCTTTAAGCTTTTCTATAATAAAATTATGATTTTTATCAACTTTAATAATCCAGTCTTGATGAATATTCATATTATAACTTTCACCATTATATGATTTTGCTTTCCAATTTACATCAACATATACAGAAAAACCATTTTTTTCATTTCCTGTAATTTTTAAATTCGATAAGATATGATTATTCCATTGAATATTCTTTATTACGCCATCATACCATCTTTCAAAATCGCTCATGTTTTTAATTGGAAAATCAGGAAAATACATATCTATTTTTTGTGAATCTAAATGCTTTTTAAAAACATTAATTTCTAATTGATGATCAAATCCAGCAAACCAATTATATACAAATGCCTTAACATCATTTTCAGAATACATTATTTTTGCATTTTTATCATAATTTTTTGAATCAGAAGATTCAATAGTTTCTTTTTTAGTATTATTTAGATTTTCTTTGTAAGTTTTTTCCTGACAATATACATTACTTACGATAAAAAAGGGCATAAAAAAACTTAAAATTGAAACTAAGCTTACTTTTTTACTCATTTATTCTCTCCTATTTTTATTTTATAAATGACATTTTTGTTGAAAGCATAAACCATTTTCTTTTTTTCATCAATTGAATTTATATATAAATTTTTTGGAATGTAACCAACAATATTCTTTTTTTCTAAACTAAAAGATTCAGTATCAGGAAGAATTATTTGTTTATCAATATCATCTTTTGAAATTTTATAAATTATATTATTTAAATTTTCTTTTAAATTCAACTTAATATATAAATTATCTTTACTATCTAATAAAATATTTTCAAAATCATCTTTTTCATAAATTCCAGATAATTTTACTATTTTATTTCTCAAAATTTTATTACTATCTAATTTTAAAATTAACTCTGTATAAAATGTTTTTCTATTAAACATAGCTCTTGATAAATTAGTGAATGAATAGGACTTAAGAAAATAAAAATCAGATTCGCTTGTTTCAATTATTTTAAAAATAATACCTGACACAATATTCAAAGATTCAGATTTAATTTCTTTTAATTCTGTATTTAATTTTTGTATAATGAAATCACAATCATGACCTTCCTTACAACTATTACTATTTAATTTATATATATACCCATCTTTAGTTATTCCTAGATAATTGTAATAAATATAATCTTCTTTTAAGATAGTTTCAACTGTTTTATTGATATTTATTCTTCTAATTAACGTTTTATTTTGATTTAAAAAGTAATCTTCAAAATACACTGTTTTCTCTTTCTCAACATATTGTATTTTATTTATTTTGCCAAATTTTGCTGTTTTAATATCACCATCTATATTTTCAGTATTTATTTCTTCTTTTTCATTCCCTGCTATTATTGTAATTTCACCTTTAGAGTCAATTTTTTTTATTACATTATTATCAACAATATAGATATCTTCATTATCAGTAACTACCATATCTGTTATATTTTTAAATTCTTTACTTATTTTCACCCCATTTATTTTAGGTTCGATAATTTCAGTTGGTAAGGTACAACTAAAAATAGTAATCAAAAAAATGAAACTAAGAAATTTTAATTTTTTACTCATTTAATATCTCCTATTTTTATTTTATAAATGACATTTTTATTATGAGCATAAATTATTTTCTGCTCTATATCTATAAATGCTATTATGTAATCATTTGGAATATACCCCAAGATATTTTTTTCTTTAATGATAAATTTATTATCATCTGGTAAAAAATATTTTTCTTCTAATTCTTTTTTTGTAATTTTATAAATAGATTGATTAAAAGAATCTCTTCCTTTGAATTGAATATATATATTATCTTTTTCGTCTAATATTAAACTATTTATTAATCCATCTTTTTGCATATCAAAATCTAATATTTTTGTTTTTAGTATTTTATTTGAATTAAAAATCATAAAAGCAAAGCTTTTTTCAATATCATATCCTGATTTAACATTTGGTTTATTAGGTTTATATTCAAAATATTTACCCCAAGAATAAAAATCATTTTTAGAATCTTTAGTAAAATGCCCAATTGTTCTAATATAATCTAATTGTAATGTTTCATTTTTTAACTCATTTAAATTATTATCTAATTGTTTAAAGTTTATATTTAATGGATCTTTTAGATTTTGATTAATTATATTTATTGAACTGTCTTTATTTAGTGATATATCTTCTATTTTTAGATTTTCATCATATTTATAAGAAAATATATTATATATTTTATCTTCATATAATTTGTTTATCTTAATTTCTATAAAATCAGAAAAATCTGTTCTTTCAATAAAATAAAGGCTTTTTTCTTTTTCTATGTATTTAATAGATATTATGTTACTAAGTTTTTCTGGATTTTCAATTTTATTTGTATATAAAATTTTTAATTCACCTGTATTCGTTATTTCTTTTATGTAATTAGCATCTAAAATATAAATATTATTATTTTTATCTACATCAATATTATTTATATTATTAAAAATATTTTCATTTTTTATACCATTTATTTTTGGTTCGATAAGATCCATAGGAAAAGTACAACTAAAAATAGTAATCAAAAAAATGAAACTTAGTAATTTTAATTTTTTCATCGGTAAAAACTCCTAATATTAGTTTACCAAAAAGAGTTGAAGATAAAACGGTATATTTTGTTTTTTAATTTGATAATTAAATTATTTTTCCAATTTACAAAGGATTTGATGAATCAAATCCCTACATTTAGAGACGTTTAAGAGCAATATCTCTACTGAAGGAATATTCATTAATTCTTAATCATAATCTAGGTTTCTGTTTTATTTTTTTTAAAAGAAAGATTAAAAATAATCCATGCAAAAATCAAACATAAAGAAGAGAATATAACAGGATAATTTAAATTTATCATTATTACTAATCCTCCAACAATAGGAGGTATCGCTTGAGCCAAAGAAGACACTGATTGATTGATTCCTAATATTTCACCTTGCTCATCTTTTTCACTTAAATTTGATACTAAAGCAGCAACATTTGGTGATGTTAAACCTTGAGCAACAGAAACTAAAGCCATTGTTACATATAATCCAGACCATTTTTCAGGAAGAATAAGTGTTATTAAAGCGAATGCCATAAAAGGAATAGAAAAAGATAATATTTTTGTTGGTGGATATTTTTTACCCAATCTTCTTACAATACCACCTTGTGTTAATACTGACCAAATACCAAAATATCCAAATAATAAACCAATATCACTTTCATTTCTCTCAGGGAATTTATTTAATAAAAAAACTTGGAAAAATTGAGAAAACATTGTGAATCCAAAAACAGTTAAAAATGAAATAACAAATACATTTCTTAGTTCTTGACGACCAAAAGCTTTTGAAATATTTTTTATTCCTGTAAAAATATTTATCTCTGTTTGTTTTTTTGTTTCTAAAGTTTCTCTAAAATTAAAAATTACTAAAATCAAATTTATAAAAGATAATAAAGCACAAAATAAAAATGGAGTTGAATAATTAAACCAACTAATTAAATTTTGATTAGTGAGTTGTCCTCCAATAAAAGGCCCCATTACAAAACCTAATCCAAAACACATTCCTACCAAACCAAAGTTTCGAGCTTTTGTTTTTTCATCGCTTATATCTGCAATTGCAGAATAAATAACAGATAAATTACCACCTGTTAAACCATCTAAAATTCTACCTGCAAAAAGCAAAGCTAAATTATTAAAAATAATACCAGCTGAAAAAATTAAATATCCGATAATACTACCAATTATTGAAAAAACTAGAACTTTTTTTCTCCCAATTTTATCAGACCAAGCACCTAAAACAGGTGCTGAAAAAAACTGAGAAATTGCATAAGAGGCTATTAAAAAACCCAAAACTAAATTCTTAGTTTGCATCGGAGAACTTTCTAATAAACCACTTTTAATTACTAACGGAGCAACAACAGGAATTATTATTCCTATCCCCAAAAGATCCATAAAAACAGCTAACAATATAGGAAATAGAGATATTTTTTTACTTTCAGTCATATTTTTTTATTTACCAACACAGAAATTAGCAAAAATTTCTGTTATTACTTCTTCTGTTACATTTTCACCTATTATTTCCCCCATGCTGATTATGACAGATTTTATATCTATCGCAAGGAAATCAATAGGCAATTTTTTTTCAATTGTTACTAGTGCTTTTTCTAAATTTTCATTAGCTCTATATAAAATTTCTTTATGTCTTGCATTAATGTTTATATCTAATGAAGAATCTGTTTTACCTTCCAAAATAATTTCAAAAATATTAGATTCAAGTTTTTCGATGCCTCTATTATATTTAGCAGAAACAAAACAAACATTTTTTATCTCTTTTGTGTATAAATTTAAATTATCTGTTAAATCTATTTTATTTACAACTAAAATAAATTCTTTTTCTTTTTGAAGCTTATCTAAAATTAAAAGTTCATCTTCTTGCAGTTTTTGACTTCCATCTGTTACAAGTAAAACAAGTTGAGCTTGTTCTATACTTTCTAAACTTTTTTCTATACCAATTTTTTCAATAAAATCTTCTGTGTTTCTAAGACCTGCTGTATCAATAATTTGGATAGGAATACCTTGTATATTTATATATTCTTCTAATGTATCTCTAGTTGTTCCTTCTATATCTGTAACAATAGCTCTATCAAATCTTAAAAGTGAATTTAAGAGGCTAGATTTACCTGCATTGGGTTTTCCTACAATAGCAATTTTTATTCCTTCTCGATATATTTTACCTGCTTCAGCTGTATTTATTAATTTTATAACTAATTCTTCAGCTTCTTTTATAACGGGAATAAAATTACTTAAAGGTTCATCATCTATTTCATCAGGAAAATCTATTATTGCTTCTATATGAGAAAGAGTTTTTATTAAATTATCACGAACTTTTTTTATTTTACTAGATAATTTACCTTGAATTTGATTATTTGCATTTTTCAAAGAAACTGAAGTTTTTGAATGAATAAGATCATAAACAGCTTCTGCTTGAGTTAGATCTATTTTACCATTTAAAAAAGCTCTTTTTGTGAACTCACCAGCCTGTGCTAATCTTGCACCATATTTTATGGAAATATCAACTACTTTATTTAAGATATATGGGTTTCCATGGCAATGAAATTCAACTACTTCTTCACCAGTAAAACTATTAGGTGATTTAAAATAAATAAAAAGAGCATTATCTAAAACATCATCATTATCATTTATTTTTACATAATAAGCTCTATGAGATTCTAAGTTTTTTTTTATATTAACAAATTTACTTGAAATACTTAAAGAATCAGAACCACTTAACCTGACTATTCCAATTCCACCCATTCCAACAGGAGTTGCTACTGCGACAATAGTATCAAAATTCATTAAATTTACCTACCATTATCTATTAAAAAGGGGATTTACCCCTTTTTTTAAATTCATAATTATACTTGTTCTGGTTCAGATTTGTTATTAAAATCTCTTTCCTGAAAACCAGGTTCTGCTTTTCTATATGGTTGATCATTTCTTTGATATCCAGGATTTCCAGTTCTTGGTTGGTAATTATTACCTTGATATCCACCTCTTGACTCCTGATTTCTATAAGCAATTGGTCTATCATAGTTAGGACGAGGAGAATCAGGTCTGTTGTTATTATCGTAGCTAGGACGAGAATCAGGTCTATTATTATTATAGGCAGGACGAGAGTCAGGTCTATTATTATCATAGCTAGGACGAGAATCAGGTCTATTATTATTATAGGCAGGACGAGAGT
>JBBTGK010000145.1:4049-6302 GCA_038060635.1 Cyanobacteriota bacterium | reverse complement strand
TTGATTATTACTTTTTACCATGGTTACATAAACACCATCTATGTTATTTAATGTATTTCTGGTTTGCCATATTTCTACAAATCTTGAGTAATTTAAATCAGTATTTGCTAAACTACCATCATTTGAAGTATCACTTGCCATTGATATTGCAGGTCTTTCTTGTATTCCATCGGTTAAAAGATTTGTTCTATATTCTGAACCTAGTGGAGAAGTAGAAGATACATTAAATCTTCTTCTAAAAATACCTGTAGCATCACCTAAACCTGTTCCCATCCAAGAAACTGTAAAATCATTATTATGAACTCCACTTGCTTGATTAGAGGAAATAACAGGATATGAAATATCTGTTGTATTTGTTTGATTAACTAAAATTTCTTCACCTAATGACAAATATCTATCAGCATTAAGATCAGATGGAGGATTACTAACAGGAACTGTAACAAATCCTGCATAAATACCATCTGTATTATTAGAGCTTCCATTTGTTTGCCAAGTTAATACATATTTTCCATCACTAAAAATGGTTACATCAGGGTTTGATTGTATTCCATTTATTTTATAATTTGCTCTATATTCAGGACTTTGAAGTGTAGGAATACTTGTACAACCACTTCCATCATTTTGAAAAGCATTTATATTAAATTTTCTAAAATAAATACCTTCAGAATCGGATAAACCTTGAGCATCAAGAGCAGAGCCGTTACCTTGCCATGTTACTATTGCATCTCCATAATTTGGGCTATACGAATTTATTGATATTTTAGGATTTGAATGTATTCCTGTTAATGTAGTATTTACACGACTTTCTGCTCCACAACCAGTATACCCAAACTTTGAAATCCATATTCCATTATTACTTTCTGTACCACCATTTGTTTCCCATACAAAAAGAGTTGAACCATCAACACCTTCCGAAACAGATGGATTTGATTGAACTCCACTTATTAGGTAATTTAGTTTTAATTCAGAATAAGGATAAAAAAGACTTCCATCAGAAAGAAATCTTTGCATAAATATTCCTGTATCATCACCAGAGCCTTTTCCTTCCCAAGCTATTGTAAAATATCCACCTTGTTTACTTATTGATATTGTTGGGTGCATTTGGTCTCCATCAACTGTTCCGTTGACTAAAAACTCATCACCTTTTGGTTTTCCATTTGAAAAATATTGTCTTGCATAAACATCCCATCCATTTGTTTGAGAATATCTTTGCCAAGCTACTACAAAATCTCCATTTTCTTGCATTGCTACAACTGGGTGAGAGTTTCCTGTATCTCCATTTATTGATACTTGATATATGCCTGTTGCATTTGCAGTTGAATCACTTCCAATACTAACACTGTGCATTCCTGTTGAAGTTAATGTAAAAGTTATTGTAGCTAAACCTGATGTACTTGAATTTGTTCCTAAAACTGTTCCATTTGGATCAAAAAGTTGTAAAGAACAATTTAAATTATCTATACTTTTTTGATTGATTTTTACAACCTGACCAATAAAACCATAAAATTTATATTCTTTTGGTTTTGAGTTTAAAGGTACTGTTATTACATCATTGAAAGGTATTAATCCTGCATAATCTGCACTAGCATTTGATTTTACAGAAAACATCTTTTTAGACACATTAGGCATATTAGGAATACTTTTACTAAGATTACATGAAAATGTAAGCATGAGTAAAAAAATAGAACACGATAAATTTTTTATGTTCATAAGAACCTTCTTTTTATTTTATATCTAAAGACTTCAAAACTTTTTAACTAAGAAGTTTATTACATTTAATTAAGAATGTAAAGATTTCTTTTATAAAAAACTTTTATTTTGTTTATATTTTAGGCTTATTTATTTATATTTTTGATACAAACAGGTCTCTGTACTCTGGAATTTATTTTTCCTAAAAGATATTTTTTAGAAAAAGATTTAAAGATTTATTATCGCTCAAATTATTTCAAATGATATAATGTGCTTTAGAAATTATTTTTGAGTTTTATGGTTTTATGAAAAAAATACTAAATTATTATATTTTGTTATCACTATCATTTTTTGTTTTATCTGGTTTTTCAAATAATACATTTCAAATAGCCGATAAATATAACGATCCATTTTCTAAACCAAAAGCAACTCCTACCCCTACACCAACTCCTACAGGTAATTCGCCTTATTATTTTAAACCAAAACCTATAAATAACGACCCTTTTAACAATAAACCTAAACCTATAATAAATAATGATCCTTTTAACAATAAACCTAAACCTA
>JBBTGK010000145.1:0-3949 GCA_038060635.1 Cyanobacteriota bacterium | reverse complement strand
TAAATAATGATCCTTTTAACAACAAACCAAAACCTATAAATAATGATCCTTTTAACAACAAACCAAAACCTATAAATAATGATCCTTTTAATAACCCTAGTATTCCATTTAAACCAAAACCTAATAATTATGATTCTGGAGCTTATTTAGAAATAGAAAAACTTTATGGAATGAATTCTTATCAATCAGCACCTATTTTAAAAAAAATTGCTTATAGAAAAAACCTTTCTTCTAGGGAAGAAAATATGATAATAGATTTTTCATCAAAATTATATTTAGAAGGTAAAGTTTCCGTTTTAGAAACTCTTTTATCTAATGCTTATTTAAGTGAAGCTTCAAGAATTAATTTCATTTCTTTAATGAAAAAAGATTATACTTTTTATTCTAAAGATAGAGCAAAATTACTAAACCTTTTTTCAGGTCAATATAATCTTTCTATAAATTCTCAAAAAAATTTAATTGATACTGTTTTTTCAACTTTAGATAATGAAGGTAATAAAGAAATGGTTCTTTCTCTTCTTGCAAGTAATAAATTTAATAAAAATGGTTCTTATACATATTTTATAAATCAAGTTGCTCAAAAATTTGCTTTTGAGGATAAAAAAGTTAATGTTTTAAGTATTTTAGCAACTGAACAGAAACTAAATAGTACAGAACAAAAAAACTTTATTGATGTTATAATATATAATATCTATTCACAAGATAATAAGCAATTATTAATAGATTCATTATTTAATAATCAAACAATAGATTATCAATTAAAAGATTACTCGTATCAAAACTTAAATAATTTAAGATATGGAAATTAGGAAAAATAAAAATGACTACTTTTTTTAGAAATAAAATTTTATTTTTGTTTCTTATTTTCATAAATTTATTGAGTTTTTCAAATGCTAATTCTGAAGAACCATCAAAACTTATAAAAAAAATAGATGGTGGTGAAATAGATTGGAATAATAGAATAGTAAAAGTAAAAGGTAGAGGAATAGCACCTGAAACAGGCTCTAATGGTCAAAGAAGACTTAAAGCAAGAGTTGCCGCAAGAAGTGATGCCTATAGAAATATAGCAAAAGCATTGGGTAATGTTCAAATAACATCTAAAAAAAATGTTTCTGGTATCTCAGAAGGAGAATGTGAAACAGATTTAACTGCTGATGAATGTGATTCTAAAAAATCTCATCAATTAATTGTAAAAACTCAAATAGAAGCTGTAATAAAGGGTGCAAGACAAATAGGGGAGGAAAAAATTCTTGATGATAATTCTGTAGAAGTAGAATTATATGTTCCTATTTTTGGAAATGGTAGTTTAGCTTATGCCCTAGATTTGGATAAAAGACTTACAAAATATGCAGATGAAATTCAAACTCTTGAAAAAGAAGAAAAAAAAGACTTGAATGTTATTAAAACATTTTATATTGCTAATCTAGGTGATTTTTATAATCTTAATAATAAAATAGCTGAAAATAACGAAAATATCACAGGGCTTATTATTGATGCAACTGATTTTGGTATAGAACCTGCTGTAGCTCCTCTTTTAGTTCATGAAGAATCATTAAAAGAAAAATTGAAAGCGACTCAAGCTCCTTTTTTACTTTCAGGTGCTACTTTTGATAAAGCTTATAAATTGTCAAAAGGTGGTAAAGTTGATGTTAATCCTGAAAAAATAATAAAATACGGCTTGGTAGAATATTCTGATGATTTGGAAAAAGCAAAAAATAATATCTCTCGGATTGGTAAATTTCCTATGATACAAAGAGCTGGTGGAGCTATAGGAAAGCCAAATAGAACCAATATTTTATTTGATAATAATACTGTAATAAAAATACTTTTAGCTAATGAAAAGTATAAATTTTTAGATAACTTGGCTATTTTAATAGTAATTTAAATATTTTGGAAAAAAAAGAAAATGAGATCTTTTTAATAAAAAGATTAAAAAAATATATTCAGCCTCATTATAAAGAATTTGTGTTTTGCCTTTTCTTGTTATTTTTTAATACCGCTGTAAAAGTTGCAGGGCCTATAATAATACAAAAAACAGTAGATGATTTTATTATTCCTAAAAATTTCAATGGTTTAGTTGTTTTATTAACAATTTACTTTGTAATACTAATTGTGGGTTTTTTCACTAATTATATTGAAATAATGAAATTAGAAAATTTGGGTCAAACAATTGTAGCAAAAATAAAAACTGATGCCTTTGCTCATTTATTAAAATTGGATATGGTTTATTTTGATAAATCAACCACAGGTAAATCTGTTTCAAGAATTGAAAATGATACAAATGAAATGGTAGTTCTATTTACTTCATCAATAACAACTGTTTTAAGTAGTATTCTTATTTTAATATCTGTTTTAGGTGTTATATTTTTTAAATACAACTCTTTAATTGCTCTTACACTTATGATGTTTATACCATTAATGCTAATAAGTTCTTTCTTTTTTAATAAATTTATCTCTCCAAAACTAATATTATTAAGAGAATATGTTGCCGATGTTTCTGGTTACGTTACAGAAATAATAAATGGTATTGCAATAGTTCAAATTTTTGGACAAGAGAAGAGAGTTGTTAATGAACTTGAAAGACGAAGCAAGAAAAAATATGAATTAGATAGTTACACCAATAGTTTTTTTAATACTTTTTTTAATATGATGTTTTTTTTACAATCAATTGCCACTGTAATAATTTTATATATTGGATCTGATATGATTGTAAAAGGAACAATGACTTTGGGTAGCCTTATTCTATTTATAAATTCTTTAAGCTATTTTTTTATGCCAATTATAGAGCTTTCAGGACAATTTACAACCTTTCAAAAAGGTATTTCTGGTGCAATAAGAATTTTTGAACTTTTTGATACCAAAGCTAATATAATAGAAAAAGAAAATCCTTTAAAAATACCAAATAAAGAAAAAGGGTTAAATATAGAATTTAAAGATGTTTATTTTAAATATTCAGAAAGAACTGATTGGATTTTAAGTGGGTTAAGTTTTAAATGTCCATCTGGAGAACATTGGGCAATTGTAGGGCCTACAGGAAGTGGAAAAACAACATTAATTAGTTTATTATTAAAATTTTATTTACCACAAAAAGGTGAAATATTAATAAATGGTATTAATATAAGAGATATTGATAAAGATGAATTAAGAAATTGTATTGGATTAGTTTTACAAGAAAATATCCTTTTTCCTGGTACAATTTATGAAAATTTAATTTTAAAACAAAATAATAAAAGTGAAACTGAAATAAAAGAACTAATGACTTATCTAGGAATAGATTCTTCAATATCAAAACTTAGTGATGGATATAATACAGAAATAAAAGAAAATGGTAATAATATAAGTGCAGGTGAAAAACAATTAATAAGTTTTGGAAGAGCTTTATTAAAAAATCCTAATTTACTTGTTTTTGATGAAGCTACTAGTAATATAGACCCAGAAATTGAAGGTAATATAAAAACAGCAATGAATAAATTAATGAATGGAAGAACTGCAATAATAATTGCTCATAGATTATCTACAATAGAAACATCTGATAAAATTTTAGTTTTAAAACATGGAAAATTAATAGAAGAAGGAAATCATAAAGAGTTGTTAGCTAAGAATGGTTTTTATGCAAATCTTAATAAAGTTAATGTAGGAAAATTATAATTAAAATAATTATTTATTTTTTGTAGAAAATAACTTTTTTTTTATATTTTTTATGTTATTTGATAAAAATCAATCTAAAACGTGATTTAAAACATATTTAATACTTGTGTTACGATGTGTAATGAACTTAGATTATATTATTTTTTACAAAGGATAAATATTATGAGTCTAATTCCCTGGTCAAACAAAAAAAATGCTTCAGTAATTCCATTTAGCAGAGATTCCTAGTATAATATATCTTTAAATAGATAGTAGAAAAATAATGAAATATTATTGTAATAATTCAAGTATTTTGATATAA
>JBBTGK010000144.1:0-7375 GCA_038060635.1 Cyanobacteriota bacterium | reverse complement strand
GGCATAGCCATTTCTACAGGATTTAAAATAGGACCACCAGCTTGAGCTTCTAAATCTTTTGCTCTTCCATCCCAAAATTGAGATAGATGAAGACCCGCATTATAGACAGTTGGAGAATTTCTACCACCTCTTTTTCCTTTTACCCCCAAAGAAGTTTCTTGATTATCAACACCATAAGTTTTTAAATTATGGCAAGTATTGCAACTCATCGAGTTATTTAATGAAAGTTTTTTTTCAAAAAATAGAGCTTTACCAAGATTAATTTTATCAAGCGAAGTTTTATTTTCTTTACTATCAGTTACTCTATTTGGTAATGGAGAAAAATAAGATTTAGCTTTTTCAAGAAGAATTTTATCTTCTGAATTAACTTTTGCATAAGAAATATTTGAAATAAAAGATATTCCTAGTAATAAACTAAATATTATAAGCTTTTTCATAAAAGTTGCTCCATATTATTATATTAAAGATAATTAAAAACGTAAAATCAATTGATTGTACCATATTTATAGAAGCTACTAAAAGTTATTTTTAATATAACGTTAATATCTGAAATTAAATAATGATAGGAAAATATATGAAATATCTTATTAGTTTTTATGTATTTTAATTTATTGAGATATTTAAAAAAATATAAATATTTTATCTGCAAATATTAGTAAACAAATTGAATCTATTATAATTAAATATGTTAGCATTTTTTAGGATAATAAATAAAATGGCAAATTTTAGAAGAATTAATATTATTATTCATAGATATTTAGGTTACTTTTTTTTTGGTTTAACTATTGTTTATTCAATTTCGGGTTTTTCTTTAAACCACTTAGATGATTGGAATCCAAATTATATGTTAAATACAAAAAAAATAAATATTTCTGCAATTCAAGATAAAAAAAATATTTCTGAATCAGAAATACAACAAATTCTTTATAAATTTGATATATATAAAAGTTTTAAAAAAAATAATGTTTTTTATCCATCAAAAGATATAATTCAAGTTGTTTTAAATAGAGATGAAAAAATTATTATTAATACAAAAGAAAATATTTCAAATTATGAGTTTTTAAGTAGAAGACCTATCCTACACGCACTAAATTTTTTACATAAAAACAAAATAAAAAAAGCATGGGTTTACTATTCAGATTTTTTTGCAATTTCTTTATTAGTAATAGCAATTTCAGGTATTTTTATGAAAAAAGGAAAAGAAGGTGTTTTAGGTAAAGGTGGAGTTATTTCTTTAGCTGGAATTATTGCACCATTAGCGTTTATTCTTATGTATTATTAAATAAATATTTTTAAAAGATTTGATTTAAAATTAAAAAGAAATTGTATAATTTATTATATAAGGTAATAATTACTTTATTTAAAATATTAAAGGTAAAAATAAAATATGGATTTAAATTTATTAGAAATAAACCTTGTTACAGCAACCTTTTGGGCTGCATTGATAAGTTTTATACTTTTTCTTTTTGGTATAGTTACAAAAAATAAAGATTCTCAGAAAGCTCAAATAACATCTACATTGGGTTATGTGGGGATGATCTTTACTGCAGCTACTTCAATTGGAGCTTTGGTTGCAAAAACTATTGTTTCTGGTCATGTGCCATGGAGTAATTTTTATGAATCTATGATACTAATGACATCTGTTGCAACTATTCTTTTTCTTGTAGTCTATAAAATGTATAAAAATGATTTATTAGGTATTGTTATGCCTCCTGGAATTGCAATACTCATTGGAATTGCAAGTATTTTACCTAGAAATTATAGAGGTAATGATCCACTTGTGCCTGCACTTCAAAGTTATTGGATAAAAATTCATACAACTGCTATGATAGTTAGTTATTCTGTGTTTTTACTATCTACAACAACTGCGATTGCTTATTTAGTTTTATTATATTTACATAATAATAAATCAAGAAAAGAAAACTTAACTCCTTCAAAATTGTCGTTGGCTTCAACAGGGCCGTCTCTTTCTGATTCAAATATGGCAATGGTTGCTGATATGCCTATGGCTAATGATAACTCAAATTCTAGATTAACTTTAAAAACTGGTATAAATCCAGAAATAGATTTTTTTGATGATCTTACTTACAAATTAATTCTTTTTGGTTTTCCTATATTAGCATTTGGTATTATTACTGGTGCAATGTGGGCTAATCATGCTTGGGGAACATATTGGAGTTGGGATCCAAAAGAAACAGCTTCTCTTATGACATGGCTTTTTTATGGTTCTTATATACATTCAAGAGTTGGTATGAGTATAAGAGGTAAAACTTCTGCTATATTAGCTATTTTAGGTTTTGTTGCTGTAATATTTACATATTATGGTGTTAATTACTTACCAGGATTACATAGTTATGGTTTTGCAACTGAATAGTTATTTTTAAAAGAAAACAAGATGTAGGTAATGCTTTAAAAGCATTACCTTTTTAATTTAAGTTTCAAAAAGTGTAGGAATTTCTTCAGATGGAGGTTTTAATCTCATTACTTCTTCAGGTTGAGCTTCAAACATTTTTAAAACATCTTTTTTAGCATTAGATATTTTAGAAATTGGTTTTGTAGAAACTTGATTTCCCATTGCTGTTACTGATTTTGTTAATAATCTTCCTAAATGTATATATTCAGTACTAATTTTTGCTCTTTTTTGATAACTATAATCTATTTGAATTATAGGATTTTCATCCATAGAAAAATATACTAATTTTGAGTTTTCTGGAATAAATCTATAAACTTTATCAATAATAAACTTATTTACTACAAATTTTTTCATATAATGAATTCCAGTATCATTTTCAGAATAAATAACATGGATTACTCTTAATTCACCTTGTCTAAAAAAGTTTAAAATTTTACCTTCTAAAAAAAGTTTTTCAGGAATATTGATTACTTTATAATCACCATTTTTAAAAAGAATAAGTACTTTATCAAAAGAAGAACACTGGATAAAATCTTCTGCTTTTATTTCAGAGCCTAAATAATTTGTTTTTTTATCATATCCAACTTTGAGATCCAAAACAGCTACTTTCGTAATATCAATACTTTCAAATTTACCTATTTCAGTTTTTCTTACATAAATATCTTTATATTTATTTATAAGATTTTCAATATATTTAATAGTATATTTGTTTATATTTTTTAAATTATTATTTATTCTTTCTATTTCTTTATTAATATCTTCTATTTCTTCTATTGTTTTTTTGAGATCAAACTTGGATATTCTTTTAATTGGAATTGATAATAGTTTATCTACATAATCATTGGTAACAATTGAAACTAATTCTTCCTTATAATCATCAAAAGCAAGTAAAATCATTTTTTCAACTTGTTTAAAATCATCTACCTCTTCTAACAATGAATAAATTTTATTTTTTATAAAAATTCTGGTTATTATTTTTTCATGTAATTTTGCTTTTAATTTTAATAAATTAGTATTTAATTCTCTTTCCAAAACGTGAATTAATCTTGTTGTATTATAATGCAAGATTTCTTTAACATCCGTTTCTACAGGCAATCCTTTTTTTATTACAGTTACATTAGAAGAAGTTATTATTTCGCAATCAGTATAAAGAAATAAACGAGGTAAAATACTTTCTGCATTTACTCCGTGACCTATTTTTAATTCAATTTCAACTTTTTCTGTTGTAAAATCATTTATAGAAGATATTTTTAACTTTCCTTTATTTATAGCATTTTCTATAGAAGCTATAATCGATTCTGTTGTCGTTCCAAAAGGTATTTCTTTTATTAAAAGCGTTTTATTGTCAGTTACTTCAATTTTTGCTCTTATTTTTATTCTACCTTTGCCATTTTGATAATCACTAACATCTATAGAACCAGCATGAGGAAAATCTGGATATATTTCAAAATCTTCCCCTTTTATAATTTTTATCTGAGATTCCAATAATTCTATAAAATTATGAGGCAATATTTTTGTAGAAAGACCTACTGCTATTCCTTCAACACCACACATAAGTAATACGGGAATTTTTGCAGGAAAAACAACAGGTTCTTTATTTCTCCCATCATAACTATCAACATAATCAGTTATTTCATCATTAAACATTGTTTCTTTTGCAAGTGCAGATATTTTACACTCAATATATCTCGCAGCACTAGCAGGATCCCCTGTTATTACATTTCCAAAATTACCTTGTTGTTCAATAAAAAAGTTTTTTTGTGCAATATTTACTAAAGCATCTGAAATACTTGCATCTCCATGCGGATGGTATTTCATTGTATGCCCTACAATATTTGCAACCTTATGAAACTTATTATCATCAACTTCATGAAGACTATGTAAAATACGTCTTTGAACGGGTTTTAATCCATCTTCAATTTCTGGAATAGCTCTTTCTTTTATTACATAAGAAGCATATCCCATAAAGTTGCTATCCATTAAATTCTTTAATTCATTAGCCATTTCTTTTAAACCTCCAAATAGTTTAATTATTTAGTAAAAACTCTGTATAATTTTGATTTTTTTTTATTTTATTAATTAATGCCTCGAAGCTATGCTTCGAGGTTAAACAAAATTTCATTTTGTTTCCAAAGCTTTGCTTTGGTTTTAATACAAAAAGGGTTCCCAGTACTCTGGGATTTATTTTAAAGCTTTTAGACATTTTCTAATTTACACATTTTTGAATAAATAAAGTTAAATCAATTTATTCATAATATAATTTTTACGTTCAGGTGTGTTTTTTCCCATATAAAAGCCTAAAAGTTTAGGTATTATCTGAATTTCATCAACAGACACAGGAATTAATCTTATATCTTTTCCAATAAATTGCCCAAACTCCGAAGGTGATATTTCACCTAAACCTTTAAAACGAGTTATTTCTGAGTTGTTTTTTAGTTTTTTTAGTGCCAAATCTCTTTCTTTTTCAGAATAACAATAAATTGTTTCTTTTTTATTTCTTACTCTAAATAAAGGTGTTTCTAAAATATATAAATGATTTCTTAGTACAACGGCTTCAAAAAATTGTAAAAAATAGGTAATTAAAAGATTACGTATATGTAATCCATCAACATCGGCATCTGTTGCAATAACAACTTTGTTATATCTTAAATTATCAATAGATTCTTCAATACCCAAAGATTGCATGATATTATAAAGTTCATCGTTTTTATAAACTGTTTCTAATTTAGTCTCAAAACAATTCATAGGCTTACCTTTAAGAGGAAAAACAGCTTGAGTATAAACATTTCTTGTTACAACTATAGAACCGCTTGCAGATTGACCTTCGGTAATAAAAATCATAGATTCTTTTCCATCATCTGTATTATCATTTAAATGATATTTACAATCTTTTAAGTTAGGTATTTTTATTGAAACTCTTTTCGCTCTTTCTTTAGCAACTTTTTTTACATTTTGAAGTTCTTTTCTAAGTTTTTCATTAAAAAGAATTTTATCTAATATTCTATCCGCTACAGGTTTATTTTTATGTAAAAAATCTTCTACTGCTGTTTTTACTTCTTGAATAATAGGAGATCTTATTTCATTATTACCTAATTTATTTTTTGTTTGAGATTCAAAGATAGGATCTTGCACTTTTATAGCAATTGTTCCAAAAATTCCTTCTCTTATATCAGCTCCCTGAAAATCTTTTTTAGAATATTCATTTATACCTTTTAAAATACCTTCTCTAAAAGCAGATTGATGAGTACCTCCATTTATTGTATGTTGTCCATTTACAAAAGAAATATAGTTTTCTCCATAAGAACTTATATGAGTAAATGAAAACTCTAAAGTATCTGATTTATAATATATTTGAGGATATATTTTTTGCTCTCCAACTTCTTTTTCTAAAAGATCAAAAAGCCCTTGTTTTGAATAAAATCGTTCTCCATTAAATTTAATTTTTAATCCTATGTTTAAATATGCATAATACCAAAATCTTTTAGTTAAAAAAGCTTGATTATATAAATAAGCACCAAAGATACTTTCATCAGGTGTAAATTTTACAAAAGTACCCGTTTCTTCTTCAGTTTTACATTCATCTTGACTTATTAAAATTCCTTTTTCAAAATAAGCAGAAAAAAATTCACCATCTCGAACACTTTTTACAAAAAAAGATGAGGATAAGGCATTTACGGCTTTTGTACCAACTCCATTTAAACCAACTGTAAATTGAAATACATTTGTATTATATTTTGCACCAGTATTTATTTTAGAAACACAATCAATTACTTTTCCTAATGGGATTCCTCTTCCATAATCTCTAATAGAAACTTCTTTTTCTGTAATGGAAATTTCAACTTTTTTACCATTACCCATAATGTATTCATCAATAGCATTATCAATAACTTCTTTTATAAGAACATATATTCCATCATCAGGATGAGTTCCATTTCCTAAACGACCAATATACATTCCAGAACGAAGCCTAATATGATCTAAGGAACTTAGTGTTGTTATAGCATTTTCATCATATTTTATTTCAGTTTTTATTTCAGTATCATTCATTTTAAAGCCCTATAATTTAAATTTGTATGTCCTAGCATTATATCAAAAATATCTTTTTTTGTATTAAAAAAATTATACTCATGAAAAATAATTTTTTAATTTATAAAATTCTAAAGAGTTTTTTTTGATTTTACTAAAATTATATTTTTTTGATTTTTTTATATTTTTTATAAAAAATTGTAATATTTATTTTTTTAATAAAAAAAATATAAAAAAAAATAGCTATTTTACTTATTTATTTTATATTTCATTTATTTTTTAATTAATACTAGACACTTTATAAAATAGGTGATACTATCTTAAGGTATAAGTAAGGTTAAATTTACTTTAAGAACATTGAAATGAAACTTTACATGAAAACAATTTTATGTGTTTGAGAATACTGTGTAAAGTTGTCTTAGATGATTAAATTACAATAGATGAAGAAATTCATCGAGATGAAGTAATCAACGCACTAGTCATCGTAGTACAGAGAATGTATGCAAGTAAGAAAACGTTAACTCGTTTTTGTTTTTGTACATGCCGACTCGTCCCTTAACATACTACAATTTATTGAAACTCTAAAGGAGTGGCATATTATGCTTAAACAAAAATTTACAAAAGGAATCGCTTTTGCAGCAACAGTAGCTTTATTAGCTGGTTGTGCACCTGCGGTAGATCCAACAGTAGCTGCAACAGCTAAACCTGGTGATACAACAACAACTACTACTACTACTACTACACCTGCAACAACTGCAACAGCTACACAAACTCCAGTTGTATCAGCAACAGCAGCACCAGCAACAACAACAACAACTACTACTACTACTACACCAGCAGTATCAGCATCTCCAGTAGTTAATTCTAGTACAATTCCTCAAGATACAACAGGAACAACATCAGATATTAAAGAAAAAGCTACTTTCAACGGTAAAG
>JBBTGK010000143.1:0-13292 GCA_038060635.1 Cyanobacteriota bacterium | reverse complement strand
ATCATAAATTTCTCTTCTTAATCCTTTTACAGATTCATAGTAAAATTTAATTGCATTTATTGATTGATTTTGATAGGACTCTGAAATATTTTTAGATTTTATAAGATGCAATTGGTATAAATTAATATCTTCTTTTGAAATAAAATCAATATCTTTGTTTTTATCATTAAAAAAATGTAAAAAATCATAAAACATAGATTTATATCCCTTTATTGTATTTAAACTATATCTTTTTACTTCTAATTTATCTAAAAAACTTTTCATTATTATATCTATATTATTTTTACTTTCAGGTATTTTAATTTTATTTGGAATAATATCTGAATAATCAATATCATATTGATCTTTGAATAAAAATAATATTTTTTTTAGATTTTCAGAAGCATAAGGAATATACCAACAAAAATTGGTTTTAGAGTATTTTATATTTGGAATTTTTCTAATTTTTTCTTTTAATTCATAATCATAATCGAATGTTATTTTTATTTATTTTGTATTATCATAAATAAATTTTGAAAGTTTAATAGATGTTTTTATCATAATTAGCCCTTAATTATTTTAATTTAAAAAATTATTTTATCAATAACCTTTTTTTTTATCATATTTTATAATTCATTTTTTGTCAAATATATTATTTATGATAAATACTTCGTATATGCATATTTTTTTGACTAAAAATACTAAGAAATTAAATCTGAAATAAAAGATAAACCTTGATTTTCTTGTTCTTTAAATTTCTTTTTGATTAATTTAGAAAATTTTTCTAAGTTTTTATGAATTTTCTCAAGTTCATCAAATTTTTCTTTAGAATCTATTATTGGTAAATCAACTTTAAAAATATCATTTTTATCTGAATAAATCGCAATAGTATCTTTTTCTTCATAAGCTAAAAAACCCATTAGATGTAAAAAATACATAAAAAAATATTTACCTATTTGGCTATCTTTTATCTCTAAATATTTTGCTTTTAGCAAATCAGTTAGAGAATCTGGGTTAAATTCTTTCATTATGTACTCAAACTTTCCCAATCTTCATATTTTTGTTCAAGCTCAGTTTTTAGTTTACTATATTCTGTATTGAGCTTAACCATTTTTGAAGAATCATTATATATATCAGGATCATAAAGATCTTTTTCAATAACCTTTATCCTCTCTTCTATTTTTATGATATTTTTCTCTAAACTTGCTAAGTTTTTTTGCTTTTCTTTTTGTTCATTTCTATATTCTTTAGCTTGTTGTTGTTTTTCTACTTCTGGTTTTTCTTCTTTTTGAATATTCTCTTGCTTTAATAGCTCTTTATTTTTTTCTTCTAAATAAAAATCATAACTACCATCATAAATTTTTAGTTCTTTATCACTTATTTCAAGTACTTTATTACAAACTCTGGCAATAAAATCTCTATCATGAGAAATAACTGCAATACTTTCAGGAAAATCTTGTAAGGCATCAATAAGAACTTCTTTTGAATAAATATCTAAATGGTTTGTTGGCTCATCTATAAGTAAAAGATTTTTTGGTTCTAATAACATTTTTGCAATAGCCAAACGGCTTTTTTCTCCACCACTAAGAGTTTTTATTTCTTGAAAAACCTTTTCATTTTTAAATAAAAAACATCCTAAAAGGGTTCTTACTCTAGTCAAAGGCCATTCTGGAACCATATCATAAACTTCATCTATAACTGTATTTTCCATATTAAGTTTTTCGGCTTGATTTTGAGCAAAATAA
The DNA here is from genome assembly GCA_038060635.1 of Cyanobacteriota bacterium. Classification (GTDB taxonomy): domain Bacteria; phylum Cyanobacteriota; class Sericytochromatia; order UBA7694; family JACMQJ01; genus JBBTGK01. The sequence goes on along the minus strand of JBBTGK010000143.1, from coordinate 11,568 downwards.
CTAAATTCAACATTATGACCAAATTCAATTTCTCCACCTGTTAAAGCCTCTTCACCTGTTATCATTTTTATTAAAGTTGTCTTTCCAACACCATTAGCTCCAATAATAGCAATTTTATTTCCTCTTTCTATCCAAAGCTCTTTTTTAGAATCTAAAATATTTCTGCCTTCAAAATCTTTTTTTAAATTCTTAAATTTCATAACTATTCTACCTGTTTGTTTTGGTAAAGGAAATTTGAATTTTATACTTTCATTTTCTTTTGCTATTTCTATATGTTCTATTTTTGCCAACATTTTTTCACGACTTTTAACTTGACTTGCTTTAGTTGCTTTTGCTCTAAATCTATCAATAAAATCTTGAACTCTTTTAATTTCTTTTTCTTGTCTTTCTTTTTCAGAAACTAATGTTTCTAATCGTTTTTTCTTTAAGACTTCAAAATCAGAATAATTACCTGGATATTCTTCTAATAAAAAACTTTCTAATTCTACTATTTTCTTGACAGTTTTATTCAAAAACCTTTTATCATGAGAAATAAGAATAAAAGCATTTTCATAACTAGCTAAATAACTTTCTAACCATTCTATTGCTTCCATATCAAGATGATTTGTTGGTTCATCTAATAATAATAAATCTGGTTTTTGAAGTAAAAGTTTAGCCAAATACAAACGCATTTGCCAACCACCACTAAATTCGCCAATTTTTTTCTCAAAATCTTCTTCTCTAAAACCAAGCCCTTTTAAAACTTTAAACATTTCAACTTCTAAAGAATAAACATCTAAAATATCTAATTCTTGTTGAATTTTTGTGTAAGTATTTAATAAAGTTTCTAGTTTTGCTTCATTTTTTTCATTTAAAATTTCTAATTCTATTTCATTAATATCTTTTTGTAATTCTACAATTTTAGGAAAAGTATTTTTTACTTCATCAATAAGCTTTATATTTTTAAATTCTGGTAACTCTTGTTTTAAATAGGTTATGTTAATATTTGGGGCTTTGTAAATACTTCCAGAATCATAAGATTCTTCATTCATAAGTATTTTCATTAAAGTCGTTTTACCAAAACCATTTGGTCCAATTAAACCTATTTTGTCTTTAACCCCTATAAAAAGGTTAACTCCATTAAATATTTTTTTATTTGGATATTCTTTAATTAGATCGGTAATTTTTAACATTATATAAGTTCATTGTGATAAATAATTTAAGTAATTTCACCCTTTCTCTTTTTGCAAAGAGAAAGGGATGGGGGTTGAGTTAAGATTTCTATAAGTATTTTAATAAACTAAAATAACGCCACCTAAAGATAAACCAGCAGCTGTACCAACAAGAGCAATTTTATCGCCTCTTTTAGCTCTTCCTTGCTCAATAGCATCATGAAGTGCCATAGGAACAGATGCGGCAATACAATTTCCATGTGTAGCAAGAATATCAACTAAGTTATCTGGATTAAAACCAGTAAGAGCTAATAATTCACGACCTTTTATTAAAGCAAATTTACTTGCTTGATGAGGTACAAAAAGAGCTAAGGTACTAGGATGAACATTTGATTTCATAAACAATTTTTCAAGAAACTTTGGTAAAAGTTCAAAAGACATTTCTAAAATAGCTCTTCCTTTCATTGTAAAAGTAAAATCGTCTGGTTTTGAATCTTTACTATTAGGATGGATTGCATTTCCACCACCTAAAACTGATGTATGATAAGCACCTTTTGAAAAAGTTTGCATTTCTGCACCTAAAATCATTGAAGATTCACCTTCAGGAGTTTTAGTTATTATTGTTGCAACAGCACCATCACCAAGTAAAGTAGAAGATTCTCTTTCATTATAGTTTAAAGATTTAGATGATATTTCACTTGTAACAATTGCAACATTTTTATATCTACCAGCTTCTATCATATAGCTTAAAACATCTAATGCAGTAACAAAACTTAAACAAGTACTATCAACATCCCAGCAAGGAGTTCCTGACATTTCTTTACCCATTTCTCTTTGAATAAGACACGCATTGTATGGAATTGGATGATCAAAAGAACCAGAAGCTCCAATTATTACATCTAAATCTTCATAAACCATACCAGCTTTTTCCAAAGCTTTTTCTAAAGCTCTTGCTCCCATAAAAGAACAAGTTTCTTTTTCATTAGCAAAATGTCTTTCAGAAACACCAGACATATTAACAGACCAACCAGCTTCAATTCCATGTTCTTTTTCAAACTCTTCAGCGGTTACAATTCTTTCTGGTAAATATTTACCCATACTAACAATTTTTATTTTGTTTCCCATTTGATTTAACCTGAAAATTATTAAATTTTTTGAATAATAGTATCATATTAGAAATAGCTTTTCTGTTTTTTGCAATAAAAATAAACCTTAGATAAGTTAGAAGTGAAAAGTAAAAAGTTATGAGATTAGCTTAATCTTATCACTCATTACTTCTTACTCATTACTTTTCACTAATTACTCATTACTTTTGCCTAAATATAAAAAAAACTGCTAGAATATATTTAGTTAGTATTTTTAGGATTTTTAGATGAAAAAGATTTCTTTACTTTTGTTTTTATCGGCTTTTATTTTTTCTTGTGAAGATCCAATTCCAAAACCAACTTCAATAACAACTGGTTTAACCGTTTCTAGTAGCAAATTAAATGAGGCTTCTATAAAAGTAATTGACGGCTTGAGCAAAAAAATTATCACAAATTCAAATGTAAAATTAATTTATAAGGGAAAAGATGAATTAAAAAAAACAGATGAAGAGGGAAATGCTAAATTTTCTATAGCAAATGATATTAATACTTATTCTATTGAAGTTTCTGCTGATGGTTATTTGAATACCTTATTAACTTCAGAAAACTTAAAACAAAATATAATTTCAGAAAAACCTTTGATTATAACAGTAAATCTTTTTAAAGTAGCAGGAGTTGTATCTGGTAGAGTTTTATCAAGTACTGGAGAAGGCATAGATTCAGCTTTAATAAATCTAAATAACATGTCAACTACAAGTGATTCAGATGGTAATTTTAAAATAAATGTTTATGAAATATCTCCTAGTATGTTTTTAAGTATTTCAAAAACTGGTTTTAAGCCAAAAGATTTTGCTAATTTTGATATATCAAATAATCTTAAAGTAAATGCAGGAGACTTAAAATTAGAAAAACTAAAAGAAAAGAATTTTTTTATCGAAACAGGTAAATTACCTTTTGGAAATAATACAACAGACAATGCAAATTTATTAGGTAATTTTTCAAAAATAGTTCAAGATAATAATTTTACGGTTTTTTCTGGAAATTTTTTAACTTTAGATAATAATAATGATATCGATACACTTTTTATACCATCACCTTATTTAGATTATCTTGATGAAGATATAAAAAAAATAGTTAGCTATGTAAAATCAGGTAAAAAACTTATAGTAAGTGGTGAATGGGGTGGTTATACAGGTTTTTCTAATAATTCAATAAATAAAATTTTAGCTTATGCTAATTTAAATATAAATACTGATATTGTTAAAGAAAAAAATAAATCATATATGTTATCATCTAATCCTGATTATATAATTCCAAATAAATTTATTGATCATTTTATAAATAAAAATATAACCTCAGTTGCTTTCTATGGCTCATCAAGTGTAAATGTTAAAAGTGGTGGAATCACTCCAATTGATACAAATATTACAAAAGAAATAATGACTACCTCTAATGATAGTTTTAGAATTCAAAGTTTTAATAAAGGCCCTGTTTCTGTTGTAGCGGTATCTAATATTGGAAATGGAAAAGTAATTGTTTTAGGAGATACATCAATTTTAACCGATTCATTTTCTAGTGGAACAAAATCTAATATTTTATCGTTAGATAATAAAAAATTTGTTAATAATATTATAAATTGGTAATTTTTTATGGAAAAATTAGAAAACAAAACAACAGCTAGTTTATATTTAAATAACTCTTCAGAAAGTATTTCATGTTCTATAACAATAGTTTTAGAAATGATAGTATTAACTTCAGAAAAAGAACAATATATGATACCAATAAAAGAAGCTGAATACTCTCTGGTTGGTGAAAATAATATTTATTTAGTTGTAAAAACAGAACAGCTTTCTATTTGTGTTAAATTTCAAGAAATTTATGAAGAAATTCTTAAAAATACTGAGAGCTTGATAGTTAAAGATATTATAAATAATTTAAAATCTCAAATTAATTTTTCCTTGGTAGAAAATAAAACCTCTCCTGTTTTACTTATTGTACTTACAATTTTTAGTTATGGTTATCTTATTGTTTCTTATGTAGTTATGCCAATATTTTTATTAGTTGCATTTTATTATAATAAAGAAATAATAGAATGGATTTCAAAAATAATTTTTGGAACTTAATTTTTATAGATAGAGCTTAATATTGCTCCTAAGATAACTAAAATAATACCAAAACCTGAAAGTAATGATATTTTTTCGTCAAAAATAAAATATCCAAAAAATAGGGCAAAAACAGCACCAATATAGCTAAAATTTGAAACGACAGATAATTTATCACTATGAAAAGCTTTTGTCATATATATTTGAGCTATTTGAGTTAAAAAACCTGTTGCTAATAAATAAAACCATTGTATTCCATAAGGTTGAACCCAATTTAAAATAGTATAAGGTCCAATTATAGGAATTGAAACAAGAGGAAAATAAAATACAATAATAGCAGGATGATCATAATCTTTAAGCTTTCTAATGCAGTTATAAGCAGATGCAGATAAGAATGCAGATATTATACCTATAACAAGATAATAAATTGAAACTCTAGAATCAAATCCCTTTAAAAAAATAATTCCTGAAAAAGAAATTGCAAAAAAGAACCATTGAGAAATTTTAATTTTTTCTTTTAGAAAAAAAACAGAAATTATGGTGGTAAAAATAGGAGCAAGATATTGTACAGTTATTGCAGTTGCCAAAGGCATTTTTTGCAATGTATAAAAAAATAATAAAAACGCTATTGTTCCAAATAAGCCTCTAAGAATCAAATATTTTTTATTATTTCCCCAAGGATTTAAAGAAAGGGTTTTTATTGAATAATAACTCATTATTAGTGATATAAAGGTTCTAAAAAAAGCTATTTCATAAGTAGGTATATTATCAAGTTTTTTTACCATTACATTTATAATAGCAAAACAAAAAGATGATATTAGAATAAATTTTATTCCATCAGTTGTTTTAATTTTGTTTAGAGATTCTGTTTTATTAATTGTATTTTGCAAAAAAGCCCGTTTTTTTGTATTTTAAATGTATGAGAGTATATAAAAAGGAATGCTTTCAAAGCATTCCTTACTTTTAAAGAAAATCACAGTATTATTGTGTAGGGAACGTTCTAATAACGGTCCTCTTAAAATCCTAAATTTTATTCAACTTCTTTACAAAGAGCTTTTGCTTCCCAGCCACCGCCATCGGTTCTATTATCTGCCGAGTTACCCCAAGTTCCTTTGAAAGAACTTTCTACACCTGTTTTAGATTCTTTATCGTTATATTTACCAATAAAATAATAGGTTTCATTTTTCCATTTACCAGAAGTATAAAGTTGTTCAAATATACAAGATTCTCCAGTACAAGTTCCTTTTATATTTGCTTCACCATCTTCGTCTTTGTATTTTCCTTCTACAGACCAAAGATCTTTTTTCTCATCGGTATTTTTCCATTTCATAACCCAAGTAAAAGCAGAACCTTCTTTATCTCCTTTATCTGTCCAAGTGCCTTTATAAGAGCAATCCCATGTTTCTACAGCGAAAGCCATTCCAGAAGATAAAACAAGAAGTGATGCTGTTGTAACAATAGTTAAAAGTGATTTTTTCATATTAACCAAATCCTTTGTAAAAAATATTTCATCATAATAACATAACTTTTAATATATTGTTAAGGTGTTTTATATAAATTATTTTTGCCTAATCAAAAAGGTTTACTACAAAGTTCTTGTGCAAATTTTATTGCTCCAACTATATCCTCTTGACTTAATTGAGGTAGTTGCTCTGAAATCCTTTTTATTGATTGATTATTTGATATTTTTTCAATTATAGATGCTACAGTTATATTTGTTCCTGCTAAATAAGGCTTCCCATGTAAAACATCAGTATGTGAAACTATTTTTCTCATTTTATTTTTGTAAATCCTTAATATATTCATTTATAGAATCACGCATTTCTAACCATCTTTGATCTGCTTGAGGTAATAATCGTGTAAATTCATCTTTAGCTAAAATAGATAGTTTTTTTAATTTTCTTATTGTTACTTCATCGGTTGTTTCTAATTTTAAAACATGTTTTTTATCTGCCAAAAATTTAAGAGCAATACTTTGGTCAGTATATTTTGAAATAATATTTAAAACATCTAATAAATGCTTAGAAGGTAAAGCTTTATCCCAACCTTCAGAACTAATAACAATTCCTGATTTAAGAAGTTCATGAAAAACTCTACAAGATTCTACTTCACCTTCATAAACGTCTGTTATGAGATCAGACAAAGTAACGATTTCATTTCTTTCTAATCTTTCAATTAATTTTCTTTTTATAGGGTCTTGTCTATCTTTATGGGTAACATTTGATTCGTTTAATTCTACAGGGCAATTTATAGAACTAAATTTTGAATGAATATCTTTTTTATATGGACATTCATCATTTCTTTGCATAACCCTCATTAATATCTGTTGAGGAGCTAATTTGCCCAAAGATTTATATAAAATCTTTTCCCCTACATAATCACTTCTGAAGGCAAATTTTCCATTTCCATAATTCCAACAAAACATGTGAGAAACAACATCTACACCACCTAATTTATTCAATTCTGTATGTGTAAAATTTCCATCATAAATATACATGTTTGCAACTGCTTTTTCAAAAATAGAAAAGGTCAATTTTCCACTTTTATTTAAAAGTGCAAGAAATTGTATAATACTCGGTATAACAAAATTGTCTCCAGACTCTCCTTCAAATACCAAATACTCTTGCGGTTTTTCTTCCATTCAATATAACTATTCAAAATACATAAATTACATTCTAATAAAATTATTAAAATAATTCTAGTCAAAAATACACTAATGAATTAATTTTTTATATTTGTATTTGCTAAAAAAGTACAAATACTATCCTGTGCAGAAACTGCACTATACATATTTGAAAAATTATTCATCATAATAGAAAAGGCTATAGGCTCACCATCTTTACTAAAAGTATATCCCGAAAGGCATGATACACCATTGATAAAGCCTGTTTTTGCTTTAAATTTACGCTCTCCTTCTGTTTTTCTAGTTCTTTTTCTTAGAGTTCCATCAGCACCAGAAAGAGGCAATGAAGCAATATAATCACTTTGATAACCAAAATCTTTATACATGAAACTTAATGTTTTTATAAAATGATCAGCCGTAATTTTATTAAGAGGAGAAAGACCTGAACCATCTGCAATAACAAGTTGTTTTGAATCGGTTTTTAGAAGTTTTTCAAAAAACTCTTTTTTTATAACTTCAGCACCTTTTTGAGCTGTTCCTGGAGCTCCTTTAAAATAAGCACCTAAATATTTTAAAAGAATCTCACCGATAAAATTTACACTGTGTTTATTAAAATCATAAACTATAGCAGAAAGAGTTCTTGAATTACTGCTTATTATTTCAGGTGAATTATTAGAAACAACTCCTCTTTTAACAGTTCCTTTTACTTTTATACCTTCTTTTTCTAAAAGTTTTTTAAAAACATAGCCCGTGTAAAGTGTTGGATTATCAAGATTAATTTTTGTGTTTTCATAATGACCATTCAAAGGAACATAACCTTTTACAATTATTTTATTTTTTCCATCTGGTAAAAGAGTTCTTGATACTATCAAATCAGAATATCCGCCACCTGTTGAAGTATTGTTTTCTATTTGAAAAAAATCATTTTCTGGATCTAAAGTAACAATCCCTTTTGAACCATTTGTATCTCCTGCTCTTAACCAAACATCAATTGTATTTCTATTTAAAGATAAAGCACTAATTCTGGCACTATAAACAGAATCACCATAATCACTTACACGCCATCCTTCACCTGTTTGTTTTTGATCAAAAAAAGAATCATCTGCAATAATATTACCTGATATTTCTTTAACGCCTGTATTTTTAAATTTCCTTACCATTTTCCATAATCTTTCTGTAGTAAGATCTGGATCTCCAAAAGATTTTAAATAAACATTTCCTGAAATTTTTCCAGCTGAAACTTTTCCATCTTGATATATAGAAGTTTTAAATTTATGTTCTGGTTTCAAAAGAGCTAAAGCGGCAGCAGATGTTATAAGTTTCATATTTGACGCAGGAGCAAGTGCTTTTTTTGAATTATACTCGTATAGTTTTTTGCCTGTTTTTAAGGAAACAACGCTTATAGCACTAGATTCTTTAGAAATACCTGATTTTGAAAACATAGATGCGATTTGATTGCTTATATTATCTCCTGCATAAGATACGCCTGAGAAAAAAATAGTTAAGCTCAAAAAAAATAAGACTTTTGTTTTCATATTCCTGAATAAAATTTCAATTTTTAATCTAATTAAAAAAATTGTAGCAACATTTTTCTTATATTGTCAAAGATTTTTGATTATAATTTATCATCTAACTAGTTCACTTAATAGTTAATATATGTTACTATTTTCTTTTATTACATTAATTTTACTATTTTAAAAGTGGAACTTGTAAAGGGTACCTTTAAATGAAAAAAATATTTGCTACACTTGCTCTGTCCTTTTTTTGCCTTTTTCAAGGTTGCTCGAAACTGCAAGTAAATTGGAAGTTTAAAACTGGTGGTGAAGTTCACACAAAACCTCTTGTTTATAATGGGATTGTCTATTTTGGTAGCGATGACCAATATCTTTATGCTATTAATGAAGAAACTGGCGAAGAAAAATGGAAATTTAAATCTGCTGATATAATTCGTTCTTCTCCAATTATAGATAAAGGAATTGTTTATTTTGGAAGTAATGATAAATATTTATATTCTGTATATCTAAAAAATGGTCAAAGAAGATGGAGGTTTAAAACTGAAGGCGGAGTAAATGCAACCCCTCTTTTATATAAGAACTTCATACTTTTTGGTAGTGATGATGGTCATTTATATGTAATAGATAAAGATTCTCGTGAACTTAAATGGAAATTTAAAACCAATGATTGGATAACAACGACTCCTGTTGTTGAAAAAGATAAAGTATATTTTGGAAGTAATGATGGAAATTTTTATGCGGTAAGTTTAACTTCTGGTAAAGAAATTTGGAGATTTAAAACAAATGGTTTAATAAATTCATCACCATCAACAAAAGATGGGGTTGTCTATTTTGGTAGTACCGACCATAATTTATATGCTTTAGATGCAGAAACTGGAAAAAAAATAGCTTTTGAAGAAACAGTAAATGATAAGACTGTATATAAAACATGGTTATTTCCTACTGGTGATGATGTTTCTTCTAATATTTTGATTTCAAAAAATATTTTATATTTTGGTAGTTATGATAATAATCTTTATGCTGTAGAAAGAGAAACTGGTAATAAAAAATGGAGCTTTCAAACGGATGCACCTATAATGGGTTCGCCTATATTAATGAAAGATTTATTATGCTTTACTAGTTTAGATAAATATATATATTTACTTGAACAAGATACAGGTAAAGTTAAACTTAAATTTTCAGCTGAAGAAGGTATTTCATCTACCCCTGCTGTTAATGAAGAATCTATATATTTTGGAAGTAATGATAAATATTTATATTCAATAAAACAAAAATAGATTTATATATTTAGTAAAAAGTGAAAAGTGAAAAGTAAAGAGATACGAAGATTATAAATATAAACTTATAGTTAAATTATTTTTCGCAAAACAATTATATTTGAGTATAATTAAAGTATGTTTGTTTAATACAAACAGAGTTTCAGTAATCTGAGAGTTATTTTTATGAGTTTTGTATATGATAAATATTAGAAAGTTTTTTGTATTAATATTAACATTTTCAATAGTTGTTTCTTGTAGTCTTTTTGGTCCTGATATAACAGGTGTTTGGGATTTAACTAGTGCAACTAATGCTAAAATGCAACTTCAACAAAATGGCAATGCAATAAGAGGTTACTATTATTTTAATGGGCAAAATGATGGTAGTATCGTTGGGCAAATTGATGGGAAAAATATTGTTATACAAATAAGAAGAGCATCAAATCAAAATACATCTCTTACAGGTTTTGTTTCTGATGATGGAGTTAGTATGCAGTTAACTTCTACAGATAAAACAGGAAAACAAATAACTGTAACTTTATTTAAGAGTCGATAAATTATGTATGTTCTAAAATCTGGAAAAAAATTTCTTAGTATTTTGGAAAGTGCTAAAGAATTAAATTTTTCAGAAGAGCAAATACTTAATGCGATAAAAATAAAAATTCTTCAGGTAGTAAAAATAGAAGATAAAAAATGGATTTTATACGAATCTATCATTAATATAAAAGAAAGTCCTATTTTACAAGAAAAAATAACTGATGAAGATGAAGTAAAAATTTCAGAAGCTTGTGAAATATTAAATGTAACTAAAAGTAGTATAAAAAAACTTATTGAAGATGGTTATATAAAAACAACTCATAAATTAAAAGGTAAATCTTGGGTTAATGTTATAAAAAGAAAAGAAATAAAAAGTCTTATTCCTCAAATAGAAGAAATAACCAATTTTTGGAAATCAAAAACTAAAATAAATCGTCAATTAGGCATAAAAAGAACTAATGATATTCGTTTAGAGCAGATTAATAAGGAAGCTTTTTTTATAAATAATATGCTTCTAAAAACACAAAATGAACCTTACTATTACTCAAACATAATAAAAACAAGTTTTTATCTTTTAGCTGTAAATTATTTTATAGAAAGAAAATTAAGAAAAAAAATTATAGATCAAGAACTAATAAATCTCTATAATGAATCCTTTATAAAATTTATCTCGTTATATTCAGAAAGTTCTTATATAAAAATATATTTAATTGATACAAATAAAAAATACATAAAACCATGTATAACTTGTTTTAATAAAATAAAAAATCAAGGTAAATATACTAATTGTGATGAATGTTTTTATGATGATTCTTATTACAGTATATTAAATGTAATAGTAAATATTTCTGACTATACTTTTAATTTAAATATCAATTACAAAGATATAAGAGAGAATCAAGATGTAAAAAAGCTTATTTTTAACAAAATAAAGCTTGATAAGATAGATAGAATGATACTTACAGAACTTGATAAAAATTGTAGAATTGCCTCTACAGTTCTTGCTAAAAAAGTAAGAAAATCAAGACAGACTGTTGATTACAGAATAAATAATCTAGTAAATCGGGGAATAATAACTTCATTTCAGACTGCGATAAATCCCCATAAAATGGGTTATAAGTTGTATAAAATTTATTTTAAACTAAGAAATGTTCCAGAAGAAAAAGTAAAGTTGTTTAGTTATTTAAAAAATTTAGGACAAGTTTACTGGATGGGGGAATGTTCTGGTTCTTGGGATTTAATTTTTGCAGTATTTGCTAAAAATGATTATGAATTCTTTGAATTGAAAAATGAGTTAATT
>JBBTGK010000142.1:0-9763 GCA_038060635.1 Cyanobacteriota bacterium | reverse complement strand
TCCAATCTGATATTTTTAATGATGAAATTAATTATTTTTTAAATATTGTAAATTAAAATATTTTATTAATTTAATTTATAATATTATATATATATACATTCAATGGCAAATTTTGGAATAAATTTAAAAGAATTTATTAATGACAAAGATTCATTTAATGATGATAATGATGATGGTAATGATGGTAATGATGATATTTGAAATGATTCAAGTTCATTATTAGAAAGAAAAATAAGGTTAAACAACCCTTGTGGATCTTTCCATGAGCCTATTAATGATGCTTTTTCAGTAGTTGTTTTTTTGTTTACAGCTGTTTTAAAGGATTTATTATCAACATTTTCTGAAAAAGAAACTAATGGAAATATTATTCCTAATCCAGTTAATAAAAAAAAATAAGTGAATTTTTTTAAGCTCATTTTTATCTTTCCGTTTAAATTTCTTCTTTAAATTATACAAGAAAAAAATAAATAAAAACCCTTAAGTGTTACCTTTTACTGATTTATTTTACTCTAATTATAAAATCAAAATTTAACAGGACTAACTCCTTGAGGAACTAAACTACCAAAAATCATTTTTACAACTGCATTTTGACTTTGTTCAGAAGCCGAATAAGTACAATAATAATCTGTTATATTTTCTACTTTATTAATAAAATATGGATTTGAAAAAGCAATTACTACAGTTTCTTTTTCTTTTAATATATTTTTTTCTATCCATTTCAAAATATTTTTTTCAGGATACATATTGCTTTTCCATGCTCTTATTTGAGAAAAAAATGAAATAATAATAGAATCTTTATCATTAATTTTATCTTTTAATTCTAATAAAGTATTTTCATCTGCTTTAGTATTTATTACAAATGTTTTTACCCCATATTCTTTTGAAAATTGACAAGATAAATTATTCCATATTTCAGGATCATTATCTTGATCGATAACAATATGAAGTATATTTTTATCTTTTTTAAGTGGAAACTTTATTTTTCCTTTAATTTTAGTAAGTGAATCATTTGCTACTTGTTGAGAAAAAAGCTTATTTTTTTCTGAATTTATTCTATTTACACTTTTTTTATAGTTTTTATCACAATAAATATTTTTGTATTTTAAAACACGGTCATAAGATTCTTTTAATCTATCATAAGTTAAAATATTTTTTTCAACGGCTTCAACTACTCTTTCAAGAACTAATTTTGGTTCTGGAGGCATCAATAAAATATCACAACCTGCCAAAAAAGCACTTATATCAGCCGTATGTTCTAGTTTCATTTTTGCTCCGTCCATATTAAGAGCATCTGTAAAAACAACTCCTTTAAAATTCATTTTGTTTCTTAATAGTTCAGTCATTATTTTATATGAAAAAGTAGCTGGTACAGATGTGTCATCTAATGACGGAACTGCTATGTGAGAACTCATTATTGCTGGAATATCATCATTTATAACTTGTACAAAAGGATAAAACTCAGTTTTTTCTAATAATTTAAGAGATTTTTTTATTATAGGAACGCTAACATGAGAATCTGTTGCAGTATCACCATGACCTGGAAAATGTTTAGCAGTTGCCATAACTTTTTCAGATTCACATCCTTTTACAAACGCTTGAGCCATATCGCCTACTTTTATTGGATCGTCTGCAAAAGCTCTTATATTTATTATTGGGTTATTTGGATTATTATTTACATCAACTGTTGGAGAAAAAATGACATTCAATCCGATGTCTTTTGCTTCTTGAGATGTTATTTTTCCAGCTTTATATGCGGTATCAAGATTATTTGTGGCACAAATAGCCATATTAGAAGGAATATTGGTAGCTCCTTTAAAATGTTGCCCTGCACCTCTTTCTAAATCAGCACAAACAAAAAGTGGAATTTCAGCTACTTTTTGTAAATCTTCAATTATATTTGAACAAGTTTTTATATCACCATCAAAAAATATAACACTTCCCCATTGATTATCCTTAAAACTTTTTTTAATTTGTTCTAATTTTTTAGGATCATCACCTAGTTCATTTATTCTAATTTCTACACAAATAAGCTGTGCAATTATTTTTTTTAAATCTATCATAAATCACAAAAACTAATTATATTTAATTTATTATACTAATAAGAAGTTATTTTTCATTAATTCTAATCACAAAACTTTTTGAAAAAAAAGTTTTAAGTTTTTCAATTTTATTTGATAAATATTTTTATCTTTAATTTAAAGATAAATTTTAAGAGAAAGAAGTCCTGAAATAAGAAGAGCGAAAACAAAAATATATATAAAATGTTCTTTAGAATATTTAAAAAGACTAAATTTTTCCTTAATTTCTATTTTAGGAGAAAAAAGTTCATCTATAAATTGAAGACCATCTTTTTCTTCTAATGGAATTGATACTATTGAATATTTCGTGATATTTTTTAAAATATTTAAAATTTGAAGATCAAAAGGTTTTAAACAAGCAATATATAAAGTGGAATTTATTTTATCTCCTTCAATAGTACCCCAATATTCTTTATCTAAGTGTTTTGGTAAAAGAGGTTGCGAATTTCCTTTTGAAATAAAAAGTGGAATTATGGTATATTTTTTTAATATTTGCGGTAATAATAATGATAAAACCTCTTTTTCTGGAGAAATAGTAGTCAGGTCAGAATAAATAATCTTCTGACCGTTAGGTATTTCTCTTTCTATTTGATAATAAGTTTTTTCTTTAATATCTTGATTATCAAGTTCTAAAAAATCAAACAAGATTCACTCTCCAAATTAAAAATCAGCAAACCATCTGGTTTTACCTTTTTCTAAAATAGCTTTTAATTTCTTTTCCCTTTTTAATTCTTCAAGATAAGATGAAATTGTAGAAGATAACATATAGAAATTAGGCATATTTTCTTCCATTTGAAAAGAAGACATTACTAAAGCAATTAATTCATCTGTTGTTTTTGGCATACTTAAGTGCATAAGTATTGAATCTTCTATCATTTTTATTTGTCTTTGATTATTGTAAATATCCGCTGTTAAAGAAAAATCATAATGAGTTCCATGTGTTGGAACAAACATGGTGTATTTTGATTTTAGTAAATATTCTAAAGTTTTTCTGGTTTTTGAAATATCAACAGAATAAGGTATTGGATTTTCAGCTAATTCTTTGCTAGAATAAACTGCATCGCCAATAAAACAAACTTTATCAGGTGATGGCGTAACAATACCAATTTGACCTTGAGAATGACCCGATAAATTAAGTATTTCAAATTTATGTCCAACTGAAGCCATAACCCAAGGCACATCATGAACTAATTTACCGTCAACCAAACATTTTTCATGTTTTAAAACAGTATTTTGAATAACTTTCTTTTTTGTAGGCACAAAATGAATAACTTTATCAGTTTGATTCTCTTGTCCTACTTGTCCTTCGGTTACTTCGATTTCTTTTAGCTCAGAAATAATAACGGAATGAGTTGATTTTTTAGGATTTTCAATAACACCAGCTTCTTCTTTTGTTGAATATAATTTTGCTTTAGTTTTTGATTTTATATATTTTGCACCTGCAAGATTATCAGCATGAGCATGAGTTATTAAAATTGCTTCAAGAGTTAAACCTTTAGAAACAAAATAATCTACAAGTTCTTTTCCATCTTCTTCAGTTGCACCTGTATCTATAAGAACACAGTTTTTTTTGGACATATACAAGCCAACATTACTATATCTTAATTTTATATAATATGTTCCGCCTCTTAAATGTACTATGTTCATAAACCCTACCTTATTCTATAATTATTTTTTTAAAAACTCTCTAGCAATTTCTCTATCATCAAAATGAATGGTTTTATCTTTAAAAATTTGATAATCTTCATGACCTTTTCCTGCTATAACTACAGTATCTCCATCTTTAGCACTTTCTATAGCTCTTTTTATAGCATTTTTTCTATCAACTTCTACAATTATATTAGCATTATTATTCATACCTTCTAATATTTGCGAAATAATAAAATCTGGATCTTCAGTTCTAGGATTATCTGAAGTAACAACTGGAATATCACTAAGTTTTTCTGCAATTCCACCCATTATAGGTCTTTTTGTTCTATCTCTATCACCACCACAACCAAAAACACAAATTAGATTGTTTTTAGTAAATTCTCTTGATGATTTAAGGATATTTTCCAAACTATCAGGTGTATGAGCATAATCAACCACAACTGTAAAAGGATGTCCTTTTGGGGTAACTATTTCTATTCTACCTGCTATCCCTGATGTTTTTTCTAATGATTTTTTACAATCTTCTAAAGATATTCCTAAAGCATATCCTACTGCTAAAGCAGATAAAGAATTATAGATATTAAATTTACCAACAAGGATTAAATCTAGTTGAATTGAGCCTTTTTTTGTAGTTACCAAAAAAGAAGTTCCATCCATTTTTAGCTCGATATTACTTGCATAAATATCTGCATTGTCATTTAAACCATAAGTTATAACTTTTCCTTTGCTTATTTCCGAAAAATAATTAGCTGAAGGGTCATCTCTATTAATAATAGAAAAGCTATTTTCATCTGATAATTCTGAAAAAAGGATTCCTTTAGATTCTCTATAGTCATCAAAAGTATGGTGATAGTCTAAATGATCTTGAGTAAGATTTGAAAAAACGACTACTTTATAATTACAAGCTCCTACTCTGTATTGTTTTAGAGCATGAGATGAAACTTCCATTATTACAGAATCTACATTATTATCTTTCATATCTTTAAAAGTTTTTTGTAACTCATTTGCCATTGGAGTCGTAAATTTGGCAGTTATTGTTTTTCCTGCATATCTTGAATATAAAGTACCAATAATACCTGTATTTTTACCATTATCTTTTAAAATATTTTCTATTAGGTGTGTTGAAGTTGTTTTTCCATTTGTTCCTGTTACACCTATCATAATCATGTCTTTTGTAGGATTTGAATAAAAATTAGAACTAAGTTGAGCAAAATCTTTTTGTCTATTTTCTACTCCAATATAAGTTACGTTTGAATTTAAGGTATTTTCTTTTAACCAATTTTTTTCACAAAAAACAACTTCGCAGCCTTTTTCTATTACATCATTAATAAAATTCTGCCCGTCTGTTTTTGTTCCTAATAAAGCAAAGTATATAGTATTTTTGTTTACATTTCTTGAATCTGTTGATATTTCAGTAATTTCTTTTTCTAAAGTTCCATTACAAGTAAAATCAATGTTTCCTAAAATATCCTTAAGTATCATAAAATAAGCCTAAAATTTTTATAATATTCCAATTGTGAATTATATCATATTTCTTTATTTTAACATTTTAAACTCAATAATCTAATATAAAAAATTACCATTCATCAGGTTCACTACAAATTAATCTTAAACTATCTAATCTTAAACGATATGAATTAAGATTTTTATTTAATATGTTCTTTTTATTTTTAATAAAATCAATTTCTTTTTGAGTAATATTAGGATTTACTTTTTTTAACTCTATTAAACGATTTTCTTCATAGTTTAATAATTTATTCATATTTAAAACTTTTTCTTCTACTATTTCTTTAGCCTTTATATCAGCTAATTCTTTATTTTTTTCTAACATTATTTTTATAAGTTTAGTAATTTCAGGTTTTATAAAAACTTGATCTGGAGAAAGATTTGATAACTCATTTTTAAATTCCTCAAAATTTATTTCACTTTCTTCTAAATTCTCATTTATTAATACTTTTATTGGTGTAGGAGGTAAAAACCTTGAAATATGTAATTCTTTAGGAGCAATACTTTCTATAATATATATGGCTTCTAAAACTATCATACTATCTTCGGCAGATTCAAATAAAGTAATTGCTGTATTTCCTTGTTCTGAAGATAATAAAATATCTATGATTCCATTAACCATTGGATGTTCTAGTGTCAAAAAAGTAAATTCTTCTCTTTCTAAAGCACAATCACGATTATATGTTATGGTTATGCCATCTAAAGGAAGAAAAGGAAAATTTTCAATAAACATTAAATCACTTGGTGAAACAAAATAATTATCATTTTCTAATTCTTCATATTCAACTCCAAAATGTTCAAAAATATTGTTCATAAAATTTTCTAATGTTTTGTCATTTTCTATTTTTTTTATTTCTTCTATTATTTTATTACCTATTTCTGGACGAAAAGAGTTGTATTCTAATAATCTATCTCTTCCTCTTTCTAATTTTAAATAAAGATCATTTTTATAATCTTGAATATCTTCTAATAAAACAATAAATTGCTCATTATTTTTTTCCAAAAAATCTAAAGGATTTGCTATTGCTTGATTAATTTTTTCTTGAAACTTTTCAAAAATTTTTATTCCACCTTTTGGAAAACTTTTAAAAGCATTAAGGCCTTGTTGATAAAGCTCAAAAAGAATTTCTTGTGCAGTATTTTTTACATAAGGAACATGAATATTAATATCATGTTTTTGTCCAATTCTATCTAAACGACCTATTCTTTGTTCTAATAAATCAGTATTTAAAGGTAAATCATAAAGTACTAAATGATGAGAGAATTGAAAATTTCTTCCTTCACTACCAATTTCAGAGCATAATAAAATATTAGCACCATCTTTTTGTGAAAAATAGGCCGCATTCCTATCTCTTGCAAGTAATGATAAATCTTCATGAAATAAAGCTGTTTTTATATTTATTTTTGTTTTTAATAACTTATCTATTGCTATTATCATATTTTTTGAATTACAAATTAGAAGTATTTTTTCATTTTTTAATTCTTTAAGTAAACTTACTAACCAATCAATTTTTGGATCATATTTAAGTAATTCTGAAATATTTTGAGTATCTAAATTAATAAATCTATTATTATGTTCTAAAGGATATTTTTTTACTATTCTTTGAGGTAAATTTTTCATAGAAGATCTAGTATTTCTAAATAAAACTCTTCCTGTTCCATGCTGATCTACCATAGATTCAATAAGGTTAACTCGTTCTAACTCATTACCTTTTAATACTTCAGAAAGTTGTTTTTGGATTTTTTTATTATTTCCATAGCTTTTTAATAAAATCTCTTGTTCTCTATCACTAATTTTATTTTTATTTATTAAATTGGTTATAACCTCTCCTATTTGGCTATATTCTGCGACTTCACGAATAAAAGTATCAAGATCAAAAAATCTTTCTGGATCTAATAATCTTAATCTAGCAAAATGACTCATAATTCCTAATTGCTCAGGAGTAGCAGTAAGTAATAATAAATGAGGGCTTTTTATTGCTAATTGTTCAACTATTTTATATTCAGCACTACTATTTTCAGGAGTCCATAATAAATGATGTGCTTCATCTACTACAACTAAATCCCAATTTGATAAAATAGCTTGAGTTTGTCTTTTTTTAGAATTTTTTAAAAATGGTAAAGAGCAAAGAATTAGTTGTTTTTCTTCAAAAGGATTAATATCATTTTCAAATTTTTCCATATCTTCGCAAACATCTTCATCTAAAATAGAAAAGGTTAAATTAAATTTACGAATTAATTCTACAAACCATTGATTAACCAAAGGTTCTGGAGTTATTATAATTACTCTTTCTATTTGTTCACTAAATAATAATTTATGAATAATTAAACTAGCTTCTATAGTTTTTCCTAAACCCACTTCATCTGCTAATAAAAGTCTAACATAAGGTCTTTTTGTAACTTCATTCGCTAAATAAAATTGATGAGGTAATAAGCTTATTCTTGAGCCTAATAAACCATTTAATTCATAGCTTTTTATTTTATTTTGCAATAAAAGAGTTTCATATCTTAAATCAAAAAGATAATTTTCATCTATATTTCCAGA
The DNA here is from genome assembly GCA_038060635.1 of Cyanobacteriota bacterium. Classification (GTDB taxonomy): domain Bacteria; phylum Cyanobacteriota; class Sericytochromatia; order UBA7694; family JACMQJ01; genus JBBTGK01. Next base: position 1,984 of record JBBTGK010000142.1, on the reverse strand, counting down.
AAAAAGTCTTTCTTCAGGAGAGGTAAAACTAATTTTATCAGAAAGATCAGTTTCAGAAATCTCTATATTTTTTTGATAATAAAAAATTAAACCATTTTTTTCAATAATTTTATCAATTAAAATTGAATTTCCTTTTTTATCTTCAATTTTATCTCCTATTTTAAAAATAACTCTTTTTAAAGGTGCATTTGAAATTGAATACCTTCTTTTGGTTTTATGTGCATTAAAAAAAATCTCTAAAAATCTATTATCTGCATCTAATAAAGTTCCTAATCCCATTTCAGGCTCTGTTTCACTAATCCAGCGTTGACCTGATACTAATTCTTCCATTTTAAATTCCTACATTATAAACATTGTTTTTGTTTAAAAAGGGCCTTTCTAAAAAGAGGACGTTTCATAAAACGTCCCTACAGAAACATTGGCTTTTACCCCTGTAACTTTCTTAAAAAATACATTTTTTAGACAGCCCTATACCCAAACATTGGGTTATAATTATTATAATTTTATCTAAAACTATTTATTTTTATTGCACTATACTCGCACCAATATTCACACAAACCACAACCAATACAAGGTTCTAAAACAGATGGGTTTTTATTATCATCTATTTTTATGGCAATATCAGGAAAAGGGCAAGATTTTACGCAAATATCACATTCTTCTCCAGAATAAGTAATACATCGTTCTTTATCAACAATAGCTAAGCCTATTTTTAGATCTTTTTTTTCTGTAAAAACTAAAGCACCACTAGGACACGCTTTCATACAAGATAAATCATCACAAGCAAAACAAGGTCTTTCTTTTGGTGAAATAACAGGATAGCCCATTATAAAACTAGCTTCCATTCCAGAAAATTTTATACTATTCTGTTCGCAAGCATCAATACATTTGCCACATTTTACACAAGTATCAAGAAATAATTTTTCTTCTATTGCTCCAGGTGGTCGAATGGGAGAATATGAAATAGCTTTTATTTCACCAAAAAAATCTTGAAAAACATTGAAAAATTGGAAAAAACCTTTTTTAATAAATTTTTTCCTATCAATTATTTTATCATCAGACATTAATTAATTTATTTTTCAATACCTAATGTTTTTAATACAAATGAATATTCAAAAGCAATCTCTTTTAGATAATCATAACGTCCAGAAGCACCACCATGACCAGCACCCATATTAGTTTTTAAAAGTAAAAGATTATCATCTTTTTTCATTTCTCTTAATTTTGCAACCCATTTTGCAGGTTCCCAATAACTAACTCTTGGATCATTTAAACCTGCTGTAACAAGCATATTAGGATATTCTTTGGCAGTAACATTATCATAAGGAGAATATGATTTCATATAATCAAAAAATTCAGGTTTGTTAGGATTTCCCCATTCATCATATTCAATAACAGTAAGAGGAAGGCTTGGATCCATCATAGTATTTATTACATCAACAAAAGGAACATGAGCTACAACAGATTTAAATAAATCAGGACGCATATTTGTAACTGCTCCCATTAATAAACCACCTGCACTTCCTCCAGAAATAGCTAACTTTTCTTTAGAAGTATATTTTTCTTTTATTAAAAACTCAGCACAATTGATAAAATCTTCAAAAGTATTCTTTTTTTTCAAAAGTTTTCCATTATCATACCATTCTCTACCCATATCGCCACCGCCTCTAATATGAGCAATAGCATAAACAAAACCTCTGTCAAGTAAACTTATACGAGATGATGAGAAATTTGGATCTTCTGTAGAACCATAAGAACCATAAGCATATAACATTAAAGGAGCTGTTCCATCTTTTACTAACCCTTTTTTATATACTAATGAAACAGGAACTATTGCATCATCTTTTGATTTTACATAAACTCTTTCAGAAACATAGTTTTTAGGATCATAATCACCTAAAACACTACGAACTTTTAATGTTTTTCTTGCACCAGATTTTAAATCATATTCAAATAATGTATTTGGAGTAGTAAGTGATTCATA
>JBBTGK010000141.1:0-5325 GCA_038060635.1 Cyanobacteriota bacterium | reverse complement strand
ATGAAATGGTTTTTTCTGATGCAAATCCAGATACAAAACCAGAAAGATTAAAAGATCTTTTAGATAAAGATTACAAAAAAGCTTATGTTTATGTTCTTACTACTGTAGGTAGAATAATTATAAATGAAGAATTACCTGATTCTTTCAAATATTTGAATAAAATAGTTGATAAGCATGTATTAGAAAATGTTATTGCAGAATCGTTTAATGTTCATGGAACTGAAAGAACAGCTGAATTAGCAGATGATTTAAAAGCATTAGGTTTCCATTATTCTACAACTGCTGGTATTTCTATTGCTATTGATGATCTCGTTATTCCTCCAGAGAAAAAACAAATCATCAGAGATGCTGAAAAAGTTATTGAAAGATCTCAAAAACTCTATCAAAGAGGCGAAATAAATGCCGTAGAAAGATATGCGAAAATTATTGATACTTGGTCTCAAGCAACTGAAGAAATAACCAGAAAAATTACAGAAGATTATGATAAATTAAATTCTGTTTTCATGATGGCATTCTCAGGAGCGAGAGGTAATATCAGTCAGGTTCGTCAACTTGTTGGAATGAGAGGCTTAATGGCAGATCCATCAGGAAAAACAATCGATTTACCTATTAAATCTAACTTTAGAGAAGGTCTTAATGTTACCGAATATGTTATCTCTTGTTATGGAGCTAGAAAAGGATTAGTTGATACAGCGTTAAGAACAGCTGACTCTGGATACCTTACTAGAAGATTAGCAGATGTAGCTCAAGATGTAATAATAACTGATGAAGATTGTTTTACAGAGAATTTTATTGTTATAAAAGACATAAAAGATGGTGAAAACTTAATTGTAAAACTTCATGATAGATTAGCAGGAAGAGTTACAGCTGAAGATGTTTATTATCATCAAAAAGATGATAAATTAGATAAATCTGATTTCAGACTTATTATTGCAAAAAATCAGTTAATAACTCCAAATCTTGCAAAAGATATTATTTCTCAAGGTCTTACAGAAACCGCTCTTAAGAAACTCAAAGATGAGAAGAAAAAACTTGCTTCTCTTGCACCTGGAGTTACTAGCATAAAAATAAGATCTCCTTTAGGTTGTCAAAATAGATTTGGTGTTTGCCAAAAATGTTATGGATGGAGTATGACCAATAAGAAAATGGCTGACATTGGTGAAGCTGTTGGTATTATTGCAGCTCAATCAATTGGAGAGCCTGGTACTCAGTTAACAATGAGAACATTCCATACTGGTGGTGTTTTCGAGGCTGTAAACAGAGTAAGAGTAAAAGCTAATGCTACAGGTACTATAAAATTTGATGAAAAACTTTATCAAGAATCAACAGAAGACTTTAGAACACCTTATGGAGATACTGTAAAAGTAGCTAAAGAAGATAATTTTGAAGTATCTGTTGTTGATAAAAAAGGAAAAGATCTTAAAAAAATAACTATTCCAGCTGGTTTCTTATTATCTGTAAAAAATGGTGATGTTGTAAAACCAAATTCAATGATTTGTGAACAAATGAAACAAACTAAAGCTTCTCAAAAATCTGTTGAAAAAGGTTATAGAGATATAAACTCAGATATGAGTGGTATGGTTAAATTTGTTGGTTTCAAAACAGAAGCAAAAAGAGATAGACAAGGTCTTATAAGCAGAACTTCTAACACAAGTGGATTAATTTGGGTTCATAGTGGTAATGTTTATAATCTTCCATCAGATTGTGAGCTTTTAGTTGAAAACAACCAAGAGTTAAAATTTGGTCAAAGTATTGCTAGAACTGCAACAAAAACAGAATATGGTGGTAAAGTTAATATCGTAGGATATGATAATGATCAAGGAACATGGGAATCTGTAAATCTTGTTACAGCAGAACTTGATATACCAGAACCAGAATTAATTTTAGATCGTAAAGATATTCAACTTAAATTTCCTGAAACTTGCCCTGTAAATATTTTCCAACTTCTTGTTGGAGAAGGAAACAGAGTTGACTCAGGTTCTTCTGTAGCTGAAGCTTTTGTAGAAAAATATGTAACTCCATCTAGTGGTGAAGTTAGATTTATTAATATAGAAGGTAGTGATAAAAATATAATTACAGGACAAAGCTCTGTTTTATTTTTACCAGAAGAAAATTATCAACTTGGATCTGCTGGAAACCCTCTAGTAGAAGATAGTTGTATGGTTAATGCAGGTGATGAAATCATTCCTACTATAATGGTTAAAGAAAGTGGTTTTGTTTCTTTAGAAAATCTTGATCTTTCTCAAAACGTAACTTTCTATCCAGGTGCTTATGGTGTTTATTTCCCTCTTGAAAATTCAGTTATTAATGTTACTGAAAATCAAGAATTGAAAGAAGGCGATACTATAGGAAGCTTGATAGATCCAGAAACACAAGATTCTCAAGTTATAAAAACAACTCAAGCAGGAATGGTTCAATTTATACATTCTGAAGAAGGTATGTATGTTATTATTCGTAAAACTTTAACTTATGAAATAACACCTGTAGAACAATTTTACAGTCTTAAAACTTCTCATTCATCTATAGATCTTACCCCTGTTACTAAGCTTATGATAAGAAATGGTGATAAAGTAAAAGCTGGAACATCTTTAATAAAAGTGAACCTAATTTTTAGATTATCTGCTCCACTTACATCATTAGGCGGAAAAATAGAGTTTAAAAACGTAAAAACAGATGAAGACGGAAACAAAGTAAGTGGTAAACTTTCTATTTCTGTTATAGAAAACCTTAGTACAAGTCACGAAGCTTCAAATTATGGATTGATTGGACAAAAAGATCTTAATGTTAATTCAGTTCTTAAAGTAAAAGATCAAGAAAAAGTTGAAGCAGGAACAATAGTTTCTTATACAGATTTTATTGCTAATAATATTGGTAAAATTGAAATCTTTAGAGAACCTGAAACTGATGCTAAGAAATTACTCATTGTTAATGAAGAAAATCAAATCAGATTTAAGAAAGATCCTACTGTAGAAGTTACTCATGGTCAATATCTATATGATGGAGACAAAATGAATTCAGATGTAACTTTAAGTGAGTCTGTTTATGTTGAAGACATTACAAAAGATGAAATTATTTGTAGAAGAGCTCGTCCTTATCTCATAAGTATGGGTGCGTCTATTTTAGTTGAAAATGGCGAAATGGTTCAACAAGGTGAAACTTTGGCAACCTTAATCTATGAAACAGTAAAAACTGGAGATATTATTCAGGGTCTTCCGAGAGTTGAAGAATTACTTGAAGCAAGAAAACCTAAGGAAACATCTGTTCTTTGTGAACAAGATGGAACCGTTAGATTAGTATATGATAGTGGTGAAGTAATCGCTATTGATGTAGTTAATGCTGAAGGTAATGCTAATACTTATAAAGTTCCTATAAATAGTAGAGCAGCTGTTTCTGAAGGTGAAAAAGTGGTAGCAGGTGAAAGACTTGTTTCAGGTCCTATTAATCCACATGATTTACTTGCAGTTTTCAATAAATTTGATGCTAAAAAAGGTATCGAGCAAGTTCAACAATTTCTTGTAAATGAAGTTCAACTTGTTTATCGTTCTCAAGGCGTTAAAATTAATGATAAACATATCGAGATCATAGTAAGACAAATGACTAAGAAACATAGAATTATGGATCCAGGTGAAACAACACTTTTACCAGGTGAGATAATTACTACTTATCAGCTTGATCAAATTAATGCTAAAGCTGAAGCTGAAGGTAAAATGTTACCTAAAGCAGAAAATGTTTTACTTGGTATTACAAAAGCCTCTCTTAATACAGAAAGCTTTATCTCTGCGGCTTCTTTCCAAGAAACAACTAGAGTTCTTACTGAAGCAGCTATTGAAGGTAAAAAAGACTGGTTAAGAGGTCTTAAAGAGAACGTTATTATAGGACGTTTAATACCAGCTGGTACAGGAATGAAAGAAGTTCAAAGAAGTTCTGAAATAAAAGAAGAGCAAAGCATTGAGCTTACAATAGGTTAGTTTTTATAAACTAATTTTTAAAGAGTCGTATTTTATACGGCTCTTTTTTTTATAATTTACTGAAACAAAATGAAAAATTATATTAGAGCATCACAAAAACTTGTAGAATAGGCGTAAAAAAGCACGATCCGTACAAGTTTTTGTTTAGTTTTATCGGTGTAAAAATGATGATATTTGGTAGAGACTCATGGGAATGTTTACAGGTTATTATATTTTTTAGGATAACCCAATATTTGTGTAAGGAATGCTTTAAAAGCATTCCTTTATATATACATACCAACATATTTAAAAAATGAATGATAATAAAGTTAGATTTTTGGACAGATGTTATGCTTATTTATTTGATTTAACTATCATAAATATAATATCTATTTTTATCATAGTTTATTTAAAATTAAATCAAATTGCAACTTTTTTTGTAATAAATTCTATTTATTTTGTTATTTTAGAATCTAGTAATTTAAAAGGTTCTATTGGAAAAATGATGTTAGGTATTTCTATTTCAGATTCTAAAGGAGAAAAAATTTCTTTTTTACGAGCTTGTTTACGGAATATAATAAAAATTCTATTTCCAATAATTTTTTCTTTAAGCATACCTTTATTTCAAATAGATGACTCTTGGGATTATATAAGTCTTGCAACTTATACGTCTATTATTCTATTAATAAGCAATTTAATTTCACCTTTCAAAAAAAACTCTCAATCATTACATGATTATTTTTCTGGTTGTTATTTAGTTCAAGTAAAAAATATAATTAATACCCCTTTTAAAAATACTAAATTACATTTTAGAGAAAGAATATCTTCTTTTATAATAGATTCATTATTAATATTAGCTATATTATATTTTTTAGATAATTTTAGTTTTAATGCTATTTTTTATACTATATCACTTTATTATTTAATTCAAGAAATGCTTTTTGATACAACTATAGGTAAATTTCTTTTGCTTTTAAAATTAGAATTTAAGAATAAAAATCCTTTATATAAATTATTTGGAATTATAATTAGAAATTCACCTCAAATATTAGTTTTTTATACAGATTTAGATTTTTACTATCTTCTAATAATTTTTCTAGGAATTAATTATTTATCTTTTTATGTTTTTAAAGATAAAACATTACTTGATTTTTTATCAGGTAGTAAAATAGTTAGAAAATATACAGAAAAAGATCATCTTTCTTTTTCAAATTTAGTAATCTTTTTTGCTATTTTAGCTTTTTTTATAATGACAACAACTCTTCCTGGTTTTATTCCTAGTGAAAGAACAAGATTAAGAATGAATGTTAGAGAAATATCAAATATTATTGATGATTATCAAAAAAATAACAAAAATACTTATCCTAAAAATATTGAT
>JBBTGK010000140.1:0-11258 GCA_038060635.1 Cyanobacteriota bacterium | reverse complement strand
CAAATACCTGATTTTGAATCTAATTTTTCTATACTTGAGTTAACAAAATAAAATGGTAAACTAACAGTAAAATCATTCAAAATTTTTATTTTTGTTATTCTTTCTGATTTTTCTGTATTTTTATTTTTCAAGTTTAAAATAGAGTCATTAATAACAAATTTATTTTCATCATAAATAGATTTTGGAATAATAGTTATATTTGTAATATCTCTAAAAAGTTGCTTAGCTTTCCCTTTTTTATCAGCTTCAAAGCCATTATTTATGAGATCTTTGTAACCATTATATTTTTTATAGAAATTATTATTTTCACCTTTTATATTTTCAAAAACATTATTCATCATTTCTTGTTTTTCTGTTTCTAAAATTATTTCATTATTATATTTTTGCAAAACCCTTTTTGTATTTTCTACAATCCAATTATCATAGATACTTTTATCATTTTTTGAAACCCCAGATGGATTTTCTGTAGCTATAATAATATTTGGTTCAAAAGTTTCATCTATTTCTCTATTTAAACCTCTATAAATTCTTCCCATTCTTTGTATTAATGAATCTATAGAAGAAAGTTCTGTAAAAAGAATATCATAATCAATATCAACAGAAGCCTCTACAATTTGGGTACTTATCCATATAATAGTTTCATCTTTTTTATAATCATCCATTATTTCTTTTTCTTTATTAGCTCTATCTTTTTGAATAAAATATGAATGAATTAATTTAATATTTAGCCCATCTATTTTTAGTAAATTATATAATTCACGAGCTTTTTTAACTGTATTGACTATAATAAGTATTTTTTTACCTAATTTATATTCTAAAATAATTTTATCTTTTAAATCTATTATTCCATTTTCTGAATTATCAAGATAAATTTTATGTTTTTTTTGTTTATTATATTCTGGTGGTAAAATTTCACAATAATTTTTTAATTCTTCGACTATAAAAGGGTGAATTGTTGCACTCATAAAACAGAATTTGCAACCTAATTTTGATAGTTGCTGTAATGCACATATTATCATTGCCAAAATATCAGGCGAATAACTTTGAGGTTCATCTAATACAAGTTTTGAATACATAAGGGTTGCATATATTTTTTCATAACCTTTCCATTTAAAAACAGATGTAAAAATCTGATCTGCTGTTGTTATAGTTATTGGCATTGCAAATTGTTTTGATAAATCTATTCTATAAATATGTTCTTCTATCATTAATTTTTCTTCTGAAAGTTCATCTATAAGATTTTTTTCATTTAGATCATTTATTCCATAAACAAGACTGTTACTATGAAGTAACCCTATATTATTTTTACCAAAAACAGAGCAAAAACGTTCATACATAGCATTTACTGAAACTCTCAAGGGTAATACATAAAAAGCTTTATCTTTACCTATCCAATTCATTGCAAATTCACTTTTTCCCATTCCTGTAGAAGCTATTTGCATAATACTTTTATTTTGATAATTTTCTGCATTTTTTTGAAAATCTTTTAATTCAAAACCTTTATTTCTTAAGTATGAAACTAAAACATCATTAGTATTTTCTATTCTATCTTCTTCGATTTTTAAATGTGCTGAAGATGAATGATCTAATCTATGTAATAAGCCTTTTAGCAATATATATTCTTTTTTATTTTTTACAGCATCATATTTTGGATTATTTTGAGTTTGAGATAAAAGTATAAAATAATTACTTCTTAAATTTTTACTAGTATTAAGGTTAAATTTTTTTATCCAATCTAAGTAATTTATTTTATTTTGAAGATCATTTTTTATTATTGAAACTAAATCATCTTTAAAAAATTTCTGAGGTCTATCATGATGAAAAGAAACAGCATAAAATAAAAAATAATATAAGTCTGGATTATCTGGATTATTTATTTCAGAATCTTCAATAAAACTAAAAAAAGCAGGCGATAAAAAATTATGTGGAATTTCATCTTCTGGTAATCCCTTTTTTATTTTTATTATCGGTTCATTTATAGATTTAAGTATTTTATTTTGAAAATGATCAGATACTTTACCGAGATCATGATAAACACAAGCTAACTCTAATAATCGCCAAATATAATTGATACTTAAATCATCTATTTCTTTTGAATAAACTTTTTTTAATATTTCAAGATTTTCTAAAAGTGCTTCTGTATGTTCTTGTAAGCTTTCTGTAATAACATTATTTTGTTTTTTAGAACTTTTTGCATATATTTTAGTCAAATTTATCTTACCTATAAAAATATTTTACTTAAAATCACCAATAAGCTCTATTATTCTATTATCTTGATTATCAAATAAAAAATTTCCTCTATCAATTAATCCATTATCTACAAATACAGTATCTATTTTTTCTTTAAATACTCTTAGTCCATCATTTTCTTTTATATTTTCATATTTAAATGGTAATCTATAATTTATACCTTTAAGTACACAATCAATTGCTTTGTTTTTTGTTATATAAATTCCATAATCGATATTATGTTGTTGTTCTTCATCAAATGGAGAAAAAGTTTTTTCTTCTAAATCTACAAAGTCTACAAAATCAATTCTTGCAAGATCTTCATAACGTCCTAAAGATGGATAGTTTTTTGTAAATATATTAGTTTTAAATTTTTCTAATAAATTTTTTTCAGCTAATAAGTATATATTTAAGTCAATATTAAATATATTTGCAACATAAACAGGTGTTTGAGAAAGTTCTGCATTAAAATCTTTTATTAATGTTTTACCTTCTCCTCTTTTTCTGTCAAATTTTATCATTGTTTGCATATCTTGAACTATAGAAGAACTATTCCCTTGTATGCAAAGACTCATATTATAATATTCTTTTGCTTCTATAATATTATGAAACCAACCTTTTATTGTTGAAAAAGGAGGTAAAGGAAAAGTATCAACATAATTATAAGACATTGGTTTTCTATAATTTGCAAAAACTTGATTTAATTTTATTTTTAAAACTTTCATATTTTATTCTTCTATCTCTTTTATAAGTTGATTTATTTCTTCTTTTAAAATATTAGATATGTCTGATTTATCATAAATATTAAGCAAAAAAATATCAGTTTCTCCAATCATAATATTTAATTTTAAGTATGTAAAAACTCTCGCTCCAGCACTTTTTCCTTTATTTTTGCTACTAATACTAACTCTTATTTTATATATATTATTTCCTATTGGAATACCAATTCTAGGGTTTCCCTCTAGTTTTAATATCAAATCACTAATATCATCTTTTAATGAAGGATATTTTTTTAAAAGCTTCTTAGAATTTTTCTCAAAGTTTTTAGTAACAATAACATTAGATTTCATTTAGAAAATCTCTTGCTAATTTAGGCTTTCTCTTACCAAGTTTAATTTCTTCTATTTCATTAAAAGCTTCTCTAAAATCTTCTGCAATAGTATTTGAAAGCTTCTTTTTCTTACTTTTTGCTTCTTTTATTGATTTTTTAAAAACATTATTTTCTATTATTTCATAAAATAATTCGTAAAAAGCTTCTTTATCAGATGAAAAAATTTCTTTTATTCTTTCATCAATTAAATCTTTCAATTCATTTGTTTCTATTGTAATTAAGCTCATTATTATACTCCATAGAATTTCTTTACTTCTAATTTTAGTTTAGCAAAAAAGTTCTCTATAGTGATTGATTCAGATATATCTTTAAAAGAATCTTGATTTTTCCAAAAACCTGAAACATAACCTATAGAAGTATGATCTTTTACTTTTATATCATTAAAGGACATATCACAAGTTGATTTTAATATTTCTGTTTCTATAGAATATTTTTTTATTTCTTTGTCATAATTTACTTTTATTCTATTTGAAAAGAAAGGGTTTTTTATATCATAAACACCACCGATAACAAAAAGAGGATTTAAATTTTCTATTCTTCCTTTTATTTCTCTATTTAATACTTTTATAACGTCTAAAACTTTAGAAACTCTACCATATTTTTCTGTTTTATCAATATTAATATTATCGTTTGAATCAATTCCAATTTTATCTAAATCTATTGTCATTGTATAAGAGTACAAAGAAGTATGATGTTCAAATTGAAAAGGATTTGGATTTGAGTTTGTTCTATCTGCAAAGTTTTTATTGCTTCCAAATTCAATATCATTCATATATGAACTTAATGATATTGCAGGGCTAAATCTTACTACAGCAGATCTTGTAACAGAGCCTTTATCTTTAACAGTTTTCATATAACCAAAAAGGTCTAATTCTGCATAATCTTTTATGTTAGAAGTAGATTCAAATTGAATAACAGTATTTTTTTCTGTTAAGGGATTTTTTTTTGCTGAACTTTCAACATCCATTGAAAAATTATCTTTCAACATTCTAAAAATATCATATCTTATTGCTTGTCTTGATAAATAAGAAAAAACATCACCAGATTTTGATAATTTCTTTAGTTCAGAAATATTTCCTAAACCTTCCCCATAGTTTAGACTCATTGCATCAAAAACTATTGTTATTGTTAAACCTTTACTCATGTGTTACTCCTTTATCATCATTTTTTTCATATCTTTTACCTAATAAACCATTTACAAAGCTATATCCGATAGGATAGAAATTATCATTACTTGACAAAGCTTTTATAAATATAGATGGAACTTCTTGACTATATGATATATGTACTCTCATAACAACATCAAGAAATGAATTAATATCTCCTATTCTCAAAGCATTTAGCAGTTTATAAGACATAGATGATAATTTATTTTCTGCATTAGATTTTTTTAGTATTTCTGAAAAGGTCAATCCTTTATTATATACTGCCCATAATTCATTATTTTCCATAGACATTTTTTCCTTCCTTAAAATAACTTTTTCAATAAAATCGAAAATTAATAAATTTAACTCTTGTAAGTGATATGTATTAAAATATGGCTTAAATTCTTTTGGATTATTACGCATTTTTGATAGTCTATAAAGATAATTATAGTTAAAGTTATTTTTTAATATAAGATCGATAGATTCTATCAAAATGTTTTTATAAAAATCTTTACCTGAATAACTAGCTTTAACTAATTTTTCAAATCTTTGTTTATTATCATTAAAAAACTTCGCTTTTTCTTTTGAAATATTAAAAGAATAAACTTTAGGTAAAATTTCAACGGACAAATTAACTTCTATAAAAGATATGTTTTGCAATGAAAAATTAGCTTTTTGTGTTTCTTTTGAAAGTATTAACTCACTAAAAAACTCAATTAATAAATTTTCTTTTATATTTTTATTCAAAGTTTGTTTTAATAAATTATTAGCTTTATACATATCTATAATTGATGTATCTTGATTAACAAAATAAAATTTTTTACTTCCCATATCTGTAAAAGAAGCAAAATAACAAAAATATATTAGTTCGCATATTTCACATAATGGTAATCTTGTATCAAAGTTCCAAAAAAAGTTTTTTGCATCAGAATTAACACCACAAAAAGGAGATAAACCAGTATCAAAATTAGCATCTTTTTTAGCTTTTCTTTCTGAACAAGATATACACATTACTTTTTTAGCTTCTTTATTTGAATTATTAACTAAATTATCTTCAAAATCAGATTTAAACTTATTAAATCTATCTTTATTTATTGATAAATTAAGAAAACTTTTTTGACCATATATATTTCTAAGATATATTTGAACATCACTCTCAAAAAAATCTTGGTAATCATTTTTCATTATCTCCAATACTTTTTTTATTAAATCTATAAGTAAATTTTTATCTTTTTTAACTTCCTTTAATTCAGGAGTTTTTATATCATAAGTTTTTAATTTATCTTTCATAAGACTAAAAGCAGTATTATCTTTAATTTTTTTATGATAGTCTTTTATCAAATCTTCAGATTCTTTTTTTTCTAAATCTAATTTATTAACTTTATCAATTATTTCATTAAATAAAATAGTTAATCTCTTGTATCTACCATATTGCTCAAAAGCAGATTGAAAGTATTTTTGAGAAAAATCTTCAAGAATTTTTCTATCAAATTCAATATAATTTTCACTTATAGTTATATTTTCTAAGGTTTCTAAATCTTTTTCTTCTCGAATTATATTTAAAAACCCTAATATTCCAGCATTAAAAAGCCAATCACCTAAATAGACTTTTTCTAACTTATTTTCTATAATTGTAGATTCCATTAAGTTAAAACCTCAACCATACCAAAACCCTGAGAGGTTCTATTACCAATACCCATATTGTATAAAAGCTCTAAATCTTTTGGGTGTCCTTTTACTTTAAAAGTTCCAATAAAACAATTCAAATACATAAAAGGTTTTTTAGTTTTTTCTCTAAACTCACTTATAGTATGCTTTACAACTTGTTTTTTTGTATTTATATCAATAAATTCCAATTTTTCATACAATGCTTCACCTTTAATATTTTTATTGAGAAAAATTCTATTATGTATTTCATTAAAAAGATCATTGAAACCTTCATCATTTGGTAAAAAAGGCTTGTCATTAGAATCTTGTATTAAAATAGGTGATAATGTTTTAAAAATAATCTCGTTATTTTTTATTTCAGGTCTATTTATAGCTATACTACTTTCTAATTCTAATTCTATTTTTTCACCATTTACTAACATATCTTCATCAGAACTAAATCTAAATTTTTTAAGTTTAATCAATCCGTTATGCAAATTCATAAGAAAAGCAAAATCACAAGAAGTTATAGTTAATAAAGGATAAATATCTTTGAAGTAAAAAACATTAGCATCAATAGTAAAATTCTTATCTATTTGCAATTTTTCAACTTTCATCTCTTTTTTTGGTGGCAAAGCGATAGAAAAACAAAAAGGTCGAGGATTTTTTTTAGCATATAATTCATCTTTATAACTAGGATCTCCAAGTTTTATAGCTTCTTTTATTAATGCTAAAAAACGGTGATTATAAAGCTGAGGCAACTTACTAGTTTTTATTTTTATTTTTATTCTCATTTTTAAAGCCCTTAAAAATATTAAAGGAATATTACAAAACATTTCTTTACCTGTCAATGCTTATATTCATTTTTTGTTTATTTATTTTTTATAAAGAACACGGAAAAATTAAAATTAAGTTTAAAAAAATATTAAATTGTATTAAATAAACATTATTTATTAACGTAAATAGAGGGTTTGAGTTAGGTGAAACGTTTCACCTAACTTTTACTTTTTCTGGATTTTTTTATTGATTTTAGAAATTATTTTTGTTTTCTAATTTTATATATTATTTGAAATAATCTTAAAAATTCCCAATATCTTGGGAATATTATCAATAAAATAATTATCATTATCTATTATCATTATATTATTTTCTAATTTTAAAAATTTCCATTCTTTTCCTGTTGTAACACAACCATAAATTTTTTTAATAGATGTATTATGCTTTTCATTAAACATTTTTATTCCTACCATTTGAGCAGAACATTGCCCTAAACCCAATTCTATTTCTCCTTTTTTTGCTTCAACAACTGCAATTATTGGTGCAACTAATTCTGGAATATTTGCTTCAGACGTTATAATAAAATCACACTCACCCCATAAACGTAATTTTTTATCTATATTTAGATGTTCTCCAGAAAAAATAGAAATTTTATCCATATTTTTTTCTTTTACTTCAACAAAAATAGGTGAAATAATTAATTCAGATTTTGATTTTTCATTTCTTAGTGAAAATAACTTACTTTTTTTAAGACTCTCTATAAGCCAATCACTAGCTTCTATTGACTCTATTTTATCAAATTCAAAAAGAGATTCATTTTTATAACTAATGTTAAATTGTTTTGAAACATCAAATATACTAAAATCTGTATAAGCCATAATTACACCTAAATAAAATTATCATCTAAATTCTTTTCTCTTCCAAAAACATTCTTTTTTATATTATTCGGATTTGGAATTTCATAAAAATATACACTATCATAATCTGTTTTTATTACTTTTTTTAAATCTGATTTACATTTTTCTAATAAACTATCAGATATTTCACCTTCAAAAACAGAATTTTGAGACCAATAAAGATACTTTTTTAATATTTTTCTTACTTTATTGACTCTAGTTTCTTCTATATCATAAGTTATTATCACAAATGGCATTTTATTCACTCTTAAATAAATTAATTATCTTTTTCATTTTTTTTATATTCATTAATAATAAATTGAAAAATACCTAATATTTTCTCTAATTCTTTTATATAATATGATTCCTCATCAATAAAAACAATATTATTTTCCAATTTTAAAAATTTCCATTCATTTGCATTTGTAACACAACCATAGATAGTTTTTAAGTTTATTTTATTTTTTTCATTAAAAAATTTTATTCCTACCATTTGAGCAGAACATTGAGCGATTCCTAAATCTATATCGCCTCTTTTTGCTTCAACAACACATATCATAGGAAAACTAACATTAAAAGTATGTTTGTTTTTAGCTAAAATAAAATCACACTCGCCATAGAGACCTTCTTTTTTATTAGCATCTAAAACTTCTCCAGAATAAACTGTTATTGTCTCTATATTTTTTCTAACTATTTCAGTTAATATTGGAGCTATTATATATTCAGATTTTGCTTTTTCAGTTTTTATAGGTAAAATTTTATTTATTTCTAATAATTCTTTTAAAAAACTAGATATTTTTATATTTTCTATATTTCCAAAAATTTTTTTTAAATTATTATCAATCCCAAATTTATTTTTTAAATCATCAAATGTAAAATTTGTGTATGCCATTTTTTACCACCATGCCTTAAAAGGTTTATAAACTTCATCTGTAATGAAATGTTTTATTAGTTTATAACATTCTAAACGGATTAAATACTTATAAGACACATTTCTATTTAATTTACGATGTTTTATAGTTTCTTCCATTTTTTCTTCATAAGCTTTTAAAAATTTCTTTCTTCCTTCTTCATTTAAATAAGCATAATCTAAATCTATATCAAAATCGCTTTTATTAATCATTTTTTTATTGATAAGCGAAAAAATAATAGGATCTATTATTAAAGGTTTAAAAATTTCAGCTAAATCTAAACATAAAGAAAATCTTTTTTCTTGAGGTGCATGAAGATAACTAATAGTTGGATCTAATTGAGTTCTATAAATTTCTGATAAAACAGAATTGTACATTAAAGAATTTCCAAAAGAAATAAGAGCATTTATTGGATCAATTGGTGGATTTTTACCTCTTTTATTAAAGAAAAAATCATTATTTTTTATTATTTTATTGAATAACTGATAATATTTTTTTCTTGTATTTCCTTCTATTGCCATCAATTCTTCTGTTGTTTTGGTAGTGAATATTTTTTCTAAATTTTTTTCTAAATCTTCTATGTCTTCTGTTGGAAGAGAATTTTTTCTTAAATTACGAATAATATGAAAAATAGCACCTTCTATAAAAGATACTGCTAAATAATGCCTAGATTCTGGATCTATATGATATTTTACTTGATCTATTAATAAAATACCTGAAACATTTTTTTTTCTTGGAACATAACTACCAGAGTAAAAATTATAATAGTTATAAACATGAATAGTAATATCATATTGAGAGATTAAATTTAAGGCTTTGGTATTTATATCAACTTCGCTAAAAATATGAATAGAATCTATATCATTTATAGGAATATCTCGTTTTTTTATTTCACTTCCTTCTTCAAATTCAAAAGTAATAGAATTTTCTTTTCTTTTTATTCTTCCATTGGAGTTTATATAAAATCTTCTCATTATGCAAAACAAAGCTCATAATAGGCACATTTTGAACAGTAACTTTTTTTTATTAATTCAGGAGGCTTTTTTTGTTTTAAAATATTATTTATTTCAATTAAAATATTTTCTATTTCTAGCTCTTTTTCATTTGTTAATTCAATAAATTCTCTTTTTCTTTGGCTTGGATAGTTTATAGTACCTTTTTTTATTATTCCAAATTGCTTTAGATAATATAAATAATAAAGGATTTGGATTGTATCGGCTTCTTGCATTTTATCTGATGATTTTACTTCTCTTATTGTATTTTTATCAACAATATCAATGCAAATCATATCGTCAAGCATTACTTCTTTCTTTTTTTCTTTATATGAGTTTTCATGAAGTATTTTACCTATTTTTACTTTTTCGGAATTTTGCTCCATATTTATTTTTTTGTCATAAAACCAAAGCTTTCTTGGACAAATTAAAAAATAATTTACTTTTATCCCATTGACTTTTAGGGCATCAAAGTTTATCCTAGAATTTGTTTTTTCTTCCATTATTTATATGTTTTGCATTTTAATATAAGAAAGCATAATAAGATTGTAATTGAGATTCTATGATATTTCAAGGTATTTTTTCTAAAAAGTTAAAAAAAGGTAATTGCTCTTTCACTGCAAAAAACTATCATTTGAGCCATGTCGCTTTTTTTATGTGGATTTGCTTCAAGTTCTTTACTTCAAATACTTTTGGTGATATAGTTTTAATGTGCCTCGATTGAGGGGTTCTACCTTAACGAATTGGGTTTTAAATTATACAAAACCCTTAATGGTTCGGTTTCTCTAAACTTGTTCTACCTTAACGAATTGGGTTTTAAATAAAATAATTGAAGGTCCGACAGGACTTGCAAAAGGTGTTCTACCTTAACGAATTGGGTTTTAAATGAAATTAAAAGAATTAAATTTTGATTATAATAATTCGTTCTACCTTAACGAATTGGGTTTTAAATTTATAAATAGAATACAAAATGAAGTACAAAATATTAGTTCTACCTTAACGAATTGGGTTTTAAATCCTGCTGTGATAGTTGATAAATTAACGCTAGAATGAAGTTCTACCTTAACGAATTGGGTTTTAAATGCTTTTATTCCAGAAAAAAAGGGAGTAGGTAGACCTGTTCTACCTTAACGAATTGGGTTTTAAATTAGATTCACCATGTGTTAATGGTTTTGTAGGTGGTTCTACCTTAACGAATTGGGTTTTAAATAAAGATTTCTAACATTAAGTTATTATTATATCATTGTTCTACCTTAACGAATTGGGTTTTAAATCGTACAAAAGAAGGTAAAAGTGAGCCTTATTTTATAGTTCTACCTTAACGAATTGGGTTTTAAATATCTTCTAACTGACTTTTAAATCAATTAGTGTTTTTTGTTCTACCTTAACGAATTGGGTTTTAAATGCAACTAATGAAGAAACAAAATCAACTTTCATCTCACGTTCTACCTTAACGAATTGGGTTTTAAATGAATAAAAGCTGTATTATTTAAAGTTAAAGTATGAGTTCTACCTTAACGAATTGGGTTTTAAATCTCTTTTTTGCGGTA
>JBBTGK010000139.1:0-8115 GCA_038060635.1 Cyanobacteriota bacterium | reverse complement strand
GTGCAGGAGTAACAGGAAGTGGTAAAAATCTTTTAGCTTTACAAGGTTCTTTAGAATTTACTAAACATGCTTCTAATAAAATAAGTTTTGGAATAAAATATTGTAGAAATACTATAACTGCTGGTGATTCTATGGCTCAATTAGGATTTTTAAAAGGAGATGAATCATCAAAATTAGGTGTTTTTACATACCCTCTTTATGATTCTATTACTTCATATCTTGAAATTCAACAAAGAGATGCAATGGAAAATAAAAAACCTATATCTCTTGCTTCAAATAAAGAATTTTTGGAAACACATGGAATTGATGTAGTTAATATAAACCAAATGAGAGGAGCAAATCTTGGTGGTTTTATTATTCTTGATGAATGGCAAAATAGTTCTCCTTCAGTTAATAAATTGATGTTAACTAGAATTTTAGAAGGAAGTAAAGTTGTTATTATCGGTGATTTAAATCAAATAGATCATCAACACTTATCAAAATATAATAATGCTTTAGCAATAATGTTAAAACATGCAAAATCAAGCGATATGGTTGGTGGAATTACTATGTCAAGAGTGGTAAGAGGTAAAATTGCTGCTTTTGCTGATGCTAATTTGTAATTATAATTAGTAAGAAGTAAAAATAATAAGTAACTAGGTACAAATATTGTGTAAGGGGCGTTTTAAAAACGCTCCTGAACAAACAACACTGTATTAATTAATTCTTTGCGAAAATTTTTCTTTTTAGAAAATCAATAACAAAATTAAAATACAAATTATCCTTGAAATGTTAAAATGTGTTAGTATAAACTAGAATTTTGTGTTTTTAGAGAAAATATTTTGTTAGTATCAAATCAAAGGGGAGATATAAATAGTTAAAATGAACATAAAAATACCTCAACTAAAATATAATAATCCAATGGGAAATAATAAAATAAATGAAATTATTGATTTATTGGATTTAAATGAATCACAAAAAATTATTGATTTTGGTGGTGGAAATGGACAAATTTTAATAGAGATATTAAATAAAACAAATGCCTCTGGAGTATTAGTTGAAATTGATAAAAAATTAGTTGAATTTTGTGAAAATAATTCAGAAGAATTAATTAAAAAAGAACGATTAATAATAGAAAACAAAGACGTAAATTTATATCTAAAAGAAATACCTTTATTAAGCATTGATTGTGCCGTTTGTATAGGTTCTTCTGGTATTTTTGGTGGATATTTAGAAACAATAAAAAAAATTAAACCTTATCTTAAAGATGATGGAGTTCTTTTTATTGGTGAGCTTTATTGGAAAAATAAACCTGATATTGAATATTTACAATTGACAGGTCTTGAAGAATCCCATTTTATGTATCATTATCAAAATATTGAAGAAGTTGAAAAATTAGATATGAAATATTTATATTCTAATATCGCCTCTGAAGATGATTGGAATAGCTTTGAAGGGAATCATTATTTAATAAATAGTTTTTCTTTGAATGAAGATATAAGAGAAAAAAAGAAGATTTGGAGAAAAGCACAAATAAAATATGGTTTAAAAACTATGGGATTTGGTTTGTATTTGTTTTCAAAAAATGATTCTAGCCTGAATAAATATTAAAATATATCTGTTTTATATAGTATAAGATTTTTTGAATTAACTATAACAAAATTAAAATACAAATTATAATTGAAATGTTAAAATGTGTTAGTATAAACTAGAATTTTGTGTTTTTGGAGAAAATATTTTGTTAACGTCAAATCAAATAAGAGATAAATATATAGATTTTTTCAAAGGTAAAGATCATAAACATTTACCTAGTTCATCTCTTATTCCTCATAATGATCCTTCTATATTGTTAACTACAGCAGGAATGTTACAATTTAAGCCAATAATGTTTGGTTTAGAAGCAGCCACAGAAAAAAGAGTTGTTACTTATCAAAAATGTTGTAGAACTACTGATTTAGAAAATGTAGGAAGAACTCCTAGACACCATACTTTTTTTGAAATGTTAGGAAATTTTTCTTTTGGTGATTATTATAAAAGAGAAATTATTTCTTGGGCATGGGATTTTATTACAAATGAATTAAAACTACCTTTAGAAAAACTAAATATAACCGTCCATCATAAAGATCAAGAAGCTTATGATATTTGGAATAAAGAAATGGGAGTACCAGCAGAAAGAATTGTAAAATTAGATGATGAAGATAATTTTTGGGCAGCAGGAGAAACAGGCCCTTGTGGTTTTTGTTCTGAAATTTATTATGATACAGGAATAGAAAATGGAAACGGTGAATTAGATGAAAAAGCTGGCTCAGAATCTAATCGATTTTTAGAATTTTGGAACTTAGTTTTTATGGAATTTAATAGAAAAGAAGATGGTTCTTTAGAACAATTACCTGCAAAAAATATCGATACAGGAATGGGTTTGGAAAGAATAACTTCAATTTTACAAAATGTAAAAACAAACTTTGATATTGACTCATTTCAAACATTAATAAAAGAAATAGAAACTATTTCAGGTAAAAAATATTCTGAAAATGAAAAAAATGATACTTATTTCAAAATAATAGCAGATCATATAAGAGCTGCAACTTATTTAATTTGTGATGGTGTAAGACCTGGTAATGTAAGCAGAGAGTATGTTTTAAGAAGAATAATGAGAAGAGCTGTAAGATATGGAAGATTATTAGAAATAGATTCATCTTTTCTTAATAAATTAGTTCCTATTGTTATAGAACAAGGAAAAGATTATCACCCTGAATTAAAAGAAAGAGAAAAAGAAATTTTAAAAATAGTTTCTATTGAAGAAGAAGCATTTAATAGAACATTAAATAATGGAATGAAAATTTTAAATAGATCAATAGAAAATTTAAAAGCTAATAACAAAAATATGATAGGTGGAGCAGAAGCTTTTGAACTTTATGATACTTATGGTTTTCCATTAGAATTAACTGTAGAAATTGCAGAAGAAAATTCTATAACTGTAAATACAGAAGAATATCAAAAAGAAATGGAAAAACAAATAGAAAGAGCAAGAGCAGCTCATGATTCTACTAGTTTAAATGATACTGCTGTACAAATGAATTTAGAAGGATTAGCTCCTACAGTATTTACTGGTTATAAAGAATATACATCAAACTCAAAAGTACTTGTTAGCTCTTTTAATGCAGATAAAAAAGAATTAGCTTTTATTGTTGATAAAACACCTGCGTATGCTGAAAGTGGTGGTCAAATAAGTGATGGGGGTTTAGTTACTTTTAATAATAAATCATTTGAATTAAAAAATATTCAAAAAGTAGGTGATTTTTTTGTTCATGTAATAGATTCAGAAGAAAATATTTTAAATAAAAATGATGAAGTAAATATTTCTGTAAATACTTCAAAAAGAGTAAGAACAGCAAGACATCACTCGGTTACTCATCTTTTACATCAAGCTTTAAAAGATGTTTTAGGTTCTCATGTAAAACAAGCAGGTTCTTTAGTTAATGAAAGTTTTTCTCGTTTTGATTTTTCTCATCCTACTGCTTTAACAAAAGAAGAAATTTCTAAAATAGAAGTTTTGGTTAATGAAAAAATCTTAGAAAATTTGTTAGTTGATACTAATGTTATGGATATTGAAGATGCAAAAAAATCTGGTGCAGTTGCTATGTTCGGAGAAAAATATGGAGCTAGTGTAAGAGTTTTATCTATGGGCGATTATAGTAAAGAATTTTGTGGTGGAACTCATGTGAATAGAACTGGAGATATTGGTTCTTTTAGAATAATAACTGAAGAAGCAATTTCAGCTGGAGTTAGAAGAGTTACAAGTATTGCAGGTTTATCTGCTTATGAATATGCAAAAGAAGAAGAAACTATTATTAATTCTCTTTCTACAAAATTTAAAGTACCATCTAAAGAGATTTTACAAAGAATTGAAAAAATGCAAGCTCAAATAACTGATATTGAGAAAGAAAATTCTAATTTAAAACAACAAATAGCATTAGGACAAGTAAAAGAGCTTATAAATAAAGTTAAAGAAGTAAATGGTGTTAAGTTTATTTCTGAAAAAGTAGAAGTAAGTGATACAAAATCATTAAAAGCTGCTGCTGATGATTTACTTAACCGATTATCATCTGGTGTAGTTGTTTTATCTTCTATTATTGATGAAAAAGTTAATTTTGTATGTAATGTTTCAAAAGATCTTACTTCAAAAATAAGTGCCGGAAATATTATCAAAAAAATAGCTCCTTTAACTGGTAGTAAAGGTGGTGGAAAACCTGACTCTGCTCAAGCTGGTGGGGGAACAGATTTTTCTAAAATAGAAGATGCTTTAAAAGAAGTTGAAAGCTGTTTTTAGATTGAATTTTTTACTATTTAGATGATTTTGATAAAAAAATAAAATTAAATCAAAAATAATAGTATAAAATTAATAAAATATATTTTTTACAAAAAAATGTAGTATTAATAGTCTGAAAAGTGTATTTTTAAGAAAATTACAAGGTTAAAAGCCAATATTCTTGTAGGGACGTTTTATGAAACGTCCTCTTTTTTTGTACAAATTTTTTTAGTACTAAGTAGTAATAAAATATTTATCCACTAAAAATTGACAAGAGGAATTTTTTTTGTTTATCTACAAATAATTACCTAAATATCATCGAATTTTGCAAAAAAATATTAAGGTTATTTTTTTACTAAATTAACCATTACATGCTTCGATTATACCAAGTTCACAAGCTTTTTGATAATTAATTGATTTGTTAGTATAATCTTTTTGTTTTAAGTAAATATTTCCTAAACTAAAATAGAAATAAGCAATATTAGGATTAATACTTATAGCTTTTTTGTACAAGCTAATAGATTCTTCATAATTACCTAAATTAGAATAATTAAAAGCCATAGATGCATAAACTTCAGGATTATTAGGATCTATCAAAATAGATTTTTGGTATTCAATTGTACTTTCATTATATTTTTGTTGTTCACCATAAACTGTTCCAAGATCTATATATCCATCAGCTTTTTTAGTGTCAAGTGATATAGCTTGTTTAAGATATTCAATAGCCTCATCATATTTTCCTAGTTTAAAGAAAGATACTCCTAAACCAAGATAACCATCTATATAATCTCTTCTTATATCCAAAGTATTTTTAAATTCATTCAGTGCTTTATCGTATTCTTTTTTTTCAATATATGCCATTCCTATATTTTTATAGGCTTCAATATATTTTTCATTTATAGAAATAGCTTTTCTATATTGCTCAATTGATTCATCATATTTTTTTTCTTGAAAATAATTAAAACCGAATACATGATAAACATAATAATTCTTTGGATTTTCTTTTAGCATTTTATTCATTTCATTGATAAATTCATCATATTTACCAATTTTTTTATAAGATTTTAGTAATAGTTTATAAAAACCTATCCTTGTATTATCAACAGAAATAGCTTTTTTAAGATATTCAATAGCATCATCATATTTTCCTTGAGCAATCTTTAGTAAAATAATATTATTATATACAATTATCATATCTGGTGTTAAAGAAAGTGATTTTTGATATTCAAGTGTAGCATCATCATATTTACCTAAACTTTCGTAAGCTTGTGCTAAATTATTATGAATTTCTGATATATTAGGGTCAATACTTATAGCTTTTTTATATTTTTCAATAGCTTCATTATATTTTTTTTTTTCAACAAGAGAATCAGCTGATCTAAAGATATCATAGGCATCTTTATAAGATTGATTGTTTTTTGGATTTCTATCATCTTGTTTTTGTGGTTCTTTATTTATATTAGAATCATTTTTATCAGTATTTGTTATAATTGCTGCTTCTAATGGTTTGATAGGTACTTGATTTTTTTTATTATCATCAATAATATTTTTAGTTTTTTCTAAATTTATACTTGAAACAGGTATATTTTCACAAGAAAATAAAAATAATAAAAAGCTTAGAATAAAAAATTTTATTTTCATAATATAAAATATTTAAATAAATTAACTATTTTTATTATTTCACATTTTTTATTATTCCACAGCAAATAATTACAAAAATATCATCGAATTTTGTAAAAAAATATTAAGATTACTTCTTTTATTTATTAATATTTCTTTTGATAAATATATAATTAAAAAGTGGGATTGCTACTTTAATTTTTAGAAACTTTTAATGCTGGAAGATATATACTCTAAATACACTAATATAAATAGGATTGCTAAAAGTAACTCTAGCATAATTTACGCTGCAAAAAATAAAATTACCAAAGAACCAGTTGTTATAAAAGAGTTCTTTTTTGATAGACTCAATTTTTCTCAAGAAGCTGGAAATATCTCTTTTAAAGATCAAGTACAAAGATTTGAAAGGGAAATTGAAATACATTCTTCATTAGAACATAAAAATATAATCAAATTTATCGAGTTTTTTGAAAAAGAATCAGAAATTTACATGATCCTTGAATATGGAGATGGTATAACAATAGAAGAAATTATTGATAAAAAAATTAAGATAGGTTTTTTAGAAATAATTAACATTGGTATAAAAATTGCTGATGCTCTTCAATATATACATGATAAAGGAATAATTCATAGAGATATTAAACCATCTAACATAATTTTAGCAGATAATGGGCATGTTTCTTTAATAGATTTAGGTTGTGCGAAAAAAATATACAATCAAAAAATAACCATCACTAAAATGTTGGTAGGAACAGTAATATATATGTCTCCTGAGCAAATATTAGGCTTAAATGAAACAGATGGAAGAAGTGATATTTTTTCTTTGGGAGCGGTTTTATACCAATTATTAACAAATACTTTGCCTTTTGATGGTAATGATATTAGAGAATCAATCTATAATGTTTTCCACTCAGAACCTGAAAATATAAGAAATTTAAATTACCTTGTTCCTGAAAATTTAGAAAAAATAATAAATCAAACACTTAAAAAAGATCCTGATCATAGATGCAATACAGCTAAAATGCTTAAATATCATTTAGAAAAAATATTAGAAGAACCTGAAATATATTATTCTCAAGGTAAATTTTTTGAATTTTGTAATGAACCAGAAAAAGCAATTGAAATGTATCTTATTTCTATTTCTATTAAACCATCATTTGAATCTTTAAAAGCAATAGCTGATATTTTATATGCTAAAGAAGATTTAAAAGAATCTCTTGAATATTATAAAAATGCCTTGGATTTTAATTCATCAGATTATTATGTTTATGAAAAAATAGGCGATATTTATTATAAACTATTGAGATATAATGATTCGATTAACTTTTATCAAAAATCTATTATCTTAAATTATAATAATGTCTCATGCGAGATAAAAATAGCTCAAACTCTTTTTTTGGCAGATAAAATACAAGATTCTATTTCTTACTACAAATCAATAATAGAAAGATTTCCTTATAATGTAAAAGCTTTTTATGAATTAGGTATTATTTATTATAAAATTGGAAATAAAATTCAAGCCTCTTCAATTCTTGAAAAAGCTGTATATCTTTCTCCTTTTAATAGTGAAATTCTATTTTATTTGGGTTCTATATATCAAGAAAATAATGAAACTGAAAAAGCTATACCTATTTATGAAAGAATAGAAAAAGAAAAACCAGATTCTCAAATGCTTTTACAAAATCTTTCGTGTGCTTATTATCAAACAGGTAATTATTCTAAAGCTAAAGAAAAAATTAAAAAACTTATCAAAATGGGTTTTGAATCTTTTCAAGGTAGTGTGCTTTTAGGTCATATATCTGAACAAGAAAATAATATTGAAGAAGCTATAAATAGTTATAAAAAAGCGATAGAACTTGATAAATATAATTTATCTGCATACCTTTATCTTGCTGGATGTTTGAGAAATAATTGGAGATTAGATGAAGCAATGAATGTTCTTAATATTGCTACAAAAATAAATACTTTAGATTCTAAATCAGAAGTTTATTATCAATATGCGGAATCATTAAGAGAAAAAGGGCTTTATTCTGAAGCTAAGAAAATGTATAAAGAATGTATCATAATTACAAGACCTGGTAAATTGCAAGAAATAGCAAAAAAACAGCTTGAATCTATCTTTAATTATGAAAATAAAACTAGTGAATATAAAAAAGTAACCCTTTTCCAATCTAGATATGTAGTTTAACTTGAAAATTTAATAGGTA
>JBBTGK010000138.1:0-5476 GCA_038060635.1 Cyanobacteriota bacterium | reverse complement strand
TAAGAAGAAACAGAGGGTTTGCTTTTGTCACTTTTGAAGAAAGAGAATCTGCACTAAAACCACCATAAACAACACTATGGCAAGCACCTATTTTTACACAAGCCAACATAGCAAAAGCTAATTCAGGTATTTGTGGCATGTATATAGTAACAATATCACCTTTTTTTACACCCATACTTTTAAGGATATTGGCAAATTTACAAACTTCACGATTAAGAGCATGATAAGAAAAAGTCCTTACATCTCCTGTTTCACCTTCCCATATAATAGCTAATTTATTTTTACGCCATGTTTTTAAATGTCTATCAATAGCATTATGAACAATATTAATTTTTCCACCAGTAAACCATTTATAAAAAGGAGCATTTGAAGAATCAAGAACTTTTTCCCATTTTTGATACCAATCAAGAGATTCAGCTTGTTCTGCCCAAAAAGCTTCTGGGTTTTCTATAGAATATTTATAAAGATTATCATATTCTTTTATATTTGCATTATCTAGTATATTTTGATTTGGATAAAAAATTTCTGGCTCTTTTTGAACTGGTAAATCATTTTCATTTGACATAATTAAATTACCTTTATAGAAAATAAATTATTATACAAACAAAATATTAACATATTTCATTTAGATTTTAAAATTTATATTATTCTATAATTTTTCTATTTGCTCAATGATATCAAGTATATGTCGAATATTTGTACCAAAATCGCTTTTTCCTACTCTTGAAGACGAATAAACATGAAGAGAACTTTTTTTTATTTGCTCGAATTGTACTTTTATTTTTATATCATCTTTAAATTTAAAAAATTTTGTTTCCATTATCGCATGAATTTCTCTATTATTTGCATCAGTTTTTTCTATTTTCCATCCTAAAATATCAATTGCTTTTTTAACACGAGAAAAAAGTTCATCTGTAGATAAATCATATCTTGGAGTTTTAAGTTCTGGTAAAATTGAATTATCACTTGTTTCAGCAATATTTACACTTAAATAAATAGATAATCTTTTTATTAATCCTGGTGTTGATGTCATAGGAAGGTTATTTTTTTTAAATGTAACCATTAACATAAATGCAAGTAATATTAGTATTGCACCTATTATTTTTATTATTATAATAATATTTGACCTTAGTTTAATTTTCATATAATTATAATGTAGCATTTTTAAAGAAGATTTAGAATTAATTTAATAAAATAACCATAATTTTTTAATTTCTTTACTTTTTTAGTTATAAAAAACATGATACAATTCTTGCTTTTAGAGAATTTAACGTTGGTATATAAAATGAAAAAACTTTCGTCAGCCCTTTTTATAATGAGTTTTTGCTTATTGTCTTGTACAAATACAATAAATAAAGATAATTTCACCGAATTATCAAATATAAGTTCTGTAAAAAAAGAAATTAATTATTATCCTTTAAAAAAAGATATGTCTTGGACTTATAAATTACAACAGTTTCAAGATGGTCAATCAAATAATAAATTTAAAGAAATGACTATGTTTGTTGCAGAAGAAAAAAATGATCCAGATTCAAAACAATTTGTACTAAGAAGAAGTTATCCAAATTCAACAACTCAACCTAATCCAAGTTTGGCAAAAGTTTTTCCTGATAGATTAGAGCTTTCTAGATATGTTCAACAAGAAATTTTTTCTCAATATAACACACCAACAAAAACCAAAGATTATATAATTTCATTAAAATTTCCTATTAATGTTGGTGATTCTTGGGGTGGAAGAGATTTTGCAGGTGGAAAAGAAAAAATTTCAGTTCAAGGCTTTGAAACAATAACTGTTCCTGCGGGTACTTTTGATTGTGTAAAAATAAACCACAATTTAAAATATGATAATGGAAAAGAAGATAATCTTTATTATTGGTATGGTGCTAATGTTGGTATGGTAAAATTACATGAAGAAATAACTGTTTCAATTGGTGGACCTTTTATGAAAATGTCTTCTGATGGTGAACTTATAAATAAAAGTTTCTAGGGAGAAAATTTTTTTGTGTCATTAGTTAATACTATAATTTTTGATTTTGATGGTTTGTTAGCAGATTCAGAACCAATTTATCTGGAATGTAACAAAAAATACTTATCAGATATAGGTATTTCTAATTTTTCTATAGAAGACAAACTATTTGGAATGAGGGCAGAAGAAGCTTTTCAAATCATAAAAGAAAATTATGATCTTAAACAAGATATAAATGAAATGATTGCAAAAAGAAATGCTTATATGATAGAAGATTTTGAAAATGGTAAGTTAAAACTTATGCCTTATGCTTTGGAAACAATTAAAGAATTATCAAAAAAATATACTATAGCAATAGGTTCTTCATCACAAAAAGTTTTATTAGATTCTGCACTTAGAATATATAATATAAGAGATTTTTTTGAAACTATTGTTTGTGGTGATGATGTTGAAAAAGGAAAACCTGAGCCAGATATATATTTAAAGGTAGCTGAAAATATTAAAAAAGAGCCTTCTTACTGTGTCGTTATTGAAGATTCTCCTCATGGAATAACCTCTGGTAAAAAAGCAGGAATGAAAACTGTTGCAATTCCTAACAAATATACAAAAAAACTCAAGTTTTTAACAGAACCTGACTATATAATTAATAGCTTAAATGAATTAGAAAATATTATGATAGGAGTAAATGGAATAAAAAATGGTTAATGAGTCAATAAAAGATCCTCTAACCGGAGTATATAATTATGAATATTTTCAATCAAGAATGATAGATGAAATTCAAAGATCAAACAGATATTCAAAACCATATTCTGTTGTAAGATTTGATATTGATCATTTTGCACAAATAAATAAAGATCATAATTTTGAATTTGGAAATAAAATACTTGAACAATTTTGTGCTTTATTATTAAATACTACAAGAGCAACTGATCTTATTGCTAGGCAAGAAGCAGAACAATTTTTAGTTCTTTTACCTGAAGTAGGCTTAGATGATGCTTTTGTTTTTGCAGAAAGAGCTAGAAAAATGGTTGAAGAATCAGAAACTTTTGGAGATAGTAAAAATAAATTAAAGTTAACTGTTAGCTGTGGAATTGTTAGTTATGTTAGAAAAGAGGAAATGGATGTTCCTGAAATGCTTCAATTATTAGATACATCAGTTTATCAAGCAAAAGATGATGGAAGAAACTGTATAGTTCCATATACTATGTTTTTGCCAGAACCTGATGAATATTAATTAGAAGAAGTATTTTGTAGGGAATGCATTAAAAGCATTCCTTTTAGATACAATAAAATGTTTATTTAAAAATTTATTTTGTATATATAAATAGAAAGGGTTAAAATATATGGATACAAAAACAAATAATAATTTAAATCATAGAGAAAGACTTAGAAATAGATATTTAAAAGGTGGTAGAAAAGCTCTTGCAGATTATGAAATATTAGAGCTATTACTTTTTTATTCTATTCCAAGAAAAGATATAAAGCCAATTGCAAAAAATCTAATTGCAAAACATGGTAGCCTAAAAAAAGTTTTTGATAAAAGCATCGAAGAGTTGGAAGAAACAGAAAATATAGGAAAAAATTCATCTATACTTATAAAACTAGTTAAAGATATTATGATAGAATATTTTGAACCAGATCATACACAAAAAGTAATTCTTTCCTCACCTAAAGCTGTTTCTGATTTTTTAGAAAATGAATTTGAAAGTAATTCAGAGCTTATCTTATATCTTAAAGCTGAATTAGGTGATAAAAGTAGAGAGTTTTTTATGATTCTTTGTCTTAATAGTTTAAATCAAATTATACATAAAGAAATACTTTTTATAGGCACTTTAGATCAAGCTCAAGTTTATCCAAGAGAAATTATAAAAATAGCTTTATTAAAAAATGCTTCTGCAATAATCATAATACATAACCATCCATCAGGAAGTAGTAAGCCATCTAATGATGATATTAGATTAACTGATAAAATAGAAGAAATTTCATCTGATTTTGGTATAAGATTACATGATCATATAGTAATATCATCAGAACAAGCTTTTAGTATTAAAGCTAATAGGTTTTTAGACTTTAAAGTAAATGAAATTTCTTGAAAATATTAAAGATAAAATAAATTTAACAAAAATAGATTTATTGTGTATAGGATTATTACTTTTACCCTTAAATCTTACTTTAGCTGGAATTTTTTTTATTTTTCTTTTACTAAGTGAAATTTATAAAAAAAAAACTTATGACTTATTGTTTAAGTTAGAAAAAACTAATTTATTAATATTTTCATTTTTATTTATTTCTTTTATTCAAATTAGCATAGCAATAGATCCTTTATTACACATAGCAGGTTTATTTTCTCATTATATAGTCTATATTTTATTATTTCTATCTTTTAATAAAATAATTAAAAATACTGATGAAATAAAAAAAATAATTAAATTTATCTGCTATTCAGGTTTTATTTTATCAATAATAGGTTTTTTAGCTTATTTTTATATAATTTCAACCGTTAAATTTTTTGAATATGAAATATATGGTGCAAAAGAATATTTATTTAATTTTGAAATTTATAATCAACAACAAAAAGCAAGTTCTTTTAATATGAATCCAAATATTATGGCTATATATTTAATAATAACTTTTTTTACTACTATTTTATCAAAAAATTTAAATATAATAAATAAAAATCCTTTTTACCTAATTTCTATTTCTCAAGCATTAGCAATTATTTTAACAAAATCAAGAGGTGGTATTTTAGTATTTTTATTAGGTTTAATATTTCTATTTTTTAAAGAAAAAAAATTGGATAAAAACATCCTTTTTTTTATTCCTATCTTTATTTTAATATTTTATATTTATTGGCAAACTTATGAAGTTTTGATATTAAGTCTTTTTGATATAAATTTCAATTCCAATAAATTAAGATTAGAAACTTGGAATATATGTTTAAAAATAATAGAAAGTTTTCCTAATGGAATAGGTATTTTAAATTATGAAAAAATCTATCCTTCTTATATAAAATATAATCAACAATATATTCCTCATGCACATAATTGGATTTTACATACAACAATTGAAAGTGGCATTTTTGCTAGTTTAATCTTTTTTTATACTTATTTTTATCAAATATATTTATTATTTAAGAAAAAAAGCTATTTTACTCGACAGTATGTCATTTTTAATTTAATTCTAATATTATTCTTTTTATTTAATTTAACTGATTATGTTCTTACAGATACAAGAATTTGTATTTTATTAATATTAATTATATTTTTTGCTTTTAATAAAAAAATAGTTTCTACTTAACAATAAAAAAAATGTATATGAATACTGTCGATGAAAAAAGGAACGTTTTTAAAACGTTTATTACAGGCACATCGGGTTTAAACCTTGTATTTTTGTTTTATTAAATAGGTAACTATAGTAATTACAAAAAATAACTACCTATAATTTGATATTAGTAATATTCTAACCTGAGTTCGACAAATTTATATTCTAGAATATACTGATAATAGGTAA
>JBBTGK010000137.1:0-6662 GCA_038060635.1 Cyanobacteriota bacterium | reverse complement strand
TTGCCTCTGAAAAAGGACATAAAGATATAGTTGAATTACTTATTAATAAAGGAATTGATATTAATGTTAAAGATTCTTATGCTAGAACTCCTTTAATGCTCTCTTCATATAATGAGCATAAAGAAACATCTAAATTACTTATAGATAGAGGAGCTAAATATGATTTATTTACTTTAGCCCAAATTGGTGATTTAAAAAAAACAAAAGAATTAATAGAACAAATGAAAAATGATTCAATTATTAATGAGAAAGATTATTATGGTAAAACACCTTTGATTTATGCATCTGAAAAGGGAAAAAAAGAAATAGCTGGATTACTTATAAATAATGGAGCTAATGTCAATTCTAAAGATAAAAATGGAAAGAATTCGCTAATGTTTGCTTGTGAAAAAGGAAATAAAAATATAGTTGAATTTTTAATCAATAATGGAGCTAATGTTAATGATAAAGATAATAATGAAGAGAACTCTCTAATATTTGCTTTATTAAATGGAGAAAAAAATATAGTAGAATTGCTTATCAAAAAAGGAGCTAATGTTAATTATAAAATGAAAGGTGGATTAAGTGCTTTAATGCTTGCTTCTGCAAAAGGAGAAAAAGAAATAGCTGAATTACTTATTAATAATGGAGCTAATATTAATGATAAAGAAAGCGATATTTATACAGAGTTAATGGCGGCTTCAGAATATGGAGAAAAAGAAATAGTAGAATTACTTATTAAAAACGGAGCTAATGTTAACTCTAAAACGAAAGAAGGATTAACTGCTTTAATGTTTGCTTGTGAAAAAGGAAATAAAGACACAGTTGAATTGCTTATAAATAATGGAGCTAATGTCAATTCTAAAGATAAAAATGGTATGAATATTTTGATGTATTCTTTAAAAAACCTAAATAAAGAAATAGTTGAATTGATTATTAAAAATGGAGTAGATATCAATTCAAAAGATAGATATGGTAATACAGCAATTATTCTTATTTCAGATAATATGAGGAGATATGAAAATTTTAATTTTATAAATAATTATACAAAAGAAAAAATAAGGAAAGAAATAGCTGAATTACTTATTAAAAATGGTGCTGATGTTAATGTTAGAACAAATGGCAATGATATTTACGCTAAAAAACTAAATTCTTTTAAAGGAGAAAGTTCTTTAATTTTGGCATTAAGAAATGGAAATAAAGAAATAGCTGAATTACTTATCAATAATGGAGCTGATCTAAGTATTCGAGATATTAATGGAAATACTTTATTGATGTTAGCATTAGAATATGAAGAAAATGAAATAGCAGAATTACTTATTAATAAAGGAGCTGATATTAATGCTAAAAATTTTGAAGATAAAACTTTATTGATGTTTGCTTCAGAAAAGAATCCTAAAAAAATGAAAGAAATGCTAATAAATCACGGTGCAAAATATGATTTATTTACAGCATCAAAAATAGGTGATTTAAAAAGGATAAAAGAATTAATGGATCAAAAAATTGATATTAATGCTAAAAATGAAAATAATCAAACTGCTTTAATGATTGCATCGGAATATAAAGAAAAAGAAGCTTCAGAGTTTCTTATCAAAAATGGAGCTAAATATGATTTATTTATTTTAGCTAAAATTGGAGGAGGCATAAAAAGAGTTGAAAATCTAATAAAACAAGGTTTTGATGTTAATGCTAAAGATAAAAATAATCAAACACCTTTAATGATTTCTTTAGAAAGAGAGCAAATGGAAATTGCAGAATTTCTTATCAAAAATGGAGCTGATATTAATGCTAAAAATGAAAATGGACAAACTTTATTATTATTAGCTTTAGAAAATCAAAATAAAAAAATAATTGAATTCCTTATAAATAATGGAGTCGATATTAATCCTAAAAATAAGGATGATATAAATCCTTTTATAAAAGCCTTAGAAAGAAGCAATAAGGAAATACCTCGTTTATTTATAAAAAAACTATCAGATATTAATTTAGAAAATAATATTTCTAATATAGCTTTAATGTTAGCTATAGATAACTCTCATAAAGAAATAGTTGATTTTCTTATAAATAAAGTAACTAATATTAATTATAAAAATAATGGCGGTGATACTTTTTTAATTTATGCTTCTCAATATGGAAATAAAAAAGCTGTTGAAATACTTATAAATAAGGGGGCTAATATTAATATTAAAAATAATGAGGAAAAAACAGCTTTAATATCTGCAATAATGGAGAACAATAATGAGATAATTGAGTTACTTATAAAAAATGGATCTAATATTAATGATAAAGATAATGAGGGCAAAACAGCTTTAATTTATGCTTCTCAATATGGACATAAATCAATAGTAGAATTCCTTATAAATAAAGGAGCTGATATTAATGCTAAAGATAATAAAGGGGAAACAGCTTTAATTCATACCTCACAATATCACTATTTTGAAATAGCTAATATATTAAGAAAAGCTGGGGCAAAATAATTAATTTATTACTAATTCTATGTTTGTATTAATAGCAAATCAAAGCTTTTAGGTATTATTATTTTTACAGAATAAATTTATTTATTTTTTGATCTAAATCATTCATAATTTATAATTTATATTCATGTTAAATATGCTTTGAAAAAAAGCAAAAATTTGTTAATATTTATAGGACTAATAAAATATTTTTTTTATCAGATGGTGAATTAGAATGGACAAAAACACTTTACTACAAAATGTAAGAAGCATTGGTGGCGTTGAAGGAACTATGATCTCTAAAAGAGACGGTTTAGTTGTTGATAACGCAGTTTCAGGTTTTGAAGATGTTAATATGCTTGGTGCGGTTGTTTCTTCTATGTTTACCCAAGTTGAAAGTCAATCTAAAAGAATGCAAAGAGGAATACCTGTAAGATTTACCATCGAAACTGATAATGAAATGATGAGCATAAGCAATACTCATGTTGATGGTGAAAATGTTTTATTATTCACTCAATTATCTAAATCTTCTGACTTAGACTTAGTAAATTCTTCATTAGATTTAATGAGAAACTAATGAGTCTTATTGCTGAAGTTCTTTGTATAGGAACTGAACTTTTATTAGGTGATATTGTAAATACTAATGCAACCTATTTTGCTCAAGAACTTTCTTCTATTGGTATTGACCTTTTACACATAACAACTGTTGGTGATAACAAAAAAAGAATAGTGAATGCTCTGGATATTGCAACAAAAAGAGCTGATATTATTCTTACCACAGGTGGTTTGGGTCCAACTGAAGATGATATAACTCATGAATGTATTGCTGATTATTTTTGTTTAGAACAACGTTTTCATAAAGATATAGCAGAAAAAATAGAATATATTTTTAAAAAAATTCGTGTAAAGGAAATGCCTAAATCTAATTTAAAACAGGCATATTTACCAAATGGAGCTGATATTCTTACAAATAATCATGGAACAGCTCCAGGAATAATATTACACAATAATGGAAAAACAGTTTTAACCTTCCCTGGTGTTCCCTCAGAACTAAAAGGAATGTGGGAAGATATTGCCAAAAATTATTTA
This sequence comes from Cyanobacteriota bacterium, assembly GCA_038060635.1. Taxonomy (GTDB): domain Bacteria; phylum Cyanobacteriota; class Sericytochromatia; order UBA7694; family JACMQJ01; genus JBBTGK01. Next base: position 3,141 of record JBBTGK010000137.1, on the reverse strand, counting down.
ATAAAAATGAATCCCGAAAAAAAAGTAATTAAATCTATTACTTTAAGATTTACTGGCGAAGGCGAATCTGCAATAGCAGAAAAAGTAGCTGATTTTCTTAATAATTCAAACCCAACCGTAGCTCCGTATGCAGGAAGATCTGAAGCAAGATTAAGAATAACTGCAAAAGAAGAAAGTAAAGAAAAAGCACTTGAGCTTATTGAACCTGTAAAAAAAGAAATTTTAGCAAGATTAGGTGATTTCTTTTATGGTTATGAAGATGATAATCTTCAATCTGTTGTTATTAACAAAATAAAAGAAAAAAAGAAAAAAATCTCTATAGCTGAAATATTTACTACAGGACAATTAATAAATAGAGTTCTTTCTGTTGATGGTTATGAAGATGTAGTTAAATTTAGTTCTGTTTTTTCAAATAGAAACTTTATGTTAGATTTACTAAATTTACCTAAAGATTTACTTATAGAAAATAGCTTATTTAGTGAATTTGCTATTTCCGAAATAGCTAGACATCTTAATTTATTTTCAAAATCTGATATTGCTATAGTTATTTTTGCCAAAATGTCTGTTGATGAAGATAGTGGTAAAAAAATAGGTAAAGCTATAATTTCAATAAATACTGAAGATGAAACTATTACAAAAAAAATAGATTATCCAAAGCTAAAAAAAGAAGATTTGGATTATTATTCTTCTCAAATAACATTAAATCTATTGAAGAACCTGTTTTTTTGATTATAAAAATCTAAAACCTATCAGTTATCATTTCAATTAATTTGGGTCTTCTTTTATACTTTATTTTTAGATCATAAATTAAATCTCTAAATTTCTCTTTTGTTTCAATATCCTTTATATGTGAAAGAGTTGTAATTACATCTTTATAAGATCTTTCTTTTGCTTCTATAAGATTTTGTTCTAAGTATTCACTAAAAAAAACTAAAGAATCTTGAGGAAATTTACTTTTATTTCTAGCAAAAAAACTATGTTTTTCAGAAGAATAAATTTTGGCGTTTTTTGCTAAATCTAAAGCTTCTCCAAATCTATTTTTCATTTCTAAATATTCTATAAAAACATAAGTTTGTTTTTGCTTAAAAATATTTTCATAATAAAAAGTTTTTTCTACTGAAATATATTCAAAAAAAGAATTCATTTCATTTGAATTAAGATTTTCTTGAGCTAATTTATCAATCCATATAACCGTATTATCATTAAATTTTGAAGCAAGTTCAATTCTTTTAAATAAAAATGGTTTTATTCTATGATTTTCTAAAATTTTTGATTCAAGGAAGTTTATAAGTTTTTCATACTCTTTTTTACTTTCATAAAAAGAAATAAGTGTTTGATTACAAAAATCATTATTAGTATGTTTTAGCAAAAGATTTTCTTTTTGTTCTTCTGTCATTATATTTGAGAAAAAAGTATATAATTTTTCTGATATTCTTTTTAATTTAAATAAATAATCTAAAAAAGGTTTTTGTTCTTCTTCTCTGAAAAATTTTTCTAAATCATCCTCAACTAAAGTTAAAATTGAGGTATATTCACATTCAGAAATAATTTCATAGAAATACAAAAGTTTTTTTTCTGTTTTAACTGACATCAAAAATTTATAAATCATTTTATCTAAATTATCAAAATCAAAACCTTCATCATCATAATCATAATAATCGGAATCATTTAAACCACCATCATTGGTAATTTCTTCTATTTCATTTACAATAAATCTAATTATTTTATAGACATGTTCATGTTTTACTTCAAAAAAAGGTTCTAATTCCGTTAATAAATCAATAACTTTTTCATCAATCGATTCCCAACTTAAATTATTTTTTGAATTAAAAAACTTTTTAATTCTAGTTTCAGAATCTAATAAAATTTTTCCTGTTTCATTTGATGATAAATACTTTGATATAATTTTTTTCTTATAATTATCTGGTGCAATTTCATGTAAAAGAGTAATTAATTCATTTTTAGAAAGATTTTGCAAGTATTTATCAAAAAATTCTTTCTCATCCATAGTATTCATTCGGTTTATATTAATTTCAGGAAATTGATCAGTTTTTGCAAGTTCTGATAATTCAAAAAAAGTTCCTGCAATATGTTTGCAAATACTATCATAAGGGCAAGAGCAAGAAACTTTAATTTCATTGTTTTCTAAAGATAATTTAACTTTATAAATATCAGTACCAGAAACAGTAGCTTCTAAGATGTTTTTTGAATTAAAATAACAATCTGTTATATATTTTTTATTATAATAGTCTAATCCCTTATAAAAGATTCTATCCGAGAAAAGATTAAATATAGCGTCTTTTTTTATTAACTTAAAATACTCAAGTAATGTTTTAGATTTATCTATTTTTGTAAGAAATTCCATTTTTATTTTATAACTCAAAAAATAATAATTATATTTTACTTTATTTTGATTAAAATAAAAATTAAAAACTATTACAAATAAAGATAATAATCGCATTAATGCTGTTGATAAAGGTATTATCCAAGTAAATCTATTTTTTTAACAAATTATGTTTGTGTAATTTAATACAAATAGTTGATTTGCTAAGGTTTAGTTTTTTAGCTATTTTATTTGCAGAATTACTATTTTTATAAAGATTTATTATTTCTTTTTCAATATCTTCAGTTACTTTTATAGAATTATATTTTTCTCTTGATTTAACATTATTTCTATTTAAAACCTTAGTTATTGTAGGAGTTGAAATATTAAACTCTTTAGCTAAAGTACCTTTTGTTAATCCTTGTTCGTAAAGTTTAATTATTTCTAATTCATTTATTTCAGTTAATTTTTTATTATAGTACCCCTTATCTTTTAGTTCTATATTATTTTTCTTTAAAACCCTTTTTATTGCTCCAAATTTAACACAAAATTTTTTAGCTATTTGTGAAAGTGTAAAATTTTTTTTATATAATAGTATTATTTTAGGATAATCCTTATCATATAATTTTTTATTATAAAATTCAGGTGGTTTTATTTTTATATTATTCAAATCAAGTATTCTTTTTATTGTTTGATTACCTACTCCATATTCTTTAGCTAATTTAGTAATTGATACACCTTTTTCATAAATAAGTATTATTCTAGTATTAAATAACTTTATTAATAATAGGGAAATACTCTGAATTATACTGGAATAT
>JBBTGK010000136.1:0-18212 GCA_038060635.1 Cyanobacteriota bacterium | reverse complement strand
TTTCTTTTTTAGTATTAGAAAGATTTTGCATAAAATCATCTGATTTTGTATTTTTTATTGGAGAAGACTTAAAAAACTTTCCAAACACTTATAATACTCCTAATTTAGGTATAATTTTTTTAATCATAGTCGTATTTAATGTTTATATAGTATCTCAATTTAAATATAATTGTCTGCTAACTAGCTCACATTAAATTATTTCCTCTTGTCAAAAATAATGTGATGAGAAACGCCAATTTTTAGGAACGTTTTAAAAACGTTCCTTATAGAATACATTTCTTTTTAGTAAGGAATGATTTAAAATCATTCCCACAAGTAACTTTTAACCTATATAATCTTTTTCTTTTTATAGATAAATTATTTTGTCACATAAAAATGGACAAAAGGAATTATTTTATTAGCTTTATTTTTTTATATTACTTTTTAATTGAGTATTAACAACTTTCATTTGTTTTAATGCTTCATTTTTCTGTTTATCTATTTCATTTACAGTTTTAGTAACATTAGTATTAATATCTTTTGATACATTATCAACTTGTTTTGCAACATCTAAAGTTTGATCTAAAATAGTTGGTAATTGTTCAATAACACCCAAAACATTTTTTGTATCTTTATCATCTTTTGGTAATTCAACTTTACCTGCACCTAAATTATTTACAGTAACAGAAAAATTTAGTTTAAAATGATCTTCTTTTTCATCACCAGATAAAAGGTTTTTATTAGGTTCTATTTTAAAATCAGCTGTTCCACCTGTTTGAATTTTTAAATATTCTTCCAAATCAAAAATAATAGTTTTTCCATCTAATAATTGAACAGTTCCTGTACTTTTTTGATAATTATCATAAGAATCCAATTTATTATCTTTTAAAGCTCTTTCTAATTTTCTTTTCTTTTCTTTTTCTCCAGTATCTTTTGGAAGTTCTGAAACAAATTTTTGTTCAAAAGTAGATTTTACATTTTCATAGTCTTTTTTACTATTTTTAGGATTATTATCCAATGTTTCTATAAAATCTAAATATGGAGTTCTATTTCCTTCAATTTGTTTATTAAGATTAAATTTAATCAATCCTCCTAAAGTGCTTCCTTTACCATTTAAATCAACACTAAGAAGATTAGCTATGTTACTTTTATCTAAGTGCATTTTAACTACATTTTTTGGTGGTTCACCTTTTTTTGCTATATTTTCGATAGTTATTTTCGATTCCATATTATAGTTCAAATTAATTCCAGCAATTTTTGTTCCTGTTCTCATTCCTATTTTACTATCATCACCAACACCTGTTTTTTTGGTATTGATATTTACTTCTCTTCCTTGCATGTTGAAAGATATTTTATTTTTTTCTTTGTCTAACTTATAATCTTTTGGTATCACACCAACATTACTAAGAGCAGAAAGAACCATATCTTCTATGTTGTCTGTTGTACCAGCCATTACACCGTTAGAGATACTTAATTGATTTGTTTCAGTATCAGCAGTTAATTTTCCAGAAATATCTACATTTTTTAAATTAATATCAGTTTTATTTGAAGGATCAACAAGTATTTTTGTTCCTATTTGACCATTTAAATCTGAATCTAAGGATAATTTTTTCTTTTTTGGATCATAAATAATACTAAAATTATTTAAATCTGCTCTCATGTTTAATGTAGAAAAAGTTTCTAATTGTTGTTTGATATTTTTTATGTCGTTAGGTAAATTTGAAGCACTATTAACAGAATTTACTTTTGTAATATCATCTAAAATATTTATAATATCATCTTTTGTACTACCAATTTTTAGACTTCCGTTTTCACTTTTTGGAGTAAGACTTATTTTTCCATCAGGAAGCTCTTTTACTTTTAAAGAAGAACCTAAATAAAGTCCATCTGTAGTATTTCCTAAACTAATATCCAAAGAACCATCATTAGATGTGTTTGCAGACATTATATTGTTAACTGAAACACCATTAACTTTTCCTTTTATTTCTGCTTTTAGATCATGAAATTTAAGTTTATCTTGTTCAAAATCTACAGCTCCTTGAACACTAAGATTTGATACTTCAGAAACATATTTTTGCTCTTTTCCTTCATTATCTTTATAGGTTTTTGTTAATTTTCCAGATATTTCTAAATTAGGATTTTTTTCATTTAAACCTTCAAATTTAAGTGTTTTAGTGTCAGAATCTTTAGCATAAATTATTTTACCTTTTACTTTTGCATCTTCGATAAGATAATCATCAATAAGACCTTTTTTAACTTCTGCATTATTTATAGCTAAACTAAAACCATTTGTTTTTTTATCAGATACTAATGATAAATTACCTTTTACTTCAAAATCTAGATTAGTTTCATTTTTTGTATGTTTATTTACTTGAGTTCCTTTAAATTTTAAAAACTCATTAGGATTTGTAGCATCTAAAGAAATATTTTGAGCATCAAAATTTACTTTACCATCAAAAACAGCATTTTTAAGTTTAAAATCACCTATTTCAAAGTTTTCAAACTCATTTTTTGCAGATAAAGAATAACTCATTTTACCAACTTCATTTTTAGCTTCAAAATCAATAGAGCCTTTACCTTTTATATCAACATGAGTAGCATGTTTTTTTACATCAATAAAATCGCCTTTAAAAACTAAATCTTTATTATCTAAAGAATCTATAGATATTGAATTTTTTCCATTTGAAGGATCAACAGATATTTTTGCACCATTTAATTCAGCATCTTTTAGTTCAAATTCACCAAGTTTTAAGCTTTCTACTTTTGCTGATGGTGTTAATGTAAATTTACCTGTTGTTTTATCAACTTGTAATGTTATTTCTGCATCACCCTTAAAAGAAAAATCTTTTCCTTGAATTTTTCCTTTAATATCTAAGTTTTTACCAGTTTCTGCTTTTAGTGTTACAGAATTATTTACAGGATCAAAAGTTATTTTTGCATTTATATTTTCAAAATCTTGAAGATCAATATTACCTGTTTTTAGTCTATCCAAATCTCCTTTTAAAGAAAAATAAGTTTTTTCTCCATCTTTATCAATTTTTACTTTGCCATGTACTTTTAGATCAGATTCTAAAATAAAATCTTCACCTTTTATTTTACCAGCTACTTTAAACTCGCTTTTACCACCACTACCTGCTTTTATATCAGCAGAGGTTATATTTCCACTTTTATCAATATCTATTTTTCCATAACCAGAAACATTTTTTATATTTAAATTGATATTTTCTTTTTCATTAACAATGTTTCCAGATAATTTAACAGCAGCTTCTGTTGTAGAAGAAAAAGATAAGCCTTCTTTTTCTGTATAAGCTACTAATCCATCTGCTTTTATATTTTTTACAGAAAAATCATCATATTTACCACTACTAACATCAAGATGACCATTTATAAGGACTTTTGTTTTTTGAGTCTTTTTATCAGCAGATTCTACATGATCATAAGATAATTTTCCAGAAAAAGCTGCACTACCTACTGCTATAAGTCGTTCATTTCCATTATAAACATTAAAACCTGATAAAGAAACTTTTGTATCTGCCTGTAATGCAGTATTTTTACCATCTTGAACTACTTTTATCTCACCATTAGCATTAGCTTTTTTTAAATTTATTTTTGTATTTGTATTAGGAATATAAACACTTACATCATTTGCTTTTATACTTACATTTGCATCTAAATTAACTTTACTAAGGTCTGACATGTTAACATCTGAGTGTAATTTTGCATCTGCTGTAAAAGAACCAGAAATCTCTGCTTTATTTGGGTTCATTCCCATTTCTTCTAATTTTTTAGAAAAATCCTTTTTCTCATCTTTTGTTACATCCAATTGCAAATGAGCTTTTGAATCAACAGATGCAGTTGTATTATTAAGATTTGCCGAAACATCAACAGAAAGACCATCTGGCATACCTTCTTGTTTTGCAAGTGTTTTTGCTTTTCCATCAGAACTAGCAATTAATTGAGAATTATCAAAAACAATATTTAATTTTTGTCCATCAGAAGTAAATTTTATATTAGGGTCAAATTTGTTTATATTTGCATTAGGAAAACCTTTTAAATTCATTTGTTTAGAAATATCATATTCTAACTTAATTTTACCGTTTACAAAATCATTTACAAGTTTTTTATCTTTTATTTCTTGTGCTGCATAACTAGGTGTTCCCCAATTTTTTATATTCTCTTTTACAGCTTTTAATTCTTTGGGTACAATAAAACCACCTTTTTCCATACTTTCTGCAACACTTAAAATAGAACCTGCAATAGCTTTATGTGCGTCTGTTTCCCATGTACCAGTTTTTTTAGTTACAAAATCAGGAACTAATGTACCTTGTGCTTTTAGATTTGGAAAAACATTTGCATTTCCATTTGTTATATTTGGCGATAATTGATGTTTATTATCAGCATTTTTTTCCATAGTTGGATTAACAGAAGTACCAACTTTTATATTTGGTAAAGTAAGAGGTGTAGAAATTTCTGCATTTACACCAGCTTTTGCTGATATTTTATCTATATCTTTCATAGAAACAGAGCCATTTGCTGAAACTGATGCTAAATAAGGAACACCTACTTTTGCTTGTACAGCTAAACCATCATTAAGATTGAGATTTGCATTTAAAATACCTAATGAACTTATTGATAAACTACCATTTGCTTCTGGTTTTATTCTTAATGCAGTTAATTCGCCTATTCTCTCACTAACCATTTCATAGTTTAATTTTACTTCAAATTCTTTTGCTTTTTCATCATAATTTACATTTACTCTTGTTCCTTTTGGTAAATCTAATTTATTAAGAGTTTCTTCTAGTTTAGATTTTATATCTACAGAAACAGTTCCATTTAATGTTCCTTGCCAATCTTGTAAACCGCTAGTATTTTGAATACCATTAATATCAATCATTCTTAACTGCATATCTGCATCAACAACTGTATAATCAGCTTTAGGAACTTGAATTCCAGCTTGTCCTGCAATTTCTAATGTTTTATTATCATCTGTTACAATAAAACCTTTATCAGATTTTACATTAGATAAAAAATCTTTATTAAATCTAGAATGGTTATTTGTAAAATCAGTAGCTCTTATTTTTCCATCTCCGTCTGATTCTTTGTATTCTTTTGTATTTTCTTTTCTTTCTACATCATAAACAACATAAAGATTATCAGAGTTTTTTAATATCAATTCTGAACCATTTCTATTTTTAGAAAATTTTTCTGCATCTTCTACAAAACTAAAAACGTTCAAAGGTTTGCCAACGGCTATATCATTTACTCTATCAGAATCATCAGAAAAAAAGTTAAAAACAGTATTATCTACAGGGTTTAAAGTGTATCCATCGGTATCATGTTCTCCAAATTTTTTATCATTTAGAGTATTTACTTTTACTTCTCTAAAAAAAATATCTCCAGAATCGTTTCCATTTGCTTTTAAATCGCCCTTAAATTTTACTCCAGATTCTACAGAAGCTTTTAGATTTTTCATCATTTTTACAGCTTCTTTTGGATTTCCAGATAAATCTATGTATTGATCAGATATTTTTACAGTCCAGTTTTTTATTTCACCAGAATTTTTTTCTACACTAGATATAAAATTATTTATTGATTGTAAGTCTTCATCTTTGCTTAATAGTGTAAGATCAACAGTTTTTTCTGCTTTAGGTTCATTATTTGTTTTACCTATTTTAAAATCATTATTTAATGATATATTTTGAGGTCTGATACCACTCACAAAAATAAAACCTTTCTTTTATTATAGATACATTTTATATATAGTAAAAATATTATTTTTTTTGCTTATTTATAGTAAATTATTAATAAGATCTTGTTTTTAGGATACTTAGTAAAAAGTGATAAGTGATGAGTAAGAAGATATTTTATCTTATCTGATTACTTTTCACTTTTCACTCATCACTAAGTATAACTATTTTAATTTTTTAACACTTTTAAAGCACTTTCTAAATCTGATAAAGCAGTAAGATATTCAGTACTATGGGTATAAATTCTACCATTTACATCATAAGTTCTCTTAAGACCATTAACATTTATCGCAAAATTTTTAATTACTCTACATTCACCAGTTATGTTTCCACTAGAAGAAACGAATTTATCTTTTTCTGCTAAAGATGCAATATTTAAATTTTTTACAATTTCATTAATATATTTTATTTCTATCGTACTAAGTTTTCTTGAAACAATAGGATTTACAGAAAAACCATCTGTTGCAGCTGAATTTGCATAAGAAAAATAACCATCAGTTGTAATTTCATAATTGGTTGTATCACCTAATCCACATTCACTATTAGAGGTAACTTTAATAGGTAAAGCATAGTAATAAACTGTGCTTACAGGTGTTGGAGTCGGAGTTGGTGTTGGGCTTGGGGTTGGGATAGAAGTTGTTAACCTTTTTAAATAAGAACTAATAGAATTTAAAGCACTTATATAATCTTGTGTATGAGTAACATTTCTATTATTTAAAGAAAAATTTGTATTTTTTCCATCAACAATAAAAGAAAAAGTATTAAGATTTTTACAATCTGTAGTTTGAATCGAATCTGATGAGTCTTGAATATCTTTTTTAGCCAAATTTGCTATGTCTAATTTTTTTAAAAGATTTTTAAAATCTGTTATTTCCTGAATAGGTAGAGTTTTGTACTCTATTTTACCTGTAGAAGTATTTTTATAATTAAAACTACCACTTTCATAAATTTCATAAAGAGATGGTTGAATACTACTAATACACTCATTTGCTGGGTTAACTTTTAATGGTAAGCCATAATAGTGAGTAGAATAAACAGCATCAGGTTTTTTATCTTTTAAATCACTTAATTTAGTTTCTAATTTGTTTAATGCAGTTTGATATTCATAACTATGAGTAAAAACTTTTCCATTAAAATCAAAGGCTATATTTTTATTATTTACTAATAAAGAAATTTCTTTTACTTCTCTACAATCTGTAGTTTGAGGAGTTGATGAACTATTTTTAACATCTTTTTCAGCTAGTTGTGCAATATCTAAATTTAAAAGAAGGTCTTTTACTTCACTTAATTCTTGAGTTGAAAGTATTCTACTTAAATTTTCAGTATTAGATGTATTGTTTGGATCAGCATAATAAAACTTACCATCTTGGTTAATTTGGTAAGCCGTTTTTGATGTTACTCCTAAACTACATTCATTATAACTATTTAATCTTAAAGGAAAATCATAAGTATATTTACTTGTTGAAGGTGTTTGATTTTTCTTTAATTGCTCTAAATAGTTTTTTATACTATTTAAATACTCAAGATAATCTGAGCTATGAATAATATTTCTGCCATTCAAATCAAAAGATTTATCTTTACCATCAATAGTAAAATTATAATTTTCTATGGTTCTACATTCATCTGTTTGCGGTGTTCCGGAAGGCTCTAAGGTTGATTTATTAGCAAGAGAAATAATATCATTTTTTTTGAGTAATTGATTTAAACCAATAATTTCATTTGAGGTTAGTTGTCTAGTAACTAAATTACCTAATTGATTATCGCCAGATACAGGAGTATCAACAAAAGAAAAAGTTCCATCTTCTTTTATTTCATAAGCTAATTTTCCTTTTTGAGTGGTACATTCGAGATTCAACATAACTTTTAATGGTAAATACACTTTATTGTTTTGAATATTACTATCACTTGGAAGTATATTAGAAGGAGTATTATTTGGTATGGGATTATTAGATCTTGGACAAGCTGATATAACAAGAAATATACTACAAAAAATTGAGCTTAAATATTTATTCATTTTTTTCCATTTGTTTACTTAAATATGATTAAAAACCATTTGTTTACTTAAAATATAATAAGGTTTTTTTTCTATTTTTACAAGACTAATCTTTGTTTAATTTGTTTTTATATTGACAAAAAATAAATATTCTTGTACAATATCTACCTAGTATTCCGTCATAGCTCAGTGGCAGAGCAATCGGCTGTTAACCGATCGGTCGGTGGTTCGACCCCACCTGACGGAGTTTAAATAAGCCATCTTAATTGATGGCTTTAATAGTTTTATCTACTTTTTACAAAATGGAAATTTATGAAAAAAAAATTGTTTTTTACACTCTCTATACTTTTTTTTCTTTTTTCATCCCAAGTATATTCAGACGAGTCTCCTTATGTTGATTTTTATACATCAAAAAATTATCTTTCTCATATAAATAAAGGGTATATGTTTTTAGATATGAAAAATTACCCATTAGCATTAAAAGAATTTAATACAGCACAATATTTAGATCCTAAAATTGCATCATCTTATGAATGTTTAGGAAATGTATATGAAATAACTAAAAATCCAAAAGAAGCAATGGAAAACTATCAAAAATCATTGGATTTATTATCACCAAAACATTCTTTGGATATTTTAAAAAAAATAAAAAAAGCACGAGAAACAGATGATACAAAAGTAGCTCTATCTCTTTATAAGTATATTCTTTCAATAAGACCAGAAGCAGGGCTTCAAATAATGTTTGGTGATAAAAGTATTAATGAGCGTAATTATGAAAAAGCATTGGTTTATTATAAAAGAGCTTATGAATTACAAGAGAATCCCGATAAGTATTTAAAAATAGTTCAAGTTAAAGATTCTAACAAAGAATACGAAAGATATATAGTAAGAAAATATTTAAAAAATAATTTAAAATATCCAACAGCTCATTATAAAGCTGGTTTAATTTATTTTGGTAATGCTCAATACTTTAACGCATCACAAGAGTTTAAAAAAACTGTAGAACAAAATAATATTCCAGAAATTGAAAATGATTATATATATTATTTAGCAATGAGTTATTATAAATATGCAATAAATTCTAAAAAAAATACTACAAATACTAGTGAATATCTTGATAATTCAATTGAATTATTTAAAAAACATCTTAAAAATACTCCTAATGATAAAAAAGCAAAATTTAGTTTAGCCGAAAGCTATTTTTATAAAGATATTTCAAAAATGTCATTTTATGATAAAGAAATTTTTGACGCGGAAAAAGAATTTTCTAAAGTTATTTCATTACCAGAAAAAGATCCAGAATATATTGATCTTAAAAAAATATTAGATTCTTTATTAGAAAAAAAATATGCTCAAAATATGTTTGATAAATCATTAGATATTTTATTAGAAATAAAAGCTTCAAATAATCCAGATCCTGGTGTTTACTATAGTATTGGAAATGTCTATTTTAAAAAAGGATTTGGTTTCCAAAAAGGTTTTTATGAAAAAAGAAAATATATGGATGCTCAAAAAACTAGTGCTAGAGATAGTGCATGGAATTTTTATCAAAAATCTATAAATGAATATAGAACATATATACAAAAAAATAAAAAAAATGATTCTATTGTTTATTATGATCTAGGTCTTGTTTATTATAATGCTTCTAAACTTGAACCAAATCCATCTTATTTACCAATAACGTCAGAAACAAAATCTAGTTATCAACAACTAGTAGTAAGATTTTATAAAAGAGATATGATAAACAGAGCCATTGATAATTTTAATGTTTATCTAAGAAATAACTCTTTAAAACAAAATGAAGTTTTAAGAATTATTAGTGAGCTTAAACAAGAATATAATAAAAAAATTTAGAAATTAAGCTTTTCTTTGTTGTTAATACAAACAAGATTATTTATATTTCTAATTTACTTAAATTGATGAGCTTTTCACCTGTTAATCTATATGTGAACCATTCTTCAAGATGATATGCACCTAAGGATTCATAAAAATCAATTGCTGGTTTATTCCAATCTAATACTTGCCATTGAAATCTTCCACAATTTTTTTCTACTGCAATTTTAGCTAATTCAACTAATAGTTTTTTACCAATACCATTTTTTCTAAATTCTGGAATTACAAAAAGATCTTCTAAAAATAAAGTTGTTTTTCCTAACCAAGTAGAGTAATTATAAAAATAAAAAGCAAATCCAGCAGGTTTATTATCTAGTTCTGCAATTAAAACATAGAAATAAGGATTTTCTCCAAAACCATCTCTTAAAATATCATCGTAAGTAGCAACCGCAGACTCGGGTTCTTTTTCATAAATAGCTAATTCTTTTATAAAAAAAAGTATTAAATCAATATCTTCTTTTTTTGCTTTTCTTATATTTATCATTTTTTTTAATTTTTATTTGAAATAATAGTTATTAAGCCATTTAAAGATTCATTTAAAACTATTTTCATATTACATTTAGATAAAATATCTATTATATCATTAGCCTTAATTCTAATTTTGTTATAAGAACTAATTTTTTGTTCCCAAACATCTTCTTTTTTGGTATAAAAAATATCTGTTACAGTAACTTTTTCTTTATCATATTCTAAAAAACAAGTAAGAATATTATTTTCATCAGATTTTACATGAATAAATCTATTTATATCTTTTAATTCATAGCTGTAATCTCTAAAACTCAATACAAAAATTCCATTTTTATCTAGTAAAAAACAACTATCTTGAATAAAAAGATTTACTTCATCTAGAGTTTCTAAATGAGTTAATGTGTCACCACAACAAATAATGACTTCTGGTAAGTAGTTATTATAATTTTTGATATTTCTTATATCATCATTAAAAATTTCAATGTTTCTCTTTTCAGACCTATTTTTTAGTTCGTCAAGAAGTTGTGCATTAAAATCTATTGCCTTAACATGAAAGCCAAGATTTTCTAAAGAAATAGAATGTAACCCGTGACCACATCCTAAATCAAAAGCTATTTTTGAGGATTGAGGGATTAAATTATTTTTTTCATAAAAATCTTGTTGTTTTTTTTGATTTAGATTAAAATCACCAACCATCCAAGAATAAAAATTTCCTAAATGATTGTCATAATGTTTTTTTACATTCATATTATTTTTTATAATTTCAAGAAATAGTACTAAAAAAATACTATTCCTCAAAAATTACAGATTTAAATTACATTTTTGCACTAATAAAATCAACTAAGTCAACAACTCTTGTAGAATAACCCCATTCATTATCATACCAAGAAACAACTTTAACAAATCTTTTGTCTAAAACTGTAGTAAGTTCAGCATCAACGATTGAAGAAAAAGGATTTCCGATATAATCTGTAGAAACTAAAGGTTCATCACTTACATCTAAAACACCTTTCATTTTTCCTTGAGATGCTTCTTTCATTGCATTATTAATTTCTTCTACAGTTACATCTGTTCCTAAATTAGCAACAAAATCAACAATAGAAACATCAGGAGTAGGAACTCTTAATGCAAAACCAGTTATTTTATTTTTCATTTCTGGCATAACTAAAGCAACAGCTTTAGCTGCACCTGTTTTTGTTGGTATTATTGACATAGCAGCAGCTCTTGCTCTTCTTAAATCTTCGTGTGGTAAATCAAGTATTTTTTGATCATTTGTATAAGAATGAACTGTTGTCATAAGACCATTAAGAACAGTAAATTTATCATGTAATACCTTTACTATAGGAGCTAAACAGTTTGTTGTACATGATGCATTTGAAATTATATTATGTTTTTCATGATCATAAAGTTCATTGTTAACACCTAAAACTAATGTTATATCTTCATTTTTTGCTGGAGCAGAAATTATTACTTTTTTAGCACCTGCATCTATGTGAGCTTTTGCTTTATTAGCATCTGTAAAAAAGCCTGTACATTCTACAACAATATCAACTCCTAAATCACCCCAAGGTAATTTTGCAGGATCTCTTTCAGCAAAAATTTTTATATTTTTTCCATTAACAACAAAAGAATTCTCACTAACTTCTACTGTTCCATCAAATTTTCCATGAATAGAATCATATTTTAAAAGATGTGCAAGTGTATGAGGATCTGTAAGATCATTAACAGCAACTATTTCAATATTCTCTCTTTTAGCAGCTTGTCTAAGAACTTGACGACCAATTCTACCAAAACCATTAATTGCAACTTTTACCATAAAAGTTAACCTCCTTTATACTAAAATTCATTTTTTATTTCTTCTTGAATAATAACATATAGCTTTCTTAATCGGTGATTTATTCCTGATTTTGTTAAAAATTTATTTTCAGTTTCATACGTTTTATTGTACCTTTCTATCTCTTCATCATTAAATTCACTTTTTGTAACATCATTATTATATATTTCACACAATTCTCTAAGATTATGTTCAGGGTAATTTAACCTTAATAAAGCAACTTCTTTTAGTTCATTACTCAAATCATTGAATATTCCATTTTTAATTGCCCATTCTATAGCTTTTATGTACTTAACTGATGAGTTTATTGTTTTTTCTATATTTGCAGATTCATAATTAACCTGCCTTGTTATTTTATTTTTGAAGTCTTTTTCAATTTTTGTATTTTCAAAATCCAGTACTTGTTTATTTGCTCCGATAAGACCTAAAAAATGGGTAACTTCTTCACTTTTTTTTATATATAAAACATAAAAAGGGACTTCAGAATCTGCGTTTTTTATATAACATTTTGGTGAAAGTGATTCAGCTTCAAGAATATCTTTTACAATTTCAATATTATTTTTAGCATAAGATAAAATTTCTAAATGATAACCTTTTTCTGGATTACTAACATAACCACCACAAATAAAAGCTGTTTTTAAAAAATTTATTTTACAGCACTTATTTAAACATATTTCATTATCTATATTATTTTTAAACGAAAAAAATATCATAGATTTTTTTTCATGTACTATTTGAGCTTTTTCGTATTCTATGTTTAGCATTTCTAAACAATATTCAAAAACATTATTTAAAATTTTTTCTTCAAATTTTATCTCATTAGTATTTTTATAATTAAATTTAGAATCTCTAAAATTTAGGATACCTAAGAATATATTTTTTATGCAACATTCTTTTTTTATCTTTTTTAGATTTTCGTTAGAAAAAATATTTTCTTTTATTTCAAATGAGTATGTGTTGTTCATAGTTAAAAATAATAATTCATCAAATACAATTTTTCAATCTTTTTTATAAAGTTTTTAATAAATTTTCTCTTTTATTAAGAAAGTTTTTACCTAGAGATAACTATAATATAATTGTAATTGCATTTGTTTTTATTGTATGATTGTATAAAAAATTAGTTTTTTGTATTATCAGATAAAAAATAAATTTGGAGATTTTATGTCAGGAATAAATAGTTTACAATCTACTTCTCAAAATTATGAGAAACCATTAGAACAAAAAACTAATGATACAACTGAAGTTGTAGAAGTAAAAGAACAAGCTCAGACCTTAAGTACAAACGATAATTTGCAAACATACAAAGTTAAAAAAGGTGATACATTATGGGGTATTTCTAAGGATAAATTAGGAAATCCTCAAAAATGGACAAATGTTTTTGATTTAAATAAAGAGCAAATAAAAGATCCTAATTTAATATATCCAGATCAAGTTTTGAAACTTCCTATAAAGGCTGCTGAAGCAGAAAAACCTGTTGAACCAGTAAAACCAGTTGTTCAAGAAGATCCAAAACCTGTTGACGATAAACCTGCTGTTGATCCAGTGAAACCTATTGTTCAAGAAGATCCAAAACCTATTGATAATAAACCCGCTGTTGATCCAGTAAAACCTATTATTCAAGAAGATCCTAAACCTGTTGATAATAAACCAAGTATTGAACCAGTAAAAAATAAACAATATTCGCTTATAAAAGTAGCTGGTGGAGCTGGTTTAGTTGGAACAGCCGTTACAGCAGGAACTTTTGTTGCTATTACTTCAAGACTAGCAGCTCCCGCTGCAAATTTAGGTGGTTATGCTACTGCTCAAATCGTAGCAAAAAATTTAACTAAAGTTGGAATAAGTTTAGGTGGCCCAATTCAAGTTTCTAAAATGGTTAAAGCTGTTGGTGGGCCTAAAGTAGCTGGAGCAATAGTTGCTGTTGGAGTTGGTGTTACAGTAGCAGGAATAGTTGCAGGTGCTTATCATTTACATAATAAATCTCAAAATTCTGCTACCAAAGAAGAACCAAAACCTGTTGATAATAAATCAGCTGTTGATCCTGTAAAACCAATTGCTAATTCAAATACTTCTGTTAGTACTGAAAAGCCTAATGTATCAGAAGAAAATAAACAAGTTTCTATTCTAAAAGTAGCTGGTAGAGCTGGTTTAGTTGGAACAGCGGTTACAGCAGGTAGTCTTATTGTTACAACTTCAAAATTAGCAGCTCCTGTTGCAAATTTAGGTGGTTATGCTACTGCTCAAATCGTAGCAAAAAATTTAACTAAAGTTGGAATAAGTTTAGGTGGCCCAATTCAAGTATCTAAAATGGTTAATGCAGTTGGTGGACCTAAAGTTGCAGGAACTATTGTTGCTGTTGGAGTTGGTGTTACATTAGCTGGAATAGCGGCTGGTAGTTACCACTTATATAATAAATCTCAAAATAAATAATAGATAAGTCCTAATAAAAAAAAGAACGATTAATTTCGTTCTTTTTTTTATTATTATAATCAGCTAATTTTTCTTTTAACAAAATCTAAAATTTTTTGAGAAAATTGTACAGCTTCTTTTGCTTCTAAATATTCTGGTTCAAAATCTAAAGACAAACCAGGGTACTTCATATAGTTTTCTTCCTTCTTCTTTTATTTTATAAAAAAGAGTAGCTTTATCAGAAGAAGAAATTTCAAATTCATTTTTTGTTGAAACAATTAAATCTTTAGGTATTCTAAGGCTTCTCAATGATTTTAAACCTTTTACAATTCTTTTATGTGGTTTATCTAAAGAATCTTTAATTATAACCAATATATCAAGATCACTATCTTCATTAGGTTTTCCCCAAGCATAAGAACCAAATAGATAAATACCTAAAGGAGAATAAACTTCTACTAATTTTTTTACAACAGCATCAATCGTATCTTTATTAATCATAATCTATATTATAAACAGTATAATTCTTTCTATTTTATATTATATCATTAAAGTTTTTAAATACTTTAATCTTAAAACAATAAAAAAACAGCCTAGTTTTTTTATTAGACTGTTTTTGTTTATAACGTTTCTAAACTATTTTTTCAAATGTGTTTTAGTATTATTTACTAACATATTTATAGAAATTCCATTAAAGTTTTTATTGATAGAATTTTTGTATGGATCTACAGGTGTCATAAGAATATATTTTAACTCAGGAGATAAAAATTCATCATAAGTTAATTTTCCATCTTTATCAGCATCAT
The DNA here is from genome assembly GCA_038060635.1 of Cyanobacteriota bacterium. GTDB lineage: Bacteria > Cyanobacteriota > Sericytochromatia > UBA7694 > JACMQJ01 > JBBTGK01. The sequence goes on along the minus strand of JBBTGK010000136.1, from coordinate 3,089 downwards.
AAGAAAGGAAATCTTTCTTAACTTCTTCCATTGTAACTTTTTTACCTGAATCATTAGCTTCTTGTTGAGCTATTTCAACAACCATATCTAATTCTGAACCAGAATCAATAAATTTATTTCTACTTTGATCTAACATAGCAAACATAGATTTAAGACTCTCATTTGCATTAGCTGTATCTGTAGCTAAAAATTCATCATAAGAAACAGAATTATCTTTGCTTTTATCATAAGAGATAAACATTTTTTTCATAACATCTTCGTGTTCTGATTCTAAACCTTTAAATTCATCAAAAGCTAGTTTTTTATCTTTATTTTTATCAGAAAAAGTAAATCTTCTATCAACAAGCTTTTTTATTAAGTCTTTTGAATCACTTTTAGCAGCAGCAAAGGTTTGTACTTCTTCTTGTAATGCTAAATTTGTCATATCTGAATTGTTATTACAAGCAGTCATAGACATTAAGAAAAAAGAAACTGAAACTAAACTAATAAATTTTTTCAATTTGGACACCTTAAATTAAATATTAATATATCTTAATTATATCATAATCATTTTTTTATTCAACTAAAATGAATTTGAAAAGTGAATAAAATTTTTATAGATAAACAACAAAAAACAACTTGACAAAATAAAGTATTATAAATAAAAAATTATAGGCTATGATTAGCCTAAGCTTATATTTGAATCTAAAAAAAGTAATGTGGTACTAAAGTACTAAGATTTCCTATTACAGGTGTATCATCTTCTCTTATACATATTCCTGCTGCTTCATCTCCAATAATCCAAGAACAAACTTGAGCATATTTTTTGTCAAAAATTGGTAATATTTTTGCTTCTTGATATATATAACCAGTTGAATCATATAAACTATTAAATTCTGTTTCAAATTTTAAATTATTACTATTTATAGAAATATTACTACCTTCTCTTCCATAAATAGGTTTTTTAACATATTCTTTTTCAATTTCAGAAAAAGATGCTTCTAGTAAATAAGTATTATTAGGATATAATTCCCATAATAAAACTAACATTGCTTTATTTGATAAAATAGTTTTCCATAAAGGTTCTATTAGCTTACACGGTGGATTTATTAAAATATTACCAAATTCTTCATTCATCATCCATTCATAAGGATATAATTTAAATAAATGTTTTATTTCTTGGTATTGCTGATCAATAAGAATTACGCCATCAGAGCCTATTTCATTTATAGGCACATATTTAACTTTGATTCCAGCTTGATATGCTGTATCCATTATATATTCTACATTCCTATAATCTTCTAAAGAGTCTGCAAAAGAAGTAAAATGTAACATTTCATTATTTAAAAAATTATTTTTGTAATAATCCCAATTTTCAATCATTTTTTCATGAATAGAATTGAATTGATCATTATTTTTTAGTTGAATATTTTGTTCTTCCAACCATTTCCATTGAACTATAGAACTTTCTAATAAGGCTGTTGGAGTATCTGCATTAAACTCTAATAGTTTTGGTGGATTAATTCCATCATAATAAAAATCTAATCTACCATAAAGAGAAAAATCATCTTTATTCCAAGAATTTTTTATAGCTTTCCAAAATTTTTCAGGTATTTTTAGTTTTTCAAATAAATTATTTTCAATAACAAATTCAACTACGTTATAACACATAGAAATAATTTCTTGTGTTGCTTTTTCTAATTCTAATATTTGATTATAAGTGAATTCATAACAATGATCTTCAATCCAATAAGGATCTCCATCTACAAAACTAAAATCAAAACCAACCTCATTATTTTTTTCAATCCAATTTAATCTTGGATTTACTTTTATTTTTTTCATTAGACTAAGAAGTTGATGAAAAGTGAGCAGTTGAACCAAAACCACTTTTTGTAAAGCTTTTTAAGCCGCCAGATGCTCTCATAGCTGAAACAGCTCCGCCTACTAAAATAGCAGCACCAGCAGCATTAACAACATGAGTTGCTGTTTTACTTAATGTATGTTCTCCATTAACAGAAGTTCTACCTGATAAATAACTACCAGATTGAGTATGATTATAATATGGACCATAATAACTACCTTGTACATATTCACAATCTTTATTATTATAGTCTTTTTGGCAATCAGATAAATTAGTATATCTGTTTCTTACTTCATCTGAATCAGAAGAACAAGATGTTCCAAAAGCAGCGGCTAATATTGCACCTGATACAATTATTTGTCGTGAAATTGATTTTGATTTTTTCATAATTATATATTTTATCAATTTAAAAATATATAAAAATTTTAGCACAAAAAAATAGAATATATAATTATTTACTAGATAAAAAACATTAGAAATCTAATTTTATATGGTTATTAGAATTAAGTGAAAATATAAAAGTAAACAGTAATGAGATAGAACAAAACATCTTTTTTCTCATCACTTTTTACTTATTACTCATTACTTATACAAAAAGAAACATTAATTAATTCTGAAATCTATTTTATCAAAACAGTCATTTCAATTTCTACTGCTGCGTTTAAAGGTAATTCGTTAACTCCAACTGCGGCTCTTGCGTGTTGACCTTTTTCTCCAAAAACTTCAAATAAAAAATCAGATGCTCCATTAATAACTTTTGGTTGCATTGTAAAACCATCAGAACTATTTACAAAACCACCTAATCTAACAATTTTTTCTATATTATCAAGACTTCCTAAATGAGCTTTTAAAACAGCTAAAGCATTTATTATACATACTTTTGCAGCATGATTTGCATCTTCTAAAGAAATATCTGTTCCAACCTTACCTTTATATTTAAGCTCTCCTGCTACTGTTGGAAGTTGTCCTGATACAAAAACCATATTACCTGCTGTTACAGCTGGAACATAAGAACCTGCTGGAGTTGGAGCTGTTGGTAATTCTATTCCTAATTCTTTTAATCTATTTTCGATACTCATAAATAAAACTCGCAAAAAATAATAAACGTCTTAATTATACCTTGTTTGAGTTTTTCTGGTAATTTTATAAAGTAAAATTATAAAGAGTTTTTTCTGGAATATCATTAAAAACTTTTGTATTAAAGCTTTTTAGAACATTTATAATTTCTATTCTGGTATTTTTTGTTGAA
>JBBTGK010000135.1:0-8555 GCA_038060635.1 Cyanobacteriota bacterium | reverse complement strand
CGCTCTGGGTGTGTTGTTGTTCGTGGGCTTGTTTCTCATTCTTTTTCTTTTTAGTCTGTCTGCCCTTCGGGGCTTTTTTTATAATAAATTTTTATTCTTGTAATATATTTAGTAAAATAAAAAATAAGTAATATAATATATCCATTAGTCTATTATAAAAAACAATTTACATGAAAAGTAATTTTAATTTTTTAAATCCTGAATGGAGTACTTTAGCAAATATTGGTGAATTTGCTGAAAAAAACCTATACATAGATACTAATACATCTTTAATAAAACTTAGAATTTTAGCTGAAAATATAGCTAAGTTAATTTTAAAAGAAGAGTCTTTATTAGATCCTGAAATCAAAAATCAAGTTGATAGAATAAAAATCTTAAAAAGAGAAGGTTTAATTGAAAATGAAATAGAGCAATTATTTCATAGTATAAGAATAATTGGAAATAAAGCAACTCATGAAAGTTCATATTCACCAACTTTTAATGATACTGATATCTATTTATCTATGGCAGTTAAATTATCTGCTTGGTTTAAAGAAGTCTATGGAAGAGATTTAACTTTTAATATTGAAAATGTTATATATAAAACTCCTGAAAAATTTGAATTAACTTCTGATTATGAAAAAATCAAATTAGAAAATGAAAAACTAATAAGAGATTTTAAAGAGTTAACAGAAGCGAATAAATCTTTAAGAACAAAAGAAGATAAAAAAATTATTTCAATAGAATCTGCTAGAAAAATTATTTTTGATGAAAAAGAAACTAGAAAGATTATTGATGATCAATTAAAAGAAACTGGTTGGGAAGTTGATACTGAAAATATTAGATATAGCAAAGGAACTAGACCTCAAAAAGGGAAAAATTTAGCCATATCCGAATGGCCTATAGGACAAAGAAAAGTTGATTATGCGTTATTTATAGGGCTTGATTTTGTTGGAGTTATAGAGGCTAAGAAAAAATCTATTGATATTATTTCTGTTTTAGATGAATCAAAATTATATTCAAAAAATGCTTTAATAATTGGAAAAGAAGAATTTGTAAAAGGTTCTCCTTTTGGAGCTTACAAAGTCCCTTTTATGTTTTCTGCTAATGGTAGAGAATACAATGATGTAATCAAGGAAAAATCAGGTGTTTGGTTTTTAGATGGTAGAAAAAACACTAATAATTCAAAACCTTTAAAAGGTTGGTTTTCTCCAAGAGATTTAAAAGAACTTTTAGAAATAAAAGACATAAATGATTCAAACAAAGATTTATTAAAAGAGTCATTTGATTATCTTGAATCAAAAGATGGATTAAGTCTTAAATATTATCAAATTGAAGCAATAAAAGAAATAGAAAAAGCTTTAATAGAAGGAAACACCAAAATTTTATTAACAATGGCAACAGGTACTGGAAAAACTAGGACTGCTATAGCTTTGATTTATCGTTTATTAAAAACTAATAGATTTAAAAGAATTCTTTTTGTAGTAGATAGATCTAGTCTTGGAAATCAAGCTAATGATAGTTTTGAAGAGGCAAAAATTGAGGATTTACAAACTTTTACTAGTATTTATGATGTAAAAGGAGTTGATGAAAAAGAGATTGAAGATTCAACAAAATTACACATTGTTACTGTTCAAGGAATGGTCAGGAGAGTTCTTTATAGTAATGATAATGAGTTAAAGCCAAGTGTAGGACAATATGACTGTATTGTTATTGATGAAGCTCATAGAGGATATATTTTAGATAAAGAGATGAGTGAAGATGAAATAGATTTCAAAAATCAAGATGATTTTCTTAGTAAATATCGAAAAGTAATTGATTATTTTGATGCAGTAAAAATTGCTTTAACTGCTACTCCAGCTCTTCATACAGTAGAGATTTTTGGTAAACCTGTTTATGAATATAGTTATAGAAAAGCTGTAATTGATGGAAATTTAGTTGATCATGAACCTCCTATAATTATTCAAACAGAGCTTAATACTAAAGGTATGAATTGGAAAACAGGTGAAGAAGTTCAAGTATATGATAGAGGAACAAATCAAATAGAAAAAACTATTTTACCAGATGAAATAAAAATAGAGGTTGAAGGCTTTAATAGGTTTGTTATAACTGATGATGATGCAGGTAATACTTTCAATAGAAATATAGTAAAAAAACTTGTTGAATATTTAGACCCTCTATCAGAAGAAAAAACCTTAATTTTTGCAGTTACTGATGAACATGCTGATAAAATTGTAAAACTTTTAAAAGAAGAATTTAAAGAAATGTGTTATGACCTTGATGATGATGCTATAAAAAAAATTACTGGTTATCTAAAAAAAGAACAAGGTGAAGCTATAAAAAGGTTTAAAAATGAGAAATTACCAAATATAGTAGTTACTGTTGACCTTTTAACAACAGGTATTGATATTCATGAGATTTGTAATTTAGTTTTTATCAGGAGAGTAAAATCAAGAATCCTTTATGAACAAATGATAGGAAGAGCTACAAGGTTATGTGAAAAAATCAATAAAACAAGTTTTAAAATTTTTGATTGTGTTGGTATTTATGATTCTTTAAAAGATTATATAGATATGAAACCAGTAGTTAAAAACCCTAATCAAACTTTTGAAGAATTAGTAAATCAGTTAAAAAATATAGAAAAAACCGATGTTAAAGAAACACAAAGAGAAGAAATAATTGCAAAAATTCAAAGAAAAAAAAATGTAATAAAAAAACAAGAACTTGAAGATTATTTTAAAATAAAATCAGGAAACTTAAGCCCTGAAGAATATATTGAAGAGTTAAAAAGTCTACCAATAGAAGATTCTATAGAAAGAATGTTAAAAGATATAGGACTTTTTATGTATCTTGATAATTTAAAAAATTTACCTCCAAAACAATATATCTCACAACATCAAGATACTGTAATTGATGTAAAAAGAGGTTATGGTAAAAATAATAAAAAACCTGATGATTATTTAGAATCATTTAAAAAATTTATTAATGAAAATTCTGATAAAATATCTGCTCTTAGTATTTTAAAAACTTCCCCTTCAAAAATAACTAGAAAGCAGATAAAAGAATTAGAATTAAATCTTAGCGAAAACGATTTTTCTAAAACTTATCTTAATTCAGCTTTTACAGAAGTAAAAAATGAGAATATAATGGCAGATATAATTAGTTTTATAAAAAATGCTGTTAATAATGAGCCTATTATTAATCATGATGATAAAGTAAAATTAGCAGTAAATAAAATTAGACATACTAAAATTTTAAATCCTTTGCAAAAAAGATGGTTAGATACTATAGAAAAGCATTTATTAAAAGAAGATATAATGCAAAAAGATGATTTTGATAAAGGTGCTTTTAAAAATCAAGGTGGTTTTTCAAAAATAAATAAGATTTTTGATGGTAAACTAGAAGGAATTTTAGAAGAGATAAATATTAGTTTATGTAGTCTTACAGCATAGGAGATTTTATGGCAACAATTGATATAGTTCAGAAATTATGGAATTTATGTAATGTTTTAAGAGATGATGGAATAACTTATCATCAATATGTAACAGAACTTACTTATATTCTTTTTCTTAAAATGATGAAAGAAACTGAGCAAGAAGAAGTAAAAAGAAATAATGGTGATTTAGAAATAAGAATCCCTGAAGATTGTAGATGGAATACTTTAACATCAAAATCAGGTATAGAATTAATGAAACATTATAAGCATATTTTGGCTTATTTGGGTGAAAATGGAAATGGAAAAATCAAATATATCTACAATAAATCTAGTACAAATATAGAAGAGCCAAAAAATCTAGAAAAAATCATAAAAGAAATAGATAAATTAGATTGGTATGATGCAAAAGAAGAAGGTTTAGGAAATTTATATGAGGGCTTATTACAAAAAAATGCGGAAGAAAAAAAATCAGGAGCAGGTCAATATTTTACACCTAGAGTTTTAATTGATGTAATGGTAAAACTTTTAAAACCTGAAATTGGAGAAAAATGCAATGACCCAGCAGCAGGAACTTTTGGTTTTATGATTTCGGCTGATAAATATTTAAAAGATAAAACCGATAATTATAATGAGTTATCAGAAAAAGAGCAGGATTTTCAAATAAATAAGGCTTTTTCTGGTTGCGAATTAGTTTCTGATACTCATCGTTTAGCCCTTATGAATTCAATGTTACATGATATTGAAGGAGAAATTCTTTTGGGTGATACTCTTTCAAGTATGGGCGAAAAATTATCAGGTTATGATGTTATTCTTACAAATCCTCCTTTTGGAACTAAAAAAGGTGGAGATAGACCAACAAGAAGCGATTTAACTATATCTACCAGTAATAAACAATTAAATTTTTTACAACATATTTATAGAGCTTTAAAATCAAATGGAAAAGCCAGAGCAGGTGTAGTTTTACCAGATAATGTACTTTTTCAAGATGGAGATGGTCAAAAAATCCGAGAAGATTTAATGGATAAATGTAATTTACATACTATTTTGAGATTACCAACAGGTATTTTTTATGCTCAAGGAGTAAAAACTAATGTATTATTTTTTACTAGAGGTCAAACTGACAAAAATAATACTAAAGAAGTTTGGTTTTATGATATGAGAACTAATATGCCTAATTTTGGAGTAAGAACTCAATTTACTCTTGATTATTTTACAGATTTTATAAAAGCTTATGAGTCAGAAGATAGAAAAAGTATTACTGATGAAAGGTTTTCTTGTTTTACTAGAGAAGAAATAAAAGCTAAAAATTATAATCTTGATTTAGGTTTGATAGCAGATGATTCTCTTTTATCTCATGATGATTTACCAGACCCTATGGAATCAACTGAAGAAGCTATTGCAAAGCTTGAACAAGCAACAGATTTGCTTAATCAGGTTTTACGTGAATTAAAGCATTGCCTTAAATAATTATGAAAGATAAAGAGCTAGAATCTGATAGATTCAATATTTTATATGAAAAAATCGACGCATTGCGTCGAGAATTATCTTGGACTCATTATAGAACCTTATTAAAAGTTGAAAATATTCAAGCGAGAGAATTTTATATTGATGAAACTATTGCTTGTAATTGGAATACTCGCTATCTTGAAAGAGCAATAAATACTAGTCTTTATGAGAGGTTATTAATAAGCCAAGATAAAAAACCTGTTTTAGATGAAGTAAAGAAGCTTGAAACCCATAATAAACCAGAAGATTATATAAAAGATCCTTATGTATTAGATTTTTTAGGTTTAGAAGAAAATAAAGCTTTTTTAGAAAGTGATTTAGAAGAATCATTAGTTTCAGAATATGAACAACCTTATAAAATACATAATAATTGTATTTGGAGTAAAATTAATATATTAAATTTCTCTTTGTTTGTAAGAAATTGATTTGTAGGAAAATTAAAATGGAAATAAATATTAAAATTCAAGATGATTCAAAAGCTCATGCCATTCTTTCTTTGCTTAAGGATTTACCTTATGTTGAGTTTAAAATAAGTAAGTCAAAAAAATCTGAGAAAGAGCCAAATATTGATGAAATTTTTGGTCTTTGGAAAGATAGAGATATTTCAGCAAAAGAACTTAGAAAAAAAGCATGGAAAAGATAAAAATGATACTTACTGATACAGATGTAATAATTGAGTTTCTTAAGGGAACTGAAAAAACAAAAAAATCATTAGAGCAAATTGGTTTAAAAAATATTGCTATTAGTTCTGTAACTATTATGGAGTTATACTATGGTGCTTTTGACAAAAAAGAATTACAGAAGATAAAGAAAAACCTATTATCATTTACAATTTTTAAAATTGATGAAAAAACATCAGATATAGCAATAGAACTTATTGAAAAATATTCAAAAAGTCATAATCTGGAAATACCTGATTCATTAATTGCAAGTATTGCGATAAGAAATGATATTGAACTTTTTACTTATAACATAAAAGATTTTAAATATATAAAAGAGCTTAAACTATATGGCAAAAAATAGCAAAAAAGAGACTAGAACTATAGAAGAGTTATTAGAGGAAGCCTTAGTTCCTGAAAGTGGACAACCTTATAAAATACCTGATAATTGGGTTTGGACTAGATTAGTAAATATATCAAATCTTATAACAAAGCAAACAGGATTTGATTATACAAATCATATAAAACCTAGCCTTTTAAATTCAAAAATAAAGGATTCTATACCAATGATTCAAACTAGAAACTTTAATAAAAATGGTTTTTCTATTGATACTGAATATTATATTCCTTTAAAAATTGCGGAAAAATTTCCTAAAATAGTTTTGAATGAAAAATCTTTATTACTTTCCATTGTTGGAGCAAGTATTGGAAATGTTGGTTTTTTTAACATTTCCAATACTTGTTTTCTTGGAGGTGCAATATCTATAATAAAACTAAATTTAGAAGATAGTTATGAATATGTTTTTAATTTTTTACAATCTCATGAAGGACAAATACAAATAAAATTTAATGAAAAATCAACAGCGCAACCAACAATAACAGTTCAAAATATTAGAGAAATTCCAATACCATTACCACCAATTAAAGAACAAAAAAGAATAGTAGAAAAATTAGAATCAATGCTTGGAAAAATAAAACAATCAAAAGAGCTTATAGAAGAAGCAAAAAACACTTTCAAAAATCGTAGAGCTTCTATTTTAGCTAAGGCTTTTAGTGGTAAATTAACAAAAAATTGGCGAGAAGAAAACCCAAGTAATGAAGATTTTTCAGATATTTTAGAAAAGAAACCTTATAAAATACCAAAATCTTGGAAATGGAAAAAATTATTAGAAATTTCAACTATTAATATGGGACAAAGTCCTAATGGAGAATCTTACAATGAACAAGGAATAGGAATTCCATTAATAAATGGACCTGTTGAATTTGGAAAAGAAGATTTATCGTTTACTATTAAATCTAAATGGACTACAAAACCAACAAAAATTTGTGAAGAAGGAGATCTTCTAATTTGTGTAAGAGGTTCAACAACAGGAAGATTAAATATATCATCATTTAAATCTTGTATAGGAAGAGGTGTTGCTTCAATAAGAGCAAAAGAATATCAAAAATATTTAAATTATAGAATTTTAAGTCTTAGAAAATTTATTTATAGTTTGGGTACTGGTACAACTTTTCCTAATATTTCATCAAAAGATTTATATAATTTAGATATCCCTCTACCATCTCTTCCAGAACAAAAAGAAATAGTACGAATAGTAGAAAATCTTTTAAAAATCGAAAATGAAGCCCTCGAAAAAATTGAAAGTATGGAAGAACATTTAGAGTTATTAGAAAAGTCTATACTCTCAAAAGCTTTTAGAGGTGAATTAGGCACAAATAACCCTGATGAAGAAAGCTCTATATCTTTATTAAAAGAGATTTTAGAAGAAAGTAAAAATGACATAGTATCTATTAAAGATAGTAATAAAATATCTAATAAACAAGAACAAATTAGTTTTTTAAACTAATCTAAAATATTTATTATGACTAGGTTTTTTTAATGAAATTAGAAATAGTAAAGATAAACAAAAATATAGATTTGTCAGAAATAATAAAAATTGAAAATAAATTTAATATAGTTTTTCCAAATGATTATAAAAGTTTTTTACTTAAATATAATGGTGGTAAAACAAATGAAGTTGGTTTTATAAATAATGACAAATTAATAGATGGTCCTTTAAAAATAATGAATTTTTATAGTTTAAATAGGGTTGTCGATTTTATAGAAGAAATAAAAAAGAAAAATGAAGATATAGAAGAAGATTCAGATTGGGAGTATTATTGGGAATATTATGCAAAGGAAAATATAATTATTATAGCTGATACTTACAGTCAAGTTTTTATTTGTATAGGGTGCAATAAAAATAATTTTGGTAAAATATATTACAAAGATCATGATCATGGAGAAGAATTTGTATTATTAGCAAATAATTTTACAGAATTTCTTGAAGGTTTTGAATTTTTAGAAGAAGAGAAATAAATTGAAGAAAAGTAAATAATTTTATTTATTTAAAAAAATCAAAAAATAGGGTTTTATCATAACATAGTCTTTACAATAGTTTAAGGTTAATTCTAAACATAAAAGTTTTATAGATGTTTTAGAAAATAGTTTATAATAATTTTTTAAATCTTTAATTTTTTGGAATAGTTTTTTATTTTTTATATACTTTAAATATTAATGAATAAAAGCTTTTAAAATAAAATGAATAATAAAATTCTAGATTTACTTTATTCCTAAAATTTTCTTTAAGCCTTTATACTCTTTAGGGACTTTTAATTTTAAACTAGTTTCCTCATGTTGATTATAAACAAGAAATGTATTATAAGGATTTTCAAAATCAGTATTATCAGCTTTTGTAAGATTTTTAGTAAAAGATTTATATTTACATATTCTTTTTGATGAAGAATTACCATAGTAAAAATTAAAATCATGAATTTTTTCAGATAATGTATTAAGAAGATTATAATTAGGAGCTAAATCCATACTACTATATAATTTTTCACCAATTGCAGTAATACCAACTATTTTAATTCTTTCATCATTAGTATCTTTAAATTCAAATGCATATTTACTATATCTAAAAAATAAATCAATA
>JBBTGK010000134.1:0-9834 GCA_038060635.1 Cyanobacteriota bacterium | reverse complement strand
AACAGAAGAGCATACTCAAAATCCTATTAATCCTTATGGAAATACTAAACTTATTGTTGAAAAAATTTTACAAGATTATGATATTGCCTATAATTTAAAAAGTATTTCACTCCGATATTTTAATGCTTCAGGAGCAGATACAAAGGGAAGAATTGGAGAAGCTCATTCTCCAGAAACACATCTTATTCCTAATGTTATAGAAACTGCATTAGGCAGAAAAAAAGATCTTAAGATTTTTGGTAATGATTATCCAACACCAGATGGAACTTGTATAAGAGATTATATTCATGTTTTAGATTTAGCTCAAGCTCATTTTTTGGCACTAGAAAAACTTTTTGAAAATAATAAAACAGATTTTTATAATTTAGGTAATGGAGAAGGTTATTCTAATAATCAAATAATTCAATCTGTAGAAAAAGTATCTGGTCAAAAAGTTACTTTTGAGTATGTGGAAAGAAGAGAAGGTGATCCTCCAATACTTATTGGTAGTAGTGCTAAAGCGATAAAAGAGTTAGGCTGGAAACCTGAATTTAATAAGATTGATACAATAATTGAAACAGCTTTAAATTGGCATAAAAATAAAAAATTTGGTAGAGATTTTAATATAAAAAGTTAAATTTGAAAAAAAATATTACAAAAATCAGTCTTAAAGAAGCTAAATTACTTACCTTACAAACCCAAGGTCTTTTTGGTAATAATTTTGGAGAAGGAAAAAACGCTACCCTTAAAACAATTGAGCATTTAGGATATTTACAAATAGATGCTCTTTCTGTTGTTGCAAGAGCTCATCATCATACACTTTGGACAAGATTATCTGATTATAATGAAAAATATCTTGATGAGCTTTTAGAAAAAGATAAAACAATCTTTGAATATTGGAGTCATGCAGCCTCTTATTTACCAATGAAAGATTATAGGTTTTCACTTCCTCTCAAAAATGATTATTCTAATGGAAAATCTCATTGGTTTAATCAAGATAATAAAATGAATGAATATATTTTAGATAAAATAAAATCTGATGGTGCATTACAATCAAAAGATTTTGAATTTAAAAAAGACTCTAAAAATGGTTGGTATGATTGGAAACCAGCAAAAAAAGCCTTAGAACAACTTTTTATGCAAGGAAAATTAATGGTTGCAAAAAGGAAAGGTTTTCAAAAAGTTTATGATCTTACAGAAATAGTACTACCTAAAAATATTGATATAACAATGCCAACACTTGAAGAATATGCTGAACATTTAATAAAAAAAGCTATTTCATCTCATGGTTTTGTTAATGAAAATGAAATTACATATTTAAGAAATAAATTAAAACCTACTGTTAAAAAAGTAATTAAAAGAATGATATTAGATGATGAATTAGAAGAGTTAAAAGTAGAAGGATTAGATGATATTATTTTTATTACAACAAAAGATAATTTAAAATCTATTGAAAACATAAGATATCAAAATAATATTCATTTTTTATCTCCTTTTGATAATTCGATAATACAAAGAAAAAGAGTTAAAACAATTTTTAATTTTGATTATATTATTGAATGTTATATTCCTGAGGAAAAAAGACAATTTGGTTATTTTTCTTTACCTATTTTATATAATAATGAGTTTGTCGGAAGATTTGATCCAAAAGTAGATCGAAAAAACAAGATTTTTTATATAAAAACAATGCATTTTGAAGAAAATTTTATACCTAATGAAGATTTTAATAATTTATTTATAGCAAAATTAAATGATTTTTCTGTTTTTAATGGTTGTGAAAAAATCATAATTCAAAAGGCTGATGAAAAATGGAAAAAATGATTCAAATCTAAATTTAGAGACGCATTGCAATGCGTCTCTACGGAAATATTGTGTTTATTAAAATTAACCTTTTAAAAACTGTTTTGCTGTAACATTTTCGGGATCAAGAATTAAAACACTTTGAAAAATAGCATAAGCTTCAGTTTTTCCAGTTTTTGAGCTACTATAAAATTTAGCTAGAGCTAATTCATTTAAAAAAGATACATCTGTAGGATATAGATAAAGCATTTTATTTGACACTTTTTCCGCAAGATCATATTTTTTTTGCATTCTAAGAGCATAAGATAATCTAACATTGGTTAAATAGTTATAATAATCAACTTTTAATATTTTATAACAAACATCTTCAATTTCAGCGTATTTTTTTTGTGCCATAAGAGGAAGTAAATAACCAACTTTTGCTTCAACATAATAAGGTTTTACTTTCATTGCTTTATCATAATGAAATTTTGAATTTGCATAATCTGCATGAAGATAATAAAGCCATCCTAGTCTTAAATTTATAGTATATGCGTCTTTATATGTATTATAAACAGTTGAAAGTGATTTTATAGCATCATTGTAATTATTAGCTTTTTCATAATTATATGATTTTCTATAAGATTCTGTTACTTCTTTATCCGTTATGGCAAAAGCATTTGCAGAAACAGAAAGAATAAATACCATAGATAGTAAGATTTTTTTCATTTTTAGCTCCTAAAAATTATAATTAATAAGTATTGGAATAGAGATCATCATAGTATTTTTTTGATTTGAACTCTCTATAAAATGTTCATTATGTAACCCTAAAGTAAGATCCATTTCTTCACTCAAAGAGTATTTTGCCGAAATTCCGTAACCTGCAAAATGTTCTTCTGGTGAATTATATACAGAAAAACCATTATTTCTAACTGCAAAAACTTGTGAACCAGCCCAAGCAGAAAAATTAATATCCCAAATATTGAAATAATTATATCCAGCAGAAAATTCTCCTGAATAACAGTTTCTTTTTAATAAAAGAACTCCTGCTGCTAATTCATCAGGAATATTTATATAATAGCCTTTTAATTTTACAAAAAAAGTTCCTTCAGAATAAAAATCGCCACCAGAAAAAACAAGTGAAGGATTTATTTGTAAAACAGGTTTAAAATTCGTATAATAATTATAAAATGAAGCTGATACGTCTAAACCTGCACTAAAATTTTCAGATAAGTTATAATTATCTCCTAAAAAAGCTACAAAACCTTGATCATTATTTTTATAAGAAGTGTTTAAAATATTTGCTCCAAATCTTATTGAATTATTATCAAGTTGAAAATTTGAATAAGATAAAGCTAGATTTTCTAAAGAAACTGGCGAAGATGAATTAAGGTAGTTAAAACTTGAAGAAGCCTCAAATAAATGAAGCTTTTCGATATTAAAATATCCATACCCTCCAACAGCTACACTTAAATTTCTTGAAGAATTTAAATAAACTAAAGGTGATACATAAGTAGAAAAGGCACCTGTATTTATATTATCAGCATGAGAAATAGCTGGATTTATACAGTTTATTAAACAAATAACTAAAGAAAGAAATAATTTTTTCATGCTTCAACCTTTTTAAAAGAATATTTTCCAGATTTAAATGATTTTATCCCAATAAACTCATCAAGTTCAACCTCAGTTAAAATTGGTTTTCTGATAAGACTGCCAGAGATTTTACCCTCTATTTTATTTTTTGAAACAAAGGTGTAATTACATGAAGCATGAGCCATATCATGATTAAATGAATGAATAAATTGAAGAAAAGCTTTTTTTACTCCTTCTGAAACTAAACCAACAGGAACAGAGTCATTCCATGTTAAATTCTCCTTATAAGTTAAAGGTAATCTTGGTAAAGCACTAAATAATAATCTTAAATATTGATCTTTTCCTTCTACACTATAAAAATAGAAAGTACCATTAAAAATACCAAAATATAACTTGCCATCTTCAGTTTCAAAATAATAAGTCCCATCAAAAGCCATTTTTACTTTTAAATTCATTTCATCAATTCTTTTATCATTAAAAAAGACTTCATATTTAAATTCATTGTCAATAAGATAATTCATTTTAATGCTAAGTGCTTTATCTGTATATATAGGTTCAACTTTTTGACCTTCGCAAGGAATATTATTTGAATAAAAAGTTAATTCAGAATTATACGAAACAAAGCTAAAAGGAACTGTATAAGAACCAATTTGAGGTAAATATTGAACTTGAATATGAATATGAGGTTGAGGCGAATAACCAGAATTACCACAAAGAGCTAGAAAACTACCAATTTCAACCCAATCACATTCTTTTACTACAATAGAATCTTTACATAAATGAGATATTTCAATATAAAAACCACGATAATCATAAATTAATACTAAATTACCCCAATTATTTATTTTATTTGCATCACCAATTGAATTATCATTTTGATCATTTATTATTGTTGTTACAATACCTCTTACAGGAGATAATACAGTTTTTTTGAATGCATAATAATCTTCAATATTTGTTCCATCTTCTTTAAAGCTATTTCCTTTTTCGTCAACTATAATAAAATCAAACGCATATTTCCAAGCTCCTTTATGAGTCCAATCTCCATCAAAACCTTGCCAAACTTTCCATTCTCCAGAAAAAGGAAGAAAAATAGTTTTTAGTTCACCTTTAAATCTAACCAAATTAGAAAGATAATAGTCAAGATTTTCTTCAGGTGTATCTTTTATATTTTGTGTTATAGAATTGTAATTTATAAGCCCAAGTACATATATAAAAGATAATGTAATAATATTAAAAGGAAGAGTAAAAACAGGAGCAGTATAATAAGAAGCGATAACTTTTACAGCATCTAAAAAGATAGTTGAGGAAACAACCGCAATAAAAGCTAGTATATAGTTTCTTTTTGAAGGTATTAAAAAAACTCCACCAATTGCTATTGAAATAAGAATAAAATTAAAATTACTCATATCCATAAAAGCATTATCCATTGAACCACTTAATATACCTGAAAGTATTGTTCCTACATAATATCCTGTTATTGCTAACATAAATATTATTCTTGAAGA
This sequence comes from Cyanobacteriota bacterium, assembly GCA_038060635.1. GTDB lineage: Bacteria > Cyanobacteriota > Sericytochromatia > UBA7694 > JACMQJ01 > JBBTGK01. The sequence continues at coordinate 4,975 of JBBTGK010000134.1, read as the reverse complement.
AAAAAATACAAGCAAAGAAATAACTATTCCTACGGGTATATTAGGAGAAAAAATTATTCCTCCCATAGATTTTAAAAAACCAGATAACCATAATGGAAAATACATATCATAATTAGAAAAATCATGTACATAAATACTATTTACAAAAAGATTTGAATACCTTAATGACGCTATAGAAGATATTAAGCTTACAAAAACAAACGGTAAACTTAATATTGGTAGTCTAAAAAAGAAATAAAAAATATTACTAAGCATTATTGTAAGTATAAAAGAGAGTATTCCTGCTGAAATAATAAAAAATATACTTAAAGGTGTAATTTCAAAAATATATCCAATAGAGAAACCGACTAATAATGGATTATAGGTATAAAATCCTGAGTTAAGATATTCTTTATCAAAATTTATTAGTCTTGCAAATATATAAACTGCTGTTACACATAATAAACCAGCAAGACCAACATTATAGTTTGAAAAAGTCATTAAAAAAATTATTATTCCTTTTTTATACCCTCTAAGAAAAAATAACTCTGGATAACTTTCAAAAATAGCTTTTAAATACTGTTTCATAATTTATTTTAGCTTTAGTCTTTCAGGAAGTATTTCTCTTCTTTCTATATCAGTTAAATCTTCAGCTTCACGAATAACATCAACTTGTCCTTTTGTTCCTACCATAACAATAGCAGGGCGATACTCAATAAATTGCATCCATTGAGTTATGTTATATGCACCAACGGGAGAAATTATTAACCTTGTTCCTTTTGATAATGGAGGTAATAGTGTTCCTTCTTCAATAATATCAATATTCATACATAACGGGCCATAAAGAATTGATGATTCATTAACATAAGGTGTTTCTCTATCAATTTCAATATTAAATTTATACCAAGTAGAAGTATAAAGTAAATTTACTCCTGCATCCATAATATATGCTTTTCTTCCATCTGGTAATCTTTTTGAAGCAAAAACGGTAGAAATAAGATAACCAGCTTCATCTACTAATGCTCTTCCAGATTCAAGTATTAATTCAGGAAAATCACCTGGCTTTAGATGTTTAAATAAAGCACCTGTTATTTTTTCTGCATACTCATCAATAGAAGGAACTACAATATCAGGAGGCATATAAATACCTTTTAATCTGCTTTTTGAAGGAAAACCTCCTCCAATATCAAGATATTCTATTTTAAAACCAAATTCTTCTTCTATTTGATAACCAAATTTAACCATTTTTTCAACTTGTTTGGCATAAGCTTCAGAATCAAGAATAAAAGTTCCTATATGACAATGAAGACCATTTAAAACTAATTTACCTCCACCAGCAATTCTTTTTACTGCATTTAAGGCTTCTTCATTTTCAAGATTAAAGCCAAATCTTGACCATAATGGATAAATACCAACATCCATATTTAATCTTATTCCTATTTTTACTTTTTTATTGAGTTTATGAGCAATTTTTTCAATTTTCATAACTTCATCAAGGTTATCAACATTTATAATAGAGCCTTCTAAAATAGCAGTTTCAAGTGCATCTGGTTTTTTATGTGGCCCATTAAATATAATATCTTTGCCTTCAATTCCCATTTTTCTTGCTTTTTGATATTCCATTTCAGAAACAACTTCGGCAATACTTCCTTCTTGGTGCATAACAGCACAAATAGCTTGAAGATAGTTTGTTTTATACGACCATCCAATAGTTACATTTGGATATCTTGTTGAAAAAGAATCTTTTAAGTTTCTTACTTTCTGTCTTAATTTTATTTCAGAAAAAACAAATAAAGGAGAACCATGTTTTTCAACTAATTCATCAATTGAAACACCTTCAATTTCTGTTCTTACATTTTTAGAATAAAAAGATCTAGTACCATATTTATTCATTAAACCAACCTGTAATTTACTTATAACAGGTTTTTCATATACTTGTTTCATTAACTTTCTCCTTTTGTTACAATATTTTGAAAGGTTTTCATATCTGTAATAAGCTCATAAGTGTAGCGAACAAAGAGTTTGCCTGCTTCATAATCAGGTTTTTCATCAAATTCAAGATCATAAGATTTTTTTATTATGTTAGCAGCAAGATTTATACCAACACCTGTTGCAAAATGAGACCAAGCTGGAAAACGAGGATTTATTTCAATAAGATAAACTTCATTTCCAACCATGATACATTCAAGTTCAAAAGGTCCTTTCCATTTGTATTCTCGTATAAAATTTTCAACGGCAGTAAGCATTTTTTCATTTTTTATTGTTACTCCAGTCCAAATTTTACCTAATGAAGTTACCCACATTTTTTTTATACAAACGCTTCCAAGAGAGTTACCTTCACCATCACCAACAGCAACAACATTCATTTCTTCTCCTGCAACCACTTTTTGGATAATAATAGGATAACCCCATTCTGCTACAATATGATTGAAATGATAAATTGCTTCTTGTGCTGTATATGCTTTATAAGCTTTATAAAAAGAACCTTTTACCATTAAAGGAAAACCAAATGTTTCAATTCCTCTAAGAAATTCTTCATAAGAAGTAACAACAAGTGTTTCTGGTAAATTTATTTTTATTTTTTCAGCAACTTCTTTTAGTTTATCTTTTCCTCTTAATCTGAATTGTGTAATATCTGGTAAAAAAGTTTTTATACCATTTTTTTCAAGTACATCAGCATATTTTATATAAAGAGGTAATTCTGCATCAAGATTGGGTATAATAAAATCTAATCCATAACTTTCTTTGATATAAAGCAATCTTTCTATAAAAGCTTCATTTTTACCAGAAGGATATGGGAGTATAAAAGATTTATCAATTAACCAATCAAGATAAATTCCAGGTTCCATTGCATCATAGGCAAGACCAACTATTTTTACGTTTAAGCTTTTATCTTCTTTAAGGCTTCTAGCTACTCCAACACCTGGTCCTGGATTATCTATGGCATTTATACCAGAAAGGCCTATTATTATTTCTTTCATATTAACCTCAAATAAGTTGATAAATTCTAAGATGTTCGATAAAATCTGAAAGATCTTTTTCTACTTCTTCTTCATAAGAAATATCAAAGTTTTCTGTAATCATTGCTGTTATTTCTTTTATATCTTTGTTATCTTTTAATCCTTTAAGAATACAAAGAGCTGTTTTATTCAAAGTAAAACTTTCCCCAGATTGAGGATCAAAAGCGAAACCTTCATCATTAATTGCTAGAATTCCTAACCTGCTCATTTGTTTCTCCTATTTTTAAATTTTTTGAGAATTATTCTATATTTAATTATTATACATAGCGGTTATTTTTTTGTCAACTAGTTGTCAGATTTTATTTTAAGAATAATACATCCAAATTGATTTTCAATTTTATATTCTAAAATTTATTTTTTTATAAAAAAAGCCGTAATAAATAATATTACGGCTTTTTTAATCCTAATTAATTTTACTTAACTAGCTTTTATATACAGCAGAGAAAGAACCCTGTGTAACATTCAATCTCTTTCTTCTCCAATCCCAATCAAGAATTAACTTACCAGTAATTTGATCTCCTCTGTTATCACTAGAAGTCGCAGCTAAATAAATACCATCGAGTAATCCAAATTTAATCATTTCTTCAAATTCAGAGTTATCTAAAACTTGTTTTATTCTTTTTGCTATTTTATTCTCATTTCCTGCACCAGCATCTGCTCCTCCGCTTCTTCCTTTTGAAGCAACAAGATATTGATCATTCGTTGTTACAATATTACTTGTATATCCAGCAGTAGTTTGAGCTGCAGTAAGTGCTACTCCAGCAGTTGTATAATTATTACTACCATATAATTTATCTGCGGCTGTATTATCTATATCTGTAAGTAAATTATAACTAGTTACTCTTGCTCCCGCTGGAACTGAAGGTAATTCTAATTTTGGTACAAAAGTAATAGTACCTGGACCTGTAATAGAAGACATTGCAGTTATTGTTACAGCTTGATGTCCACCTGAACCATCTTCTATTCTAATTTTATCTCCAATATTAAAATTAAGAGTATTATTTACAGAAATTGAACTTGCTCCAACAGCTCCAATTACTCCACTAGAAGTTGTTTCAACATATTTATATCTTTCTGCCAAACCAAGATTAGATGCAGCTGGTGTACTAAGTGGATTATTGGCTGCATTATTCCTTGTATCTTGCATACCCATTATTCTGGTTTTTAAATGAGTCTGTTCGGTTGCAGAAATTAAACCATCTCCATCCTCATCTTCTACATAAGTTACTGTTACATTCATTGTTGCATCATTTACTACATTACTATCTTTATTAAAAAATACATTTATATCAGCTTTACCATCAATATCTGTCATATAATCTAAAGATTGCCCCGTCATAGTTTTTGGTTCAAATTTAAGAGATAAAGCACCTCCTGTTTGTTCTTGACCATTTACAAAACCTTTTGTAAGTTGTGTTGTTACATAACCATCTTTTTCTGAATCGGTACTATAAGTAGTAGTTCTAAATGTCTGAATTGTAGGCTCTCCTGTTACAGTTACTTCTATTCCTTTTATAAGAGAAACTTTTCCTGATCCATTTGGATTTTCATTATCAAAATGTAAAGTAGTTTGTATTTTTTCTACTTTTTCAGTTTTAAATAAATCAACTATTTCAAAAGGATCTAATGGAGATGCAGGAGGATTTCCTATAATACCTGGTCCTGTTTCAATTCCATCATAACCGTTAGGAGATAATTTTATAGCCCATTTAGAATCTGTATTTATACCACTTGCACCTCCAGTTCCACTAAATGTATCTCCTAAAGCTGTAATGCCTGTAAATGTTGCACTAAATCCTTCTCCAACTCTATCTTCAGTTGCTTTTATACCTGTAGTATTAAAACCTCTTCTTAATAAAGGAGAAATATTATAATTTGCTGAAGTGCTTACATTCGATACTGGACCAGCATCAGTAAAACTTAATGCTAGTAATGTACCAATATTTGCTGGATTTAATAAAGGAGTAGAAAAAGTA
>JBBTGK010000133.1:0-6354 GCA_038060635.1 Cyanobacteriota bacterium | reverse complement strand
ATAAGAAGATAAAGATTCTACATATCTTCTTTGACCTTCGGCAAAAATTGTGTCAAAAGCAAGACTAGATTTACCAGAACCACTAACACCAGTAAAAACAATCAGCTTATTTCTTGGTAAAGTCAGATCTATATTTTTTAAATTATGCTGTTTAGCACCTTTTATTATTATATTTTCTTTCATTTTTAGCCCTTTCTAATTTTTTTAGCTAATTAATAATCAGAATATTGATCAATTGGTGCATTATTTAAAATTCTTTCTATTCTATCAAAAGCAAGTTGAGGTATTTTAAAACCACTTGCTTTTACATTTTCAATTACTTGTTCAGGTCTTGATGCACCAATTATTGCAGAAGAAATTTCTTTTCTTCTTAAACACCAAGCTAAAGCAAGTTGAGACATTGTAATACTTAATTCTTTTGCAATCACATTAATTTTATCTACTTTCGCTAATTTTTCAGCTGTTAACCTATGTTTTATAAAAGTATTAGATTGATCGTTTCCAGCTCTTGAATCTATTGGGATTACTCCATTACTATATTTACCTGTCAAAACACCTTCTGCCAAAGGAGACCAAATAACAATACCCAAACCATCTCTATCACAAACATTCATAACATCAACTTCTAAAGATCTATTTAACATATTATAAACAGGTTGATTACTAGAAGGTTTTGTTTTATTCATATATTTACTTATATGAACAGAATCGCAAATTTGAACAGCACTCCATTGGCTTACTCCCCAATACAAAATTTTTCCTTGTTTTACTAAATCATCCATTGCAGAAATTACTTCTTCTAATTCTGTTTCAGAATCATATCTATGACATTGGTATAAATCTATATAATCTGTTTGTAATCTTTTTAAAGAGTTTTCACATGATTCCATAATATGCTTTCTTGATAAACCTTTATTATTAGGACTTTTACTCATAGGAAAATAAACCTTTGTTCCTAAAAATAAATCGTTTCTATTAAAATCTTGAATTATTTCACCAACAACTTTTTCAGATTCTCCGTTAGCATAAATATCTGCTGTATCAAAAAAATTAACGCCTAATTCAAATGCAGCTTTAAAACATTCCTTAGCTTTTTCTTTTTCAACTGTTTTACCATAAGTAAGCCAAGTCCCAAGACCTATTTCACTTACTTTTACACCCGCCTTACCTAATCTTCTATAATGCATAAAATCTCCTTAATAAAAATTAAAATTATTTAAATTTTGCTAAAACTTCTTCAGCATGAATATCTGTTTTTGGTTTTTTAAAAATATGTATAATTGTTCCTTCTTCATTTATAAGAAATGTTTTTCTAAGAACACCCATAGAGATTTTTCCATACATATTTTTTTCACCATAAGCATCATAAAGATTGAGAATTTCTTTATTTGTATCTGCCAATAAAGAAAAAGGTAATTTATATTTTTCTATAAATTTGTTATGAGATTTTATATCATCAGGGCTTACACCAATAACTAAAATTCCTGCATTACTTACGGCTTCAAAATTATCTCTAAAACTACACGCTTCTTTTGTACACCCAGGTGTATCATCTTTAGGATAAAAATACAAAGCTATTTTTTTTCCAATGTTAGAAGATAATTTAAAATCATTATTGTTTTGATCTTTTGAAACAAAATCAGGAGCTTTATCGCCAATACTAAGCATTTAAGAATAACCCTTTATAAAATAAAATCAAACTGAATTATATAATAATAGCCTTATATTTTTTATTAAATTAACTTTAAATATTTATAAGTATAATTAGTGAAAAGTAAAAAGTGAAAAGTAAAAGATAAGAATATTGCGTAAGGAGCGTTTTTAAAACGCTCCTAGACAAACACATTGGATAATTTATTAATTATTTTTAGCAAAAAATTTTCTTTGAGTAAGAAAAGTTACTTGATTGCATCAACTATACTTTTAGAAAAATCATATATTTTTTTAGCAGTTTCTTCAATATTAGAACCTTCACCATCCTCTATCATTTTTACTAAAGCACTACCAATAATAATTGCATCTGCATAAGTCGATATTTCTTTAGCTTGTTCTGGTGTAGAAATTCCAAATCCAACGGCTATAGGCTTTTTTATAACCTTTTTTATATTATCAATTTCATCTTTTAGGGTTTCTGATACTTTTTGTTGTGTTCCTGTTACACCAGCTCTAGAAACATAATAAACAAAAGCTGATGAGCTTTCATCTATAATCTCTAAACGTTCTTTTATAGTTGTAGGAGATGCTAAAAAAATAGTTTCTAAATTATGTCTATCTAATATTTTTTTATATTCTTTTGAAGCTTCTGGTGGTAAGTCAACTACTAAAACTCCATTACATCCTTTTTCTTGAGCTTTTTTAGCAAAATTTTCTAAACCCATTCTTAATAAAGGATTGTAATAAGTAAAAAGAACAAAAGGAATTGTAATATCTTTTTTTCTTAAATCACCTATAAAATCTAAAATATCATTTAAGGAAATATTATTTTTTAATGCTCTTTCAGCTGATTTTTGATTTGTTACACCATCTGCAATAGGATCAGAAAAAGGAACTCCTAATTCAATAACACTAGCACCTGAAGAAATTAACGCTTTTATAAAAATCTCTGTCCCTTTAAGATCTGGATCTCCTGCTGTAATATAAGGAATAAAGGCTTTTTTGTTTTCTTTTGCAATTTGTGTTAAAACTTTATTGATACTCATTTATTTATTCTCCAAATTTCTTATATATTCAATATCCTTATCGCCTCTTCCAGAAAGATTTACAATAATAATATGCTCTTTACTTAATTCTTTAGCTTTTTTAAATGCATACGCTAAAGCATGAGAACTTTCTAATGCAGGAATAATACCTTCTGTTTCTGCCGTTAAATGAAAAGCAGATAAAGCTTCATCATCTGTTGCATAAGTATAATTAGCTCTTTTTTGGTTAAATAAATTTGCATGTTCTGGACCAACAGCAGGATAATCTAAACCAGCAGAAACACTATGAGTATCTCTTATTTGACCATTTTCATCTTGAATAATATATGTCATCGAACCATGTAAAACTCCTATTGAAGAATCTGTAAATCTTATAGCATGTTTACCACTTGCCAAACCTTCTCCTCCAGCTTCAACACCTGTCATTTTAACTTCATTATCATTTATAAAATCATAAAATAAACCAATTGCATTACTACCACCACCAACACAAGCAATTATCTCATTAGGAAGTCTATTTTCTCGTTCTAAAATTTGTTTTTTTGCTTCTTCACCAATTACTTTTTGAAAATTTCTTACCATTAAAGGATATGGATGAGGGCCAAGAGCAGAGCCTAATAAATAATATGTATCTTTTATATTTGTTACCCAATCTCTCATTGCTTCATTAATAGCATCTTTTAGAGTTTTTGTTCCAGAGTCAACTGCACAAACTTCAGCTCCTAATAACTTCATTCTATAAACATTAGGAGATTGTCTTTCCATATCTTTAGAACCCATATATACAACACATTTCAAACCTAATAAAGCACATGCACTTGCAGTTGCTACTCCATGTTGCCCAGCTCCTGTTTCTGCAATAACACGATTTTTACCCATAAATTTTGCTAAAAGAGCTTGTCCAACGGTATTATTTATTTTATGAGCACCTGTATGAGCTAAATCTTCTCTTTTTAAATATATCTTTGCACCACCAAATTTTTCTGTTAAATTTTTTGCAAAAGTTAAAGGAGTTGGTCTTCCTACAAAATTAGTTAATAAGCTTTTTAATTGCAAATTAAATTCTTTATCATTTTGATATTTTAAATACGCTCTTTCTAATTCTTGTATTGGTTCTACTAAAGTTTCTGGAACAAAACTGCCTCCAAAATCACCATAATAACCATTATTAGTTTCTATTTTTGTCATTATTTATTTCCTCAAAAAAATCTTTCATTTTTTTATGATCCTTAATTCCATAATCACTTTCTACTGCACTTGATAAATCAACTGCCCAAGGTTTTACAATTGAAATAGCAGAAGAAATATTTTTTTCATTAAGACCTCCTGCCAAAATCAAATTACCATATTTTTTTACTTCTTGTGCCAAATCCCAATCTGCTCTATGTCCTGTACCACCATAACTGTCTTTATTAAAAGCATCTATTAAAAAAGCCAAAATATTATTTTTTTCTTTATCATTTACATAATTATCTATTATTTCTAGTTCTTTTTTGTTGGTAAAACGAAATGCTTTAATTACTTCTTTAGAAAGTTTTTGACAGGTTTCATTATTTTCTTCTCCATGTAACTGAAAAGTTGAAATATTTGTTATTTCAGCTATTTCTTCCATTTTATCAAATTTTTCATTAACAAAAACACCAATTGTTTTTATATCTTTAGGTAATTCTTTTATAATTTCTTTTACTTTTTTGGGTTCTATATAACGAGGACTTTTAGGATAAAAAATAAAACCCAAAGCCCATGCACCTAATTCTACTGCATATAAAGCATCTTCAATTTTTGTTATTCCACATATTTTTACTTTCATTTTTTAAATACTAAATTTATTTATTCTAAATTCAAGTAATTTTTTTCTCATAAAGGTAATGTTAATTGAAGTGGTAGAATATATTTTTTATCTAAACTTGTAAGTTGTGATTCCTTTGATTCTATTCTTTTAAGCATTTCTAAATTACTAATACTATCATTTAATTTTATATTTGATAATAATGCTTCATAAACAGCGTTTCTATTTGATTCTTTACCGCCAACATGATAAAAATGTTCTTTTGTTGAAACAAAACAATCTTTCCAAACTGAAAAGACATATTGATTTGTTCTATATTTATTACTTAACCAAGTTGATAAAATAAATTGTGCATTTGAATAAACTAAAAACTTATTTAAAAATATTTCTTCTTCTTCAGTCCATGAATCAAAATAATCTACATGTCTTCCTATATAAGGAGGATCTGAATAAACTAAATCACTTGATTTTATTTCCTTTAAAGTTTCTTTAAAATCTTGATTTTTAAAAGTATAATCACCGTTATCTATAATTTGTGATATATTTTCTACCTGATTTGTAATTTTAGTTATTAATGCTTGTGCAAAACGATTTTGTTTTTTACAAAAAGGTACGTTAAAGCCACCTTTTTTATTAAATCGCATCATTCCATTAAAACAAGCTCTACTTAAAAATAAGAAATCAAGGGGATTTTTTTCAATATTAAATCTGTCTCTAACTTCATAATAATAATCACCTCCAGAATCTAGTAATTTTTCACCTTGGTTAGTTAAATATATTTTAACTATGTTAGATGTAATTTCTTTATCTTTTATTGCATTATAAAATCTTATTAAATGTGGATTACTATCACATAAAAGAGCCTTTTTAGGTCTAACATTAAATGCAACAACACCTGTACCCATAAAGGGTTCTACCCATCTATCATATTTAATAACATTTACATTTGTTGAAATCCATTCAACAAGTTTTGTTTTTATACCTTGTGATTTTATTGGTGGAACAAATATTTTCATTTTTTTTGTTTTTTTGCACCTTTAGATACTACTTTATCAAATAAATCTTTTCGCCCTTTAAATTCAAGAAATTCCCATATACTGGAAATTTTTACAGATGTACCATCTTTAATCATTGTTGCTATTCCATAGTTCATCCAATATTCATCAAACCATTCTTCTCCAAGTTTAGAGAAAACACCATTACCATTTTTTAAATCATCTATATCTTTTATAGAACCAATATTAGCTGTATTCCCAGATCCTTGACTATCACTAGCAATTTTCCATTTGGGAACTGCAAAAAAATCAAAATCTTTAATAACAGAAGTAATTGATTTTAAATTTTCTATTTTAGTAATTTGTCTTTCACCTATAGGATCAATTAAATTATCATATTTCACTAGAATTTCATTAACTTGAAATATTTCCGTTTCGGCTAAATCATCTTCAAAATCAGATCTAGTATAAATAATACCTAAACAATAATGACCTGTGTATTGATTATAAGGAAATTGAATATTTTTATCTTTTTCTCTTTCTTTAAAATATCCTCCATGGCTACCCAAAGTAAAACCAGCAGATGTATTATTTCTTCTAAAAGTAGTCTTTAAATCTAAAGCAAACTTTATATTCTCATTTTCAATATTTACAAGAGTTAAATCAGGATACCAATTTTGATGTTCAGCTAAAATTATTTTATAACCATTTTTTTCTGAAAACCTAAGAATTTCTGGGAAAATATGAATTTCAAGTATTTTTGAAACTATTTTAGTATCTGAAGAAATTGTATAAATATTTTTATATACATCAATAAATCCTTTTATCGACCATTCTCCATTTTCTGTTGAAACATAACTTTTTAATTCAT
>JBBTGK010000132.1:0-9147 GCA_038060635.1 Cyanobacteriota bacterium | reverse complement strand
AAATATATATTTAGTTTGAAGTTTAGGTGTTTCTGAAAAATTATCTATATTAAATTTAAAAATTTTTTTTAGATTAAGATCTTCTTCTTTTGTTTCAATTGTATTCATAAATCAAACCTTAAAAATTAATTCTATAATTAATATTTTATCAGAAAAATTGAAAAAATAAATTTTTTCATACTAACATCATTTTTTATGTCTAAGATTTTATATCTAAACGCCACAAGTTCCTCCATGAGATGTAATTGAACATATATCATGAAAAGTTTCTTCAAATTCTTTTCCTTCATGTTTCAAAGCTTCTTCATAAGACACAATAGTAAGTGGTTGCCCTCCTCTACTTCCATCAGGATAACAAGTAAAACCTCGTAATCGATGAGAATATTTTGCTAAAATTGAGGCAAAATTATTAACAGTACTTTCATTATTTAATTCACTTCCCCAATTTGGTAAATTTATTGTAGATGAAATAGACATATCAATATAATCTTGTACATCTGCTTGAAATTTTATTCTTCTTTCATAATCTTTTGATAAATCTACGGCTGTTTCAATTGTTTCAGGTTTTAAACCATATTTATCAATTAATATTTTTGCTGTTCCATCTATTACATATTGATAGTGCCAATTATGCCCACTTTTTAAATATCTTCTTTTGTAAGCAACTGAATATAATGGCTCTATTCCTGTAGTTGTTCCAGCTAAAATTCCTATAGTTCCAGTAGGTGCAATTGCTCTTTTAGCTACAGGAGTTGATATACCTAATTTTTTTGCAAATTCTTCAGCTGTTTTATCAGAATAAATTTTATAAATTTTAAGCCATTCATGTAATTCTGATGTTACTTCATATTTATAACCATTTTTTAGCAACCATTCATGAACTCCCATAATTCCTAATCCTAATCTTCTATTTTTTTCTCTTACTGTATATACTTTATGATATGGAAGATCTGCTACTAATGTTCCGCATAATAAAAATTTTGTAGCTAATATTACTCCTGTTTTCCATTCTTCTATATTTTCATAATTTGCCATATTTAAACTACCTAAATTACAAACATCACTATCATCTTCACTACAAACTTCTGCACAGGCATTTCTAAGGGTTTCTTTTTCTTTATCATAAAAATTAAAGCTAAAACCTGGTTCTCCTGTCATTAATGCTTGTTTGCAATTTTCAATAAAAGTAACAGGTAATTTTGATAAATCAACATTAATATTTTTTTGTTTTGAATCATATATTTCTTTTGATTTTTCATTATGAATAGATTCTAAAAAATCGTTATCATAATTAAGTGAAATATTTGTCATATCTAATGGAGCTGAAAAATTAAAATCTTTTTCTTTAGCTTTTGCATAAGAAATATTTGTTCCTGGAATAATTAAATTATGCCAATCTTTTACATGTAAAAAATCATTTATATCTTTATGTTTCCAATTTAAAGAAGCATATAAGGCACTTCTACGACTGCCACCTTGCATAACATTTCGACCTATTTCATTTATCATTAACATTTTTGATAAAGGTCCTGAAGATACTCCACCAGTTTTTTTTATTACTTCTCCTTTATTTCGATATATGGAATAGTCATTACCAATTCCACCTCCTGTCATTAGGCATAATTCTGATTTCCAACTTAAATTAGCCCAATCTTCTCTTGTATCTTCTTCTGATTTTAATAAATAGCAATTATTAAAAAATTTGTTTGGCTTTCCTGCATAATATAAATATCTACCTCCTGCAATAAATTTCATTTCTGTATGGATTTTTTTTAATTCACTTTTTTCTTCTTTAGTAAGAAAATTTCTGCAAACATCTTCTACCAAAAGATCTGAAAGTTGTTTCCAAGTTAGTGCATCTTCATGTCTATATTTAGTGTTAAATATATGTTCTGAATATAAAGTGCGAAAGTAATGTTTTTTCATAATCCCCTAAAATAAATCCCATAATAGTAACCAAATATTTTAAAATACTTGATTTTTAATAAATTTTGCCCTGATTATAATTTAATTAGATATATTTAGGATAACCTATTTTATCACATTCATATTTCATTTTTTCCCATTCTTTTTTATCAAAAAATAAGTTAACAGCCATGGAATATAAAATATTATTTTCTTTATAAATATGTTCTTCTAGATCTAAAACTAATTGTTCTATAGCAAAATTTATATCTCTTTTTTTTAAAATAAAATTTTCATTATTAATATTATCCAAAAAAAACTTTATGTCATTTGTATATTGCCTTATTTCATGATGCTCCCATCGCATTACTTTTGTTGGATGAATAATTCCTTTTTCTTCCATAGAAAAAAACAATACTTTTTCTTCCCTTTGATGATGAGATTCAAAAGTTATAAGAATATCAATCTCTTTTTTTAATAATTCTATTTCATTCAGAGCATTTTCATAAATCTCTAATTTTTGAAATTTTTTATTTAAAAGATTTAAGTTGTTTAATACTTTAATTATAAATTCATGCTCCGAGATAAAAGTCAAAAGAATCTCTTCATGAGTAATTTCCGATTTTAATGAGTTAAAAATTTGATTTTCCATTTAAATTTATTTAAAACTAAATTATAAAAGAATTCTATATATAAATAAAATTCTTGATTATGATTTGAATCATAAAATAGCATGATTCAAATCATAAAAAATTGTTATCACTATTGATAAAATTCTAATCCAATTTTGTTATGGGGTTAATATTTTATGAATTTTGGATATAAAGGAATTTCAAATTATTACAGGCTCAATATAGATGCAGCTTTTAAAATGTTTAGTTTGAATCAAAAAGATATTGTTTTTATTGACGTACGAGATTCTAAAGAATGGGAAGATGGAATAATTCCTAATTCAAAAACAATAAGTTTAGAAGATTTAGAGAAAGAACTTATTAACTTAAATAAAGATTTTCATTATGTTCTTGTTTGCAATTATGGCAATAAAAGTAGTATTGCTGCAAATTCAATGTTCAAAAATGGTTTTAATAATGTATATAATCTTCAAGGTGGTATGTTAGAATGGAATACGCAAAAATATCCAATATATAGATTATCTCCAAATTTATAGAGGAATAATAATATTAACAATATTTCTAAGTTATTTATAAGAACAGCATTAATTTATTTAGTTATATCTATGATAATAGGAGTAACTATAGCAATTTCTGATATTTTTACTTTACCAGAATTTTTTTATAATCTTTCTCCAGTTTATTTTCATTTATTTATGATAGGTTGGATAAATCAACTTATTTTTGGAGTTGCTTGGTGGTTATTTCCTCTTTTACCGCAAAAAAATAATTCATCTAAAGAGCTTTATAAAGGTAATAAATATTTTGCGTGGTCTTTATATATTTCGCTTAATTTAGGTTTGTTTTTAAGGGCAATTTCTGAACCATATAATATAATAAACCCTAATGAGATATTTCAGTTTTTATTAGTAATATCTGCTATCTTACAAATTTATTCTGCATTATGTTTTGTCTTTTTATTATGGCCTAGAGTTTATGTTAGAAAATCTGTAAAATAATTTAAATATGACAAAAACCTCAGTAATTTTTATAAAAACAGCTTTTATTTATTTTTTGTTAGCTCATTTTTTAGGGGCAATACTTTTAATTAATAAAGCCTTTAATTTTAATTCAAAAATATGGTTTTTATTACCTTTGCATATAAATATAGTTTTTTTAGGTTGGTTCATTCAATTTATTTTTGGAGTAGCGTTTTGGATTTTACCAAGATATCCTTCTTATGAAAAAGATAAAACTATTTTGATTTCATATTTTCTGATAAATTTTAGTATTTTTATTTTATTTCTAAAAACATCATTTATTATTATTGAGTTTGAAAAAAAATTTACTGATTTAATGCAATTAAGTAGTTTGATAATTTTATTTTTTGGTATTATTTTATTTGTTAAACATATTAGAAAAAGAATTAGCCTAGATTTCTTATTAAAAAAAATCTAGGCTAAAACAATAAACTAATTTTTTAGTTATATTTTTTTCTTAGCATCAAAGGCATCTCTTAAACCATCTCCAAAAAAGCTAAAAGCAAAAACTGATAACACTATCATAAAACCAGGTATAAGTAACCAAGGATGTGTTTCTAATTGGCTTATATTTCTTGATTCTTGAAGCATTAAACCCCAACTAGCTTGTGGATCTTGTATTCCTAAGGCTAAAAAGCTAAGTGCCGCTTCCCCTAATGTATATCCAGGAATAGCAATTGTAGCTGATATAATTACCCAAGAAGACATTTGAGGGATAATGTGTTTTACTATTATATAAATATCGCCACCACCCATTGCTTTTGCTGCATCAATATATTCATTACCTTTTAAACTTAAAACTATTCCTCTATAAATACGAGCTTGACCTGCCCATCCCATAAAGGCTAAGATAACTGTAATAAAAAAGTATCGCTGTCCTGAAGTTAAACTATCTGGTAGAGTTGCAGAAAGTGTCAATAAAAGATATAAACTTGGGAAAGTAATAATAGCTTCTACAACTCTCATTATTATAGTATCTGTCCAACCACCAAAATATCCTGCAATTCCACCCATAAGAAGACCTATTGGAAAAGATATTGCTATTGCAATAATACCAATTGTTAATGATATTCTTCCTCCATAAAGGATTCTTGAATAAATATCTCTACCTTGTAAATCGGCACCCCAAATATATATTTTTGCAGGTTCATCTACTGTAAAAAGATGTATATCCGCAGAAATGAATCCCCACATTTTATATGGTTCACCTCTTCCAAATATTTTTACGTTATAAGGAGTTTCTTTATCAAATATTTTTTTACTTGTTAATGTTTGAGAATCAAAAACTTCTTTGTAATTATAAATAAAAGGACCTATAAAACTTCCTTTATGAAAAAAATGAATTCTTGAAGGTGGTGCATAAGGTTTATTTCTATCAGAAGATGCTTCACCATAAGGTGAAAGAAACTCTGCAAAAAGTATTGAGGTGTACATTATAATTAGTAAAAAAAGTCCCATTAAAGCAAGTTTATGCTTAAAAAACTTTCTTAGAATTTTTTGTCTTGTAGAAACCATAGGAGGTAAATTAGATGTACCACCTTTACGTGGTCCTGTTATATCAGCTATATCTGAATTTAATGATCTGGTTGTCATAATTTTAGTCCTCCAATTTTATTCTTGGATCTATTACTGCTAACAAAAGATCCGATATAAGGTTACCAATGAGAAGCATTATACAACTAAGAACTAAACCTGCCATAACAAGACTTAAATCATTACCTGTAAGAGCTTCAAGCATCATTTGACCTAAACCTGGCCAAGAAAATAATATTTCTATAAAAGCGGCTCCACTCAATAAACCAGCAAATTCAAAACCTAGTAGAGTAACCATTGGATTTAACGCATTTCTTACAGCATGTTTATAAATTACTATATTTTCAGGTAATCCTTTTGCTCTAGCAGTTCTTATATAATCTTCGTTAAGAACATCAAGTAAATTTGCTCTCATTCTTCTTTGTAATCCTGCAATACTTATGATCGATAATGTTATTGTAGGTAAAATCAAATGATATAAAACATCTGGAATGTATTTAGAATAGTGATATAAAATTCTATCTAAATTTTTCATTGTATAAGTAAATTTTTCAAACCAAGTAAAATAAGTTATTTTTTTAAGAGCAGATAAGGCTTGAGATCCTAATTCCTTAGAAACCTCTCCTTTTTCTTTCATATCTTTATCTAATTTACTTGCAAGATCTGATGGAAATTCTTTTAAAGTATTAACGTTTTCTAATAATCCTTTTACAGAATCTTCTATATATTCATTTCTACCATTTTTAATATCAATATCCAATGAATCTTTAAGAGCAACAAAAGGAGCTTTTTCTTCATCTTTCATTTTTTTGATAGAATCTGAAATTTGCATAGCAATAACTCTTGATACCATATTTTTAGCTTTAATATCAGCATCTATTTTAGCTGGTAATTCTGGATCTATTTTTTGAACCAAAGCCATATTAGTAGTAAGTGTTTTAACAGAATCTGAAATATAAGGGCTTTTACCATAAGCAAGATCTAATTCAAGAATATTTTTTACTTTGTTTAAAATATCTTGTTTATCAGCTTTTTCTTTTGATTCAGTAACATATTTTTGAAAATCTGGTGAAAGTTTAGCAAAAGCTTTTGGATTTCTTTCATATTTTCCGTCATAAACCGTTTGTATTTTTGCCATGTGGTTATTATTTACTGAAGTCATACCTGATATCGGGAAAAGACCTGTTTTTGCAGCCAATAATAAAAATAAAATAGCTAAGAAAAAGTCTGGGAATCCTTGAAAAAAGTATGACAATGAGGAGAAAAACTGGTCTATTAAAGAATATTGTTTGACAGCAAGGTATATACCAAGTGGAATTGCAATTAACCATGTTACAAGAAAAGAAGCAATCCCCATAACAAGTGTATTCGTTATTCTTTCTGTTATAAGACCGCTTACAGGAGATTTATAAAAATAAGATTCACCCATATCGCCTTGAACAAAATTAGAAGCCCATTTCCAATATCTAACATGGAGTGGATCATTTAATCCGAGTCTTTCAATCTCTCTTTGGATTGTCGCTTGAGTAACTGATGGATTCATTTTTAATGCTGCAATAGGATTTGCATCAGCAAGAACTTCTGCCATTCTTATTATACCAAAAGAAAGCATTGATATAATAATCAATAGAGGAATCATTTGAATGAGCCTCTTAACAATGAACCTTAGCATATTTTACCTTCCATAACTTCAAATATATTAATTTTTTTTTATAAACCTAAAATAAATTTCGAGTAAAGGCATTTATATAACTACCCTTGTAATATTTGAAAAAACAGAGATTAAAATATAAAGTTAAAAATTTTAAAATCTGTTTTTTTATCATCGATAAGTTTCCTAATCTATAAAAACTTATTCTTGTATATATTGCTCAAAACTGTTCCAGTTAACTGTGTTTAAACCATTTCCACCAGATAGATTAGGAAAAGCATTATTTATATTATTTCTATAACCTACAAGAGCAAATTTATTAACAGTGTATATAAAAGGAACATTTTCTGCGGCAACTTCTTGAGCTTTGAAATAATAATCTGTTCTCTTTTTATCATCAAATTCTTTAGATGCTTTATCAAAAAGATCATATATTTCTGTTTCCCATGGAAGATTTTCTGTTGCTCTACCTTTCCAAAGTTTATTCTGATCGGCATTACCCATATTAAACATGTGCATACGTCCAGATAATCTCCAACTATTTATTCCACCATGAGGATCAATACTACTACCTGTTAAACCAAGCATAATTCCATCCCAATCTAATGTTTCATCAATTTTTTGAACTAAAGTATTAAATTGAATTGGTTTATAGTTAATTTTTAATCCTAATTTTTGCCAATCAGCTCTTATCATGCTACAAGCAGCATCTCTTGTTGAGTTTCCAACGTTAGTATAAAGAGAAAATTCAACTCTATTTCCTTTTGAATCTAATAATTCATTTTTATCATTTTTCTTAAAACCAGCTTCTTCAAGCATAGTTTGTGCTTTTTTAAGATCATAAGGGAAATCTTTAACATTAGGATTATAATAAGGATTTTGTTGACTTATTGATGATTTTTGAGGAGTAGCTAAATTTCTATAAATACTTTTAACCATACTATCTTTGTCTATAGCATGAGAAAGAGCTTGTCTAAATTTTAAATTTCTAAACCAAGCTGATTTTACAGGATCAACAATTTGTTTTCCTTTATCATCTTTAGCTGTTGACATATTTAGTATTATAAAAAGAGTTCCATCATCTGGTCCTAAATTTGCTATTTTAAAGTTTAATTTTGTTTCATCAGGTTTTAAAACTTCATAATCTTGACCACCTCTTAAGAAGTAAGAATCAGATTCTTTTGCTTTAAATTTAATCATTTCAACTTCTTGATCTTTTACTATTTCTGTAATAAATTGATCTAAATAAGGTAATTGATTACCTTTTTCATCTTTTCTCCAATAATAAGGATTTTTTTCTAAAATAACCCTTTGTCCTGCAACATATTCTTTTAATTTGAATGGTCCATTACATACTATTGTTTTAGGGTCTGCATTTAAACCACCCCATTGATTAAAAGGAACTTTTCCAGAAGCATCTTTTCTAACTAATTTCTCTAAAATATGTTTTGGCATAAGAGTTGCACCAAATCCACCGTTTTTATAAAAAGGAACAAATGGTTTTGCTGTTACAAATTTTACAGTTAAATCATCTATTTTAGTTACAATAGGAAATTTATCATCAACTAAAAGACCATCTCTTGAATTTGTAGGAATATCTAAATTATTTATAATATCATTAAATGTAAAAACTACATCATCTGCGGTAATTGGATGACCATCAGACCATTTTAGATCTTTTTTCATTTTTACTGTGTAAGTAGTTTTATCTTCACTAACAACCCAAGATTCTGCAAGGGCTGGTTTTACTGTTTTTGTAAAAGGATCCATGTATGAAAGACCTTCATACATTTGAGCCAAAATATCATTTGAAGTTGCTTCTGCTGCTAAATAAGCATTAAATGTTTTTGGAGGTGAGAAACTAGTTATAGATCTTTTACCACCATTTTTACCAACAACAGGAGCATAAACAATTTTTCCATTTGGATCTGAAGTCTTATTTGTATTTGTTGTTTGAGTACTAGAGGTTGAAGAAGTTTTTTTATCAGGATTAGTATTATCGCCCTCATCACCTTCTTCTGCACAAGAGGCAAACAAAGTAAGAGATAGGACTAACGAAAGAGATATAAGTTTTTTACTTTTTTTAAAAAATTCCATTTTTTCTCCTAAAATTTTTCCGAAAATTATTTTTATAAAATTACTCTACAATAACCATAGAAAGTACTATTGCATTTATAGCCCAAATAGAAGCAACAATTGCTGTCAGTCTATTAAGACCATCTTCAGCACCCTTTTGGCTTCCAAATATTTCTGTAGAACCCATTCCCATAGTTTTAGCAGGATGAAGTAAGACACTTAAAATTAATACAATGGAAGATAAAAACTGAATTGAAACAATAACTATTTTCAAAACAAAAACACCCTAAAGAACAAGAAATAATAAATTTTATTTATAGTATATTGTTTT
>JBBTGK010000131.1:0-10852 GCA_038060635.1 Cyanobacteriota bacterium | reverse complement strand
ATAAAAAATACTGAGTTATTTTTTAATAACTTAAAGGATAAAATAAATAATATAGATCGAGTAAAGAAAACAGGAATAAAATTTTCTAAATTACTCAATTACTCTTCAAAAATACAAAATACTGAAGAATTAAAATATGAAAATTTAGGTATTGCAACAATTCAAGACGAAATGATTGATAGTGAAAAAAAAATTGTTTCAATATTAGCATCTAAAAATTTACTTAATGAGAATAGTTATTTGATTAAAGATGGTTCACTACAATATAAACCAATGAAAACAGGTGAATACAAGGAACTTTCTAAAATTAAAAATAATTATCGTTGTGTAATTGGTGCATCTAAATTATTTAATCCTGAATTTAGTAAAGATAGGAGTGGAAAAAGTAACGCCGCTTCATTAGCTCAACTTCCTTTATATCATAGAACACCAGCATTTATGTTTCAACATAGTATTGATATGTGGTCACAACTTGGTAACAATAAATATAGTGTTTGGTATGTAAGAATAAGAGCTTCAAATCATACTGAAAGCCCATTTGCAGGAATTTTAAAACTTGAAAAAATTCTTATAACTGAATCTGAAAATGAAATAGGAATTGAAAGTGATCTTATTGATGTTATAACTGCAAACATAATAAATGAAAGAAATCCCGTTTGTTATGGAAAGGATAGTAGGTGGGCAAATCATCTTTATCCTGTTTATTTGACAGAACAATTTTTAAAAAGTAAATATTTAAGTAATATTCACTTTCTTAATATATTTTAGATGAAGTAAAAAATGAAAAAAATAGGAAAAATAATAGCAACTGAAAAAGTTCCTACCACAGTAGACGAATTTTTCTTTTGGACAGATAAAGAGTTAATTATTAAGCCTTTTGATGTTGTTAAGGTTAATCATATTAGAGATTCAATAACTTTTGGAGTTGTTGAAGAGATATCACATCTTACAGATAATTCAAGTTTTTTAGCTGGTTATATTTCTAGTGATTTTGGTGATGTTAATTATCAACAATATACTCAAAGAATAGGAATGAATTATGTAAAAGCAAAAGTAGTTGCTAATTCTCAAGGTATTTATACACCAGTTTTAGACGGTTCATTTGTAAGTTTAGCTAGTAGTAATGATGTTAAAGAGGCTCTAGGACTAAATGATATAAAAAATCCTTTACCATGTGGTTATATTGAAATGTATGAACAACCAGATAGCATTACTATTCCAGTTTATTTTAATTCTCAATTTTTAATTGGTCCAGAAGGTGCTCATTTAAATATTTCAGGAATTTCAGGTTTAGCTTCTAAAACATCATATGCAATGTTTCTTCTTAAATCAATTCAAGAACAATATATTTCAAATAATAATGAAGAATCTATAGCTTATGTTATTATGAACGTAAAAGGCAGAGATCTTTTAGCTATTGATGAACCTAATGAAGATTTAACTGATAAAGATAAGTCTATTTATAAACTTCTTAATTTAACGACAGAGCCTTTTCAAAATGTAAAATATTTTTATCCATATTCAAAAGATTTTGTTACTTCTACTTATGGTAGAAAAAATGACCTTGAAAGCCAAATGATTAACAAAAAAGCTTTTCAGTATAAATATATTTTTGAAGATGATAAAGAAAGTATAGATCTTTTATTTTCAAATGTTGATGATCCAAATCAAACTATGGAATCAATAGTAAATTATATAGTTACAGGTCAAGGTGGATTTAATGGAATTACTAATTGGAATGAGCTTCTTAAAGAAGTTCAAGAACATACAAAATCTGGAAATAATAGTAGAGATAAAGAGATAACTGTTTTAAGTTGGCGTAAATTTTATCGTTTATTTAGAAAAACTATTGAAAAAACCACTATATTTTCAAACTCAATAAATAATAAGGCAAAAAGTAATGAAACTAGATTAAAAGATTCAATATTAAATATCCAAAAAAATGATGTATTTGTTGTTGATATTGCTAAACTTGACGAAGAAACTCAAGGGTTTGTTTTTGGAGATGTTATGAGATCTATTTATGAGTTAAAACTTGGTCAAGCAAATGATAGAACTGAATCTGATATTCCTTCAAAAATTGTAATTTTTATTGATGAATTGAATAAATATGCTTCAAAAGAAGTTCCAAAGAGTTCACCTATTTTAAGGCAATTACTTGATATAACAGAAAGAGGACGTTCTCTTGGAATAATCTTATTTTCAGCAGAACAATTTAAAAGCGATATTCATGACAGAGTTAAAGGAAATTGTGCAACTCATGCCTATGGACGAACTAATGCTATTGAGATTTCTAAGCATGATTATCAATATGTTCCTGCTGTTTATAAATCAATGCTTACTAGATTAAAACAAGGCGAATATATTGTTCAAAATCCTGTTTTTAGATCATTATTAAATATTAAATTCCCAAGACCAATTTATAGGCAGTTTAAAAATGGTTAATCAATTTGTACCAGTTATTGGTAAAGATGTAATTGAATCTCTTACAATTGGAATGTATGAGGATTCTAAATTTATATTTAGAGAATATATTCAAAACTCAGCGGATCAAATAGATAAAGCCGTTAAAGAAAAATTAATTTCTTATGAACAAAGCGAAATTTTTATAAATATAGATTCTGAAAAAAAACAAATTATTATTGAGGACAATGCAACAGGTATTGAAGAATTTCATGTTGAAAATATTTTAAAAAATATTGCTCAATCTACAAAACAAAGAGGAATTGATAAAGGTTTTAGGGGTATTGGTAGATTAGGTGGTTTAGCTTATTGTAAAAAGTTAATTTTTGAAACATCATTTAAAGGTGAAAAAACAAAATCAATATTAGTCTGGGATGCTCAATTACTTAAAGAAATAATTAATAATAGAAAAATTAGAGAAGATGCAATTTCAGTAATTCAAAAAGTAACAAATTATTCAATATCAGAAGAAGATGAAGATAAGCATTATTTTAAAGTTATTTTAGAAGGTGTTTTAAATGAAGACTTACTAAATAAAAAAGAAATTGAAAAATATCTTTCGATGGTTGCCCCATTACCGTTCAATACTAGATTTATTTTTAAATCGAAAATTTACGATGAATTAAAAAAAGATAATCTTCCTTTAGATGAATATAAAATATATTTAAATACAGAACAAATATTTAAAGCTTATCCTACCTATATTTATAAAGGTGAATCAAATGATAAAAAAAAGGAAGATGAGGTAATAGATATTGTTATTTTTAGAGAATATTCTATAGATGGAAATTTGTTATATTGCGGATGGCATAGCGTTTCAGAAAAAAACCAATCTCTAAATCAAGTTAATTATACAAGAGGTTTTAGATTAAGAAAATCAAATATACAAATAGGTGATGAATTTACTTTACTTAAATTACATAGAGATAAAAGATTTCAATTTTATTTTTTTGGTGAAATTTATGCTGTCCATCCAGATTTAATACCAAATTCTAGAAGAGATTCTTTTATAGAAAATGAAGTTTATTTTGAATTTGAAAATAAATTGAAAAATTATTTTCATAATTATATTTATAAACTTTGTTATACAGCTTCAGAAATAAATAGTTCTATTAGAAAAATAGAGGATCTTAAAAATTTTGAAGAAGAGTTTAAGAAAAAGCAATCTTTAGGTTTTACAGATAAAAAAGAGCACAATGAATATAAAGAAAAATTTGAAAGAAAGAAAGAAGAAGCTGGCAAAGCAAAGAAAAAAATTGAAAAAATTGAACAAGATTCTAATACAAGTTCTTCTCATACAGTTCAAAAAATTTTGAATAGAATTGTTCAACCTGAATTAAATACAAAAACTGAAATTGTTGATAGTTATGAAGATAATAATAAAACAAAATTTAGAACTGATAATCTAAGTAGTTTAAATAAAGAGCAAAGAAAATTTTTATCTAAAATTTTTGCAATAATGAGAAATGTTTTAGATAATAATACTGCTGAAAGCCTTATTCAGAAAATTGAAGAAGAATTAAAATGAAAAAAATAACTAAATTTGATATCGGAGCGGAAGTTATTTCAATCCTTACAAAAGGAATGTATCCAGACCCAAGAGATGCTATAAGAGAATATATTCAAAATGCTTTAGACGCAAATTCAAAAAATTTAGATGTTAAAGTAAGACAAAATTCAGTTGTAATAGAAGACGACGGTGAAGGAATGGATTATAATATTTTAAGAAAAGCTCTACGTGTCGGTGTATCAGATAAAACCCCAGGAAAGGATGTTGGTTTTATGGGAATTGGTATTTATAGCTCATTTCACCTTTGCGATACTTTAACTATTTATAGTAGAAAAAAAGGAAATCTTCCACAAATGGTTGAAATGGATTTTAAAGGTATGAGAGATATTCTTTTAGAGCAAAAAGAAAAGAGATTACTTAATGAAATTAAAAGTGAGAACTTAATAGATTTACAATCTCTTTTAGATAAATTTATAAAACTTCCAGATGAAAATTCTTTATCAGAAGATGAATACCCTGTTGAAATTAGTGGAACAAGAGTTGAGTTGGTTGGTTTAAATCCAATTCTTGATGATTTAATTAATTCATTTGATGATTTATCAAGTTATTTACAAGATGTTATCCCTCTTCATTTTGATAAAGATAAATTTAAATGGGCTGAAAAAATTGAAAAGGAAATTTCCGATGTATGTCAAAAACATAATTCAAATTTTGAATTGATAAATTTAAAACTTCAAGTAGGAAGCCAAACAAAAAATTTATTTAGGTTATACACTGATAATGATTTTAATGAAAAGAATCCTAGATTTCCCAAAATTATAGAAATAAAAGATCATGATAACTTTTATGGTGTTGCTTGGGGATGTTTAAATACATATGATACCTCTCCAGGAAAAAAGCAAAACAGAATTGCTAATAAAGAACTAAGAGGATTTTTACTAAGAAAACAAGGTTTTGCGATAGGAAAAAGAGAAAATTTAGCAAAATATTTTGATTCAACTAAAAGTCATTTTGACCGATACACAGGAGAAATAATTGTAACTAATAATAATATTCTTCCAAGTGCGTCAAGGAGTGACTTAGAAATATCTTCACTTAGAACTAAGTTATACTATATTATACAAGAAGAAATAGCAGTACAATTTATAAATGAATCAGATAAATATCAAGAAGAAGAAAAAGCTAAAGACACATTAAGAGAAAAAGGTAATTCTTTAAAAAAGATATTAGCTGATTATAATCCAAATGAAGATAATTATAATACTTATCTTAAACAAGTTGGTGAGATAGATCAACTTTCAAATGAAATTACTAAAAAATTGAAAAAACTTAAAGATGATGATAAAAAAGAAGCTAAAAATTTATTAGAAAGTTCTAATAAAATAAAAAAAGAAATTGTTTCAAAATTTGAAAATTTAGCTGATAAAAAAACTAAAAAAACAAACATAAAACAAACTAAAAAAGGAAATACTAATATTGAAATTGAAGTTTCTAAAAAATTGAAAAATTATACTGCTCAAGAAATAACAACTAAATTTGAAAATCTATTAGAAGTATTTGATAGTGTTGAAATTGACTATAATAGTAATATGAAAAAAATTATTGAAATTATTGACGAAAAATTTATTCAACAATTAGCTACATCTAAAAACGATTATTATAAATTGCTGATTCAACTAAAAGAAGAGTTTGAAAATGAATAATATTACAGACAAAAAATTTAATTCGGATTCAAAAAAAATAATTAGATCTGATTGGATTAAGCCTATATTAAAAGATTTACATGAGAATCTTGGGAAAAAACTTTTTTATTTAGGATTACCAGATAGTGAAGCAATAGATATTAAAGAATGGTTAGAGTATTTGGATTCTGTATATGCTTTTCAGTGTAGAGAATATCCTAATGCGTCTGATTCTAACCAAAGTCGTGAAAAAATAGTTATTTTAGAGAAAACACTTAGAGAATTAGAAAGGAAAAGGCATATATCAACCTTTGACGTATTTGATGGATATATTGAAGAGGTTATATTGCGTGGTTTTGATAATTCTCCAAATAGAAAAGAATATTTACAAGAAAAGACAATAACTCTTTATAACCTTGATTTTTGTAACCAAATTACTTC
This sequence comes from Cyanobacteriota bacterium, assembly GCA_038060635.1. Taxonomy (GTDB): domain Bacteria; phylum Cyanobacteriota; class Sericytochromatia; order UBA7694; family JACMQJ01; genus JBBTGK01. Next base: position 4,756 of record JBBTGK010000131.1, on the reverse strand, counting down.
TCCAATTAAATATTTAGATAAGTATGGAACTCTCCAAGAAGCGTTTAAATTAAATGCTATTTCTAGATTATTATATTATCAGAAAAATATTATACATGAAAATAAAAAATTTATTATGTTTCTAACACTCCATTGTAGTTATAGTGGAAAAGAAATACATGAATTTTATTCAAAAAAAAATCCAGATGATATAGATGATATAAGAGAATATATTAAACAAATTGAGAAATTAACAAAGGGCAATAAATCTCCTTATATTATAAAAGCATTTATTTATTATACTATAAATAAATTTTTTACTGACAATTTATTTTATGTAGAATTTCTACCAACAATATATTATAAAGGAGATAATGAAAATCCTTTACTTTTTTTTACAATAATTGGAACAACAGAGGCAGATAATACTAAAACTTCAATAGTTCAATATCAAAAGATGTCGGAAATTTTAAACACTCCATTTCTATCACCAATGTCAAATAATAAATTTGAGAAAAATGAAAAACTAAATTTAAAAAATGATATAGAGTTTAAAGAAGATTTAAATAATTTAAATTCTTTATCTTTGTTAAAATCATTAAAAATATATCAAAAACTTTGGGAAAATGACTAAAAAAAGAAATATACTCTTAATTGAGCCAAAATATAAAAATAAATATCCTCCTATAGGATTGATGAAAATTGCAACATATCACAAAATGCTAGGTGATAATATTGAGTTTTTTAAGGGAGATTTGAATGATTTAATACTTGATAAAATTTCAGAAGATTGTATTAACAAGCTTTATAATATTGATAAAGAATATGAATGGTATAAAAAATTTTCAATAATAAGAGAATATATTAAAACAAAAAAAATCAATCTTTTAATTGAGTTAGAAATAGAAAATTCTAAATATAGTGTTCTTTTAGAAAATTGTTTTAATTCATTTTCTAATATATATCGTAAAAAAGATTATAAAAATTTTCCTAAATGGGATAGGATATATATAACAACTCTTTTTACATTTTATTGGAATGTAACTATAGAATCAATTCATTCAGCTAAGAACTTAGTAAAAAAAATTGATGACATAATGATAGGTGGTGTATTAGCATCATTACTTCATAATGAAATTGAATTAGAAACAGGTATTAAACCTTTTCAAGGATTACTCGATAAACCAGGAATTCTTGATCCTAAAATTAAAAAAGCTCAAAAAATTATTGTGGATAACCTTCCTCTTGATTATTCTATACTTGACGAAATAGATTATGAATATCCAACAGGAAGTGCTTATTTTACATTTATGACAAAAGGATGTACAAGAAAATGTGCTTTTTGTTCTGTTCCAATTCTTGAACCTACATATAAACCCAAAGTTGATACAATTGATAAATTTGATAAAATAAAAGAAATTTATGGTGAACAACAAAATCTTTTACTTATGGATAATAATGTTTTAGCATCTCCAAATTTTCCCGAAATTATTCAAGAAATAAAAGATATGGGTTTTAAAAAAGGGGCAACTTATGTTGAACCAAATCAACTTGATATTGCAGTTAAAAATTTGAAAAAGGGTATAAACAATAAAGCTTATGTCAAACGTAGTTATATTTTAATTCATAATTTATTTAAAAGATTATATTCTAATAAAAAACAGGAATATTATGATATTTTAGATAAATATGATTTAATAAAAATTGAACCAACAACAGAAAAAGGTATATTAATCGCAAAAAATAATATATTACTTGCTTACAAAGAAATAGCTATTATATATGAAAGATACCGATATAAAGTTCCTAGAAAACGTTATGTTGATTTTAATCAAGGAACTGACGCAAGATATGTTACTGACGAATTAATGAAACTAATGAGTGAAATACCTATTAGGCCTCTTAGAATAGCTTTTGATTATTGGAGTATGAATGAACAATATAAAAACGCTGTTAATTTAGCTGCAAAATATGGAATAAAAGAGCTTTCAAACTATATACTCTATAATTTTAATGATACTCCAGAAGATCTATATAAAAGGCTTGAATTTAATATTCAATTGAGTGAGAATCTTGGAATTCATATTTATTCATTTCCTATGAAATATATTCCACTTTTTGGTGAAGAAGCTAAAAGTAGATACTATATTGGAAGTAAATGGAATCGAAAATTTATTAGAGCTATTCAATCAGTATTAAATGTTACAAAAGGAATTGTAGCGGATGGAAGAACTTTTTTTGAAAAAGCTTTTGGAAAAAATATTAATGAGTTTTATAAAATTCTTTATATGCCTGAAGCTTATATTATTTATAGATATTTTTTTGAAGAAATTGGTTTAAAAAGTCAATGGGAAAATTTATATGAATCTTTATCAAATGAAGAAAAAGAATTTTCATTTAGAATTATTGAATCTAATGATTTTAAGGACTATATTAGCAAAACTGAAAATGATAAAATTCTTAAATTTCTTAAACATTATACAATTACAAGAGATGATGTTGAAATTACAAAAGAGAAAGATATGGATTATTATAATACACAAAAACATTTTGAAAAACTAATTAAAGAAGATAGATTTAAAAACCTAACTTTAACATATGATTTTGAATAGAGGATCTTGAGCTTAAAAATTATATTTTAATTCATTACAAGTTTTTAATATGATAGAATATTAATAATAGGATTGATTGATGTTTACTTTTGAAACAAAAAAACAAGAAATTAATATATCACCCTTTTTTGGTAATTTTTCTACCCAATCTATTGAAAATAAATATCAACTCTTTAATTTAAAAACAGCGTTAAATAGTACAATATCAGAATGCTGGTTTTGATATATCTTTTTATATGGATTATAAAAAGCCTTAATAGCAAGAGATTCTATTGATAATTTAGAAAAAATATTTGCTCCAATAAATTTAATAGAAAACAAAATAGATTATGATTATAAAATAGAATCTGAAGCAGAAAAACAAATTTAGCTCAGATTATTCATATTTTTTAAATCTGAGCCAAATTATGATAATTTGAAATTGATTTTATATTTTATCAGCAAAAACTTTATTCAATTTGTGAAAATAAATGTATGATATTGCTAATACAACGAATGTAATAGGAGCTTGTAAAATAAGCCCTATTCCATCACCTGCTACTATATGAGCTACGAATGCAGATATATATAGAAATACAAAACCAGCATACGCCCATTCTTTAATACGAAATGCCACATTGGGCAATAATATTGATAAAGCACCAAGTATTTCGGCAAACCCTAACATAATTCTCAAATGCTGAGGATATCCTAAATGAGCAAATCTTTCTGCTACACTAGGAACAAAAAAGTTCATGAATCCAGGAATACTTTGTGCTAATGCAAAAAATCCTGTAACCGACCAATAAATCATTTTATCTTTTTTCATTTTTATTTCTATTTTAATTTTTATAATAATAAATTAACAATGATTTGTATTTTTTTAAGGTTACCATTTCATTTCACCTGTATTTACTTTTGCTCCTATCTGCAATGCAGTTTCAAAAGTAAGTGTTGGATATTTTGTTTTTAATGCTGTAATTAATGATTCAGAATTTTTATTACTTTTTAAAGCTTCCTCATAAAATTGGATATAAGTTTTTGTATGTTCTATCGCTGATATATCAAATTCTGTTTCAGATTTTGCGTGAGCTGGAATTACAATTTCTGGGTTCAATGAGATTATTTTATCTAATACAGAAATCCATTTATTACGAACTTCTTCATTTTGTGAATCTGCCATCCATAAATGAAATGTATTTCCAAAAATATTTATACCACCTATAACAGCTTTGATACTTGGTATCCATAAAAACGTTTTATTTGGAAATTCTTCAAGTCCAATAATTTCTAATTTATGATCTTCTAAATCAATACTACTACCTTTTAAAACTTGTGGTAAAACAATATTAGAAGTAATTTTGTTACCTAATCTTTCTCCCCAAACTTCTAATTTTTTTTGAGATGTATTTTTAATATGCTCTACTGTTGCAGGTGAGGCATAAACAGTAACTTCAGGAAAATATTTTTTGAATACTTCCAAACCAAAATAAAAATCAGGATCTCCATGGGAAATATAAATTGTAACTAAATTTTTGCCAGAATTCTTAATTTCCTGTGCTACCTTTTCAGCATCTGACAATGTAAATTGAGCATCAATTAATACTGCATCTTTTTTCCCAAATACAAGCACTGATGCGACCCCAAAACTATTTTCTGATGCATTGTAAACTTGAAGTTTAAAATTGTTTGTTTCAATTGTTTTAAAACTTTGTGAATCTTGAGTTACTAAGTTAATCATTATTATGTTCTCCAAAAAAATATTTATATTTTAATGATATATCCTTATTAATATAATTAAAAATACTTGTTTTTTATTATGTTGATAAATAAAAGTTATTAAGTTAAAGAGAAAAAAGTATATTTTTGTTCTAAAAACCTTGTAAATAAATGATTATAAATTTAATTTTGCAATGCTTTCCATATTGACTCAGCAACTATGCCATGTTTAATATTTTTATTTCTGAAAGCAAAAATCTTTAATTTTACTATTTCAAAATCTTCATATTTTGTAAGAGGAATAAGCTTTCCTTCTTTTAATTCTTCAATCATAAAAAACTCTGGAATCATGCCATAAGCAAGTCCTTCCATAATAATTAATTTTTTTAGATAGAAATCATTTACATACCAACTTCTTGATTTATCTAAAATATTGGATGTATTTTCCCTATATATTTTAATAAAAA
>JBBTGK010000130.1:0-9778 GCA_038060635.1 Cyanobacteriota bacterium | reverse complement strand
AAAGATAAAACTACAATAGTAGCTGGTAATGAAACAAAAGAAGAAGTAGCTAAAAGAGTTGGTCAAATCAGAAGACAAATTGAAGAAACAGATTCTGAATTCGACAGAGAAAAACTTCAAGAAAGATTAGCTAAATTATCTGGTGGAGTTGCTGTTATCCAAGTTGGAGCTGCTACTGAAACAGAATTAAAAGATAAAAAGTTAAGAATTGAAGATGCTCTTTCTGCAACAAAAGCTGCTGTAGAAGAAGGAATTGTTGCTGGTGGTGGAATTACATTACTAAAACTTATTCCTATAATTGAAGAAGCTGGTAAAAAAGAACCTAATCATGACATCAGAACTGGTTATGGAATTGTTGCAAGATCTTTAGAATATCCTACAAAACAAATTGCTCAAAATGCTGGAGTTGACGGTTCTATAATTGTTGACAAAATAAAAAATGGACCTGCTGATTGGGGTTATAATGCTCTTACAGATGTTTTTGAAGATATGTTCAAAGCTGGTATTGTTGATCCTGCTAAAGTTGCAAGAACAGCGATTCAAAATGCAGCAAGTATTGCAGCTATGTTATTAACAACAGAAGCACTTGTAGTTGACAAACCTGATAGAAAAGGTGGCGGAATGTCAATGGGCGGTGGCGGAATGGGTGGAATGGATCCATCAATGATGGGTATGTAATTACCAATCCGTTATAAGTAATATTAATTAAACTGCCGTAAAAGGCAGTTTTTTTTATACTATAAAAAAAGTTATAATATATTTTTTTCAATAAGATATACTATTAAATGATGAATTAAATTTTAAAAGGAATAAATAAATGAACGTAAAAAAAGGAATAATTGCTTTTTCTGCATTTTTTATAGCTGTAATGCAACCTGCTTTTTCTGCACCTAAGAGTTTTGAAATATTAGCAGAAAGCTCTGTAAATGCAAATGGAAAGCTTATGACAATAAATACAAAAATGTCTGTTGATGATAAAAAATCAAGAATGGAAAATCAAATAATAACAACTGAAAAACTTCCAGCAGGAATGGATAAATCGGTTCTTATAATGGATAATACAAAAAAAATAATGTACACTCTTATGCCTCAACAAAAAATGGCAATGAAACTTGATATGGACACAATGAAAAAAATGCAAGGTGCTAGTGGCGGAAATAATTCTTCTATGAACTTATCTAATGATTTTATGTCTAACCCAGATCAATTAAAAGAACAAGTAAAAAAAATGGGTGGAAAAATGGTCGGTGCAGAGTCTATACTAGGTTATATGTGTGATATATGGGCTTTTCAACAAGATATGCCAACCGATAATAAAGGTGGAAAAGAAAAAGCTAATGTAAAAGTATGGTTAGCATCAAAACTTTCAGTTCCTTTAAAAATGGAAGTTTTAAGTCAAAAAAAGGTAAATTTAATGACTATGAAAGTAAAATCATTTAAACCTGATGTAAAATTTGCTGCATCAATGTTTGAAGTTCCTTCAGATTACAAAGTTACTGATATGCAAAAAATGATGGAACAAATGAAAAATACTAAAAGTTTTAAATAAATGCTTTTTGTCTAAAACAATAAAAATATTTAGCCACGGATTTCACGAATAACACAGATAGAAAATTATTGTCCGTGAAATCTGTGAAATCTGTGGCTAAAAAATATAAAATTCATAACTTAAAATTTGAAAATTAATATGATCAAAATTATAATAAAAAAATATAAAAGAGCCTTATGTCAATAAATAGAGACATCTTACTAGAGATAAGAAAAACAAAATCTCAAGAGATTAATCTTTCAGAAAAAATAGATAAAGAAATAGATACCAATTTAGCCTTAATTTATCCTAGTCCATATCATATTGCTATGTCTTCTTTAGGTTATCAAACAATTTATAGACTTTTTAATAATATCGAAGGAGTAAATTGCGAAAGATCTTTTTTACCAGAAAATACTGATATGTATAGAAAGAAAAAAACAAAAGTTTTTACTTATGAATCTGAAATAGAAATTGATAAATTTGACATCCTTGCTTTTTCTGTAGCTTATGAAACAGAGATAATGGGATTTATAGAAATCGCTGAATTATCTAATATACCTTATTTATCTTCTGAAAGAGATCCAAAATATCACCCATTAATAATAGCTGGTGGCCCACTTACTTTTTCAAATCCACTACCATTAGGTCCATTTATTGATGTAGTTCTCCTCGGAGAAGCTGAAGATTTATTAGAAATTTTTATAGAAAATTATAAAGAAATAAAAGATAGAAAAAAATTATTAGAAAAACTTTCAGAAATACATGGCTTTTATGTTCCTTCCCTTCATAAAGATTTTTTACCCATAATTGCAAAAGCTGATCATGCTAGACTTCCAGCACATTCAGATATATTAACTCCTAATACAGAATTAGCTAATATGTTTTTGATAGAGCCAGAACGTGGTTGTTCAAGAGGTTGTACTTTTTGTGTAATGAGAAGAAGTACCAATAATGGAATGAGACTTGTTACTATAGAAGATCTTATGTCAAAAATTCCAGATATTGCCAAAAAAGTTGGTTTAGTTGGTGCTGCTGTTTCTGATCATCCCAAAATAGTTCCTATTTTAGAGGAATTAGTTATAAATAGAAAAAAACAAATAGGAATAAGTTCCTTAAGAGCTGATAGGTTAACAGAAAGATTTGTTGAGCTTTTATCATTAGGAGGAAATAAAACTCTTACCGTAGCAAGTGATGGTGCTTCTGAGCGAATAAGAGATTTTATGGAAAAAAAAATAAAAGAAAAACATATAATAAAATCGGCTGAATTTGCAAAACAATTTAAATTTAAATTTTTAAAATTATATCAAATGATAGGTGTACCTGGTGAAACTGATGAAGATATAGATGAATTGATAGATTTTACTATACAAATATCTAAAATAACAAAAACAGCTATGGGAATATCTCCTTTTGTAGCTAAAAAAAATACTCCTTTAGATAAATCTGATTTTGAAGGCATAAAAAGTATTGACAATAAATTGAAAAAAATAAATAAGTTTTTGGGTAAACATATTGATGTAAGAACAACTTCTGCTAAATGGGCTTGGATAGAATATAAATTATCTCAAGGTTCTTATGATACAGGTTTTGCAGTTATTGAAGCCTATAAAAATGGTGGTAATTTTGCAGCATGGAAAACTGCTTTTGAGAATAATAATTAAAAACAAAAAATTATGGATGAAGAAATATATATAACTGATATAAATATAAACAAAGTTAGAAATATAGAAAACTTTGATATTCATATTTCTGATACAGAAAAAAAACATTTAATAATAACAGGTAAAAATGGAAGTGGTAAAACTTCTTTATTAGTTGAAATCAAAAATTTTTTGAATGCTAGTCCACTAGCTTATGCTTATTATAAAGATTTATTTAATAGCAAAGATGTTTTAAGTCTATTAAATCGTAAAAATAATTTATCTCTTGCTGAAGATATAAAAAAGAAAGAATATGAAAAATTGCAAAAGACAATTAAGGCTTATAAATATAAAGCTAAATATTTTGGTAAAACAAAAGTACATTTTTGTAATAAAGAAGAATTATTTGATTATAATATATATAAGAAGTTTATTTTTGCTTTTTTTGGTGCTAAAAGAGATATTTCACTTAAAATACCAACAGGTATTAATAAAATAGATATAAAACCTAAATATGATATAGAAGAAAAAGCAGGAAATGATTTTATACAATATATTGTGAATCTCAAAGCTGATAGATCTTTTGCAAAAGATGATAATGATTTAGAAACTGTAAATAAAATTGATGAATGGTTTAAAATTTTTGAAGAGAATTTATTTAAGATTTTTGATACAAAAGACGTTGAATTGGAATTTGATAGAAAGTCATACAATTTTAATATAGTAGAAAAAGGAAAAGAACCTTATAATTTAACTCAATTATCTGATGGTTTTTCATCTATTTTAAATATAGTAACCGACTTGATAATGAGAATGGAAATTCATAAAACAAAAAGCTATGATGTTCAAGGAGTCGTTTTAATTGACGAGATTGAAACACATTTACATGTAGATTTACAGAAAAAAATCTTCCCATTTTTAACTTCTTTTTTTCCAAAAATTCAATTTATTGTAACAACTCACTCACCTTTTGTTATTACTTCTATTGAAAATGCTGTTATTTGTGATTTAGAAAAAAGAATAGTAACAACAGATTTATCTGGATATTCTTATGAAGATATTATAGAAAGCTATTTTGATTCTGATAAATACTCATCTGTTTTAAAATTAAAAGTTGAAAAATATGAGCTGTTAATGGATAAAGATAATTTAAATAAGACTGAAGAAAAAAATCTTCTTGAACTAGAAGAATATTTAAAAAATCTTCCTAAATTGTATTCAGAGGAATTAGAATTAAAAATACAACAAATTAAGCTTAAAAAGATTGGTAAAAGGATTAAGTAATGATTTTTTTACCTAAATCTCAACCTGCACCAATTTCTTTAGAAAAAGAAAAGAAGAAAGTTAGTGGTAAATATAATCTTAATGATGTATTAGAAAGACTAAATACAGATTTTAAAAATAAATGCTATATTTGTGAAACAAAAGAACCCACTTCTATTAATGTTGAACATTTTAAACCACATAAAGAAAATATTGATTTAAAATTTGATTGGAATAATTTATTTTTTTGTTGTGGGCATTGTAATAATACAAAACTTGCAAAACCCGAGTTTGATAATATTTTGAATTGTACTGAATCTAATAATGTTGAAATAAAAATTAAATACCATATTAATCCTTATCCAAAAGAAAAAGCTAATTTTTTAGCACTTGAAAATAAAGATGAAATAAATAACACAGTTAAACTTTTAGACCAAGTTTATAATGGAACAACTGTTCTTAAATTACTTGAATCTTCAAACATGAGAAATAATCTTCTCAAAGAAATTATAGAATTTCAAAACTTCCTTATTAAATATGCTGATGAAGAAGAATTTGAAGAAAAAGAAAAATTTAAGAAAGCAATTATAAAACATTTAAAACCTAGCTCTTCATTTACAGCGTTTAAAAGATGGATTATAAGAAATAATGATTTTTTTAATAACAAGTTTGCAGAATATACAATATAAATATTTTAATAAAAAAAGCTAACTGATTTACCATTAAGATATTTCAATTAGCTCCTTTATAGCTTAAACTATTTAGAAATTATCAATAATTTCATTAAGTGTTGCACTTGGACGCATTTCTTTTTCTGTTTTAGCTGTATCTGGCATATAGTATCCATCTAAATCAACTGGTTTACCTTGAGCCGCTAAAAGTTCTGCATTAATTTTTTCTTCATTTTCAACTAATTTTTGTGCAATAGTTGTAAAACGAGCTTTTAATTCAGAATCTTTATTTTGTTCTGCAAGAGCTTGAGCCCAATACATAGAAAGATAAAAAGAACTACCTCTATTATCGATTTGATTTACTTTACGAGAAGGAGCTTTTTCATTTTCAAGATATTTTCCAATTGCTTGTTCTAAAGTTTCACCAAGAATAGTAGCTTTAGGATTTTTTGTTTTATCAGCAATAAGCTCAAATGATGGAACAAGAGCACTATACTCACCAAGAGAATCCCATCTTAAATGACCTTCTTTAAGGAATTGCTCAACGTGTTTTGGCGCAGAACCACCAGCACCAGTTTCAAATAAACCACCACCATCAAGTAGAGGTACAATTGATAACATTCTTGCACTAGTTCCTAATTCAAGTATTGGGAAAAGATCTGTTAAATAATCACGTAAAACATTTCCTGTTACAGATATTGTATCTTGACCTTTACGGATTCTTTCTAATGAAAAATTGATTGCACTAACAGGATCCATTATTTTAATTTCAAGTCCTTTTGTGTCAAACTCAGGAAGATATTTATTAATTTTTTTAATAATTTCTGCATCATGTCCTCTTTTTTCATCTAACCAAAAAATTGCTGGAGTATTTGATACTCTTGCTCTTTTAACCGCTAAACCAACCCAATCTTTTATTGGAGCATCTTTAGTTTGACAAGCTCTAAAAATATCACCTGTTTCTACATTTTGCTCAAGAAGTATTTTACCAGCTTCATCTACAACACATATTTTACCATTTCCTGTAGCTTCAAAAGTTTTATCATGAGAACCATATTCTTCAGCTTTTTGAGCCATTAAACCAACGTTTGAAACGCTTCCCATTGTTGAAGGATCAAATTGACCATGTTTTTTAGCATTTTCCATAATTGCTTTATAAATAGTTGCATAGCAACGATCTGGAATCATTGCAAGAGTGTCTTGTAATTTATCATCATTATTCCATAATTTACCACCATCACGAACTACATTAGGCATTGAAGCATCAACAATAACATTATTAGGAACATGAAGGTTTGTAATACCTTTTCTTGAATCAACCATTGAAAGAGCTGGTTGTTTTGAATAAACAGCATTAATGTCAGCTTCAATTTCAGCTTTTTTATCAGTAGGAAGTCTATCTAATTTTTCTAAAACATCAGCAATACCATTATTAACATTTGCTCCTATTTCTTTAAGAACAGAGGCATGTTTATCAAGAGCTTCTTTATAATATACTGATACACAATGACCAAACATAATAGGGTCAGATACTTTCATCATAGTAGCTTTAAGGTGAAGAGATAATAATAAATCTTCTTTTTTAGCAATATCTATTTGTTTAGCATAAAAATCACGTAAAGCAGATACATTCATTACTGCTGAATCGAGAATTTCACCTTCTTTAAGAGCTAATTTTTCTTTTAATACAGTTACATTTCCATCAGTTCCAACAAATTCAATTTTTACATTACAAGCTTTATCTGTTGTTATAGATGTTTCAGTTCCAAAAAAATCTTTTTCATCCATGTGAGCTACATAAGATTTAGAACCTGATTCTGGCCAAGCTTTCATCATTCTGTGAGGATTTTTTTGAGCAAATTTTTTAACTGAAGCAGATGCTCTACGATCAGAGTTACCTTCACGGAGAACAGGGTTTACAGAAGAACCGAGTACATTTCCAAATTTTAATTTAAGTGCTTTTTCTTCTTCGTTTTTAGGTTCTTCAGGGTAGTTAGGAATATCATATCCTTTACCTTGTAATTCTTTAAGAGCTTCTTGTAATTGAGGTATTGAAGCACTTATATTAGGTAATTTAACAATATTTGCCTCGGGCATTTTTACTAACTTACCAATTTTAGCTAAATTATCAGGTATTTTTTGATCTTCTGTAAGTTTATCAGGGAAATTAGATATTATTCTACCAGCAAGAGAGATATCGCAAATTTCAACATCAATTCCTGTTCCTTTTGTATAAGATTGAACCACAGGTAATAGAGCGTAAGTTGCCAATGCAGGGGCTTCGTCTATTTTTGTCCAAGTAATTTTCATTGTTACATTCTCCAAAAAAATTATTCAATGTAAACTGAATTATAAATTCACAATAATTTTTTCTTGATATTACATCATATTCAATCTAAAAGTGAATTAATTCTTTTTTTACAGAAATACATTATAACCTAATTCTAAAAAGGAATGTTAATAATTTATTTACTGAAAGTTAAGAATATTATGTTCTTTTTTTATTCTAAATTAAGTACATAAGCAAATTTAAGTTAAAGTTTATAAAAAGCCCTTCTCTTTGAGTAAAAATAGAGCTTGCGGAGAGTTTTGATATTTAAATTTTAATCATTTGCCAAATTATATTTTTCACGTTCTTCCATATATTCAGTTATTGGCATATCAAATAATAAAGAATTTCTATTATTTTGTCTTTGGGCAAAATGAACATGAGAAATATATGGTTCAACTATGTGTGTTTTATCATTTGGTGTTACAACTAATAATTGAAGATGTAATTGTTTACAAAGATCCATCAAATAAGTAGCTTTTTCATCATCTTGATTACTAAATGACTCATCAACGGTGATAAACCTAAAAGATTTACTTTCATTTCCATCTTGATTAATACCAAATTGATAAGCAATAGACGAACCTAAAATAGTATAAGTCAGTTGAGCTTTTTCTCCGCCAGAAAGTTCCCCTGTACTCTCATAAATTTTAAATAGTTTGTTATCTTCTCTAAAATGCTCTCTTGCAGAAAATTGAAACCAATTTCTTACATCTGTAACTTCTTTTCTTTTATTTTCATTTGCACTTAAATCATCAATTATAGATTGAATTTTTAAAAAACTATTTTCTAAAATAGCATCATTTTTAGTTTTTTCATATTCTGAAAGATTTGGTTTCCAGTCTTTCAAAGATAATTTAAAAGAGGAAATAATTTCTGAAGTATTTTTACCTTCTTTTATTTGTATATAAGTTGGTGGATTATTTCTAAAATTGATCTTTTTTAATGATAAATTCAAAGCTTCAACGTTTTCAATAATAGCTTCTTCTTGTGTCGTAAGTATGGTTTGAAAATCGGCTAATTTATTTATCATATCTTCGTTTAGATATTTTTTAAATCGCTCTTGGCTTTTTGGTAGCTCATCTTGATTAAGTTTATCTAAAATAGTCAAATAATCTGAAACATATTTAATATCATCAGATAATTGATATGCATCTGTTCTCCAATCTGTGAATTTTTTTAATAAGTCTTCATCTGAAGGGTTTTTAAACTCACGCATAGAAAGCTTCAAATTATCAGAGATTGATACAGATAATTCTTTTTGTTTTTCTATACTATTATCTAATTTATTATCTAGTTTTTTATATATATCATCTATATTTTTTAGATTAAAAGATAACATTTCTTTACTAAAAAAATCTTCAAAAATAGGAAAATCTGTTTCAAATGAAGATTTATCGTATTTATTCAAAATTAATTTACTATCATCTAATATAGTTTCATTTTTAAGTAAAGAATCTTCCAGTTTAGCTTCATCTTTAGTTTTTTCGGTAAGAAAATTTTCTTTCTGTTTTAATTCATCTCTAACATTTTTTAATTGAGTGTTTAAGGCTTTTATTTTATTACTTGTTGTTTCTAAATCTTGTTTTTGTGTTTCTAATGCTTGAATTTCTATTGCTATTTTTTTCCAATTAATGCTTTCAAAATCATCAAAATTTAAAAATAAACTAGCATCATCTTTTTCTTTATTTAAAACTTTTTTCTTTTTTTCTAAGGAAGTTATATTTGAATCTAATTCAGAAATTTGTTTATCTAATGTTTTTAACAATTCTCTTTGAATTTTTACTTTATCTTTATTATCCCAACCCAAAATAAAATTTTCTTTTCTAAAAGCTTCTGGTCTATCATCTTTTTCATGTTTACTATTATTTTTAGTTAATCCATCTTTAGTAATCGCCTTACTACATCTTGAAAAATACTCAATATTGTCTGTGCAGATGTAATCATAACTATTTGAAATAAAATCTTCTACCCAATCAAAATATTCAGAATCGGGTTTTATTTCTATTTTTGTAATTAAACTATCATCTTCATTTTTTCTAATTTTATTATTTATCTTATTTTCAACTTTATGATATACAATTTTTCCACCAAGGTCTGTTTTATTAACAAAATTATTTACTTTATTATAATAGCGTTCAGGAACTAATATTCTTAATGCAAAACCATGTAGTAATTTTTCTATAGAGTTCTCCCACGCTTTTTCTTTTACATGAATTAGTTCTCCTACAAAAGGTATTTCATCATGTTTTGCTCCTACAGCTTGTAAAATAGCTTCTCTTATAAAAGCTACTTTTCCTGTAATATTATTTTTTTGAGTTTCTAATGATCGTAATTCTTGTTC
>JBBTGK010000129.1:0-5250 GCA_038060635.1 Cyanobacteriota bacterium | reverse complement strand
AAAAGCATATCTCCTGGTCAACAATTTATAAAAATACTAAATGATGAATTAATCGCTTTGATGGGCGGAGAAAATCAAACACTCAAATTTGCACCAACAGGCCCAACAATATACATGATGGTTGGTTTACAAGGAGCAGGAAAAACAACTACTAGTGGAAAACTTGCTCTAAGTTTAAGAAAAAAAGGCAGAAGACCAATGCTAGTCGCTGCTGATATTTACAGACCTGCTGCAATTCAACAATTACAAGTACTTGGAAAACAAATTAATATTCCTGTTTTTACTATGGGGCAAATTGATCCAGTAGAAATAGTAAAAGGCTCTCTTGAATTTGCTAAAAAGAACGGTCATGACATAATAATTTTAGATACTGCTGGTCGTTTACATATAGATACTGAGCTTATGAATGAATTAGTAAGAATAAAAGAACTCGTTAATCCAACAGAAACTTTACTTGTAGTAGATGCAATGATTGGTCAAGATGCTGTAAAAATGTCAGAAACATTTAATGAATATCTTGATATTTCAGGTGTAATTGTTACAAAATTAGATGGTGATACTCGTGGTGGTGCTGCTTTATCTATAAAAGCAGTTACAGGTAAACCAATTAAGTTTATGGCTTTAGGTGAAAAATTAGATGCAATAGAACCATTCCATCCAGAAAGAATAGCATCAAGAATACTTGGTATGGGTGATGTTTTAAGTTTAATAGAAAAAGCTCAATCAAACATTGATGAAAAAGAAGCAAAAGCACTTGAAGAAAAATTAAGAAAAAGTAAATTTACACTTGATGATTTTTTAAATCAAATGAAACAAATGAAAAAACTGGGTTCACTTGAGCAACTTTTAGGTATGTTACCTGGAATAGGTGGAAAAATAAAACCTGAAGAAATAGCCGAAGGTGAAAAACAAATGAAGAGAATAGAAGCAATAATCTATTCTATGACATTTGCAGAAAGAGAAGATGCTAACAAAATAAATACAAGTAGAAAAAGTAGAATTGCCAAAGGTAGTGGAACTACTATTCAAGAAATAAATGACCTTTTGAAAAAATTTGCTGATATGCAAAAAATGATAAAAACTTTAGGTGATTTTGGTCTTTTTGGTGGTGGAAAAGCTAAGAAAGCTAAGAAATTTGAGAAAATGGTTAAGGGTATGGAAAAATACTTTGATGCAAATGGTGGATTACCAGATTTATCTAAAATGCCTAAAACAAGCTTTTTAGGTCAAAAAATGAGTAATTTTAATCCATTTGGAAGAAAATAGATATTTTTTTTAGTGTAGTTTTATACTGAAAGGGTTTAATAAAAAAATGACTAATGAGTTACACGAACACGGAAATATAGTTGAAATCGATATCCGTGAAGAAATGAAGCAATCCTTCATGGATTATGCAATGTCAGTTATTGTCTCAAGAGCTTTACCTGATGTTAGAGATGGTTTGAAACCAGTTCATAGAAGAATTTTATATGCTATGTATGAGTTGAATAATACTCCTGATAAACCATTTAAGAAATCTGCCCGTATTGTTGGGGAAGTAATGGGTAAATTTCACCCTCATGGTGATAGCTCAATTTATGACGCAACAGTTAGATTAGCTCAAGATTTTTCAACCAGATATATGCTAGTTGATGGTCAAGGTAACTTCGGTTCGGTTGATGATGATCCTCCAGCTGCTATGCGTTATACAGAAGCAAGACTTTCTAAACCTGCTATGGATATGCTAGTTGATATTGATTCTAATACTGTTGATTGGATACCAAACTTTGATAATACATTGCAAGAACCAACTGTTTTACCAGCTCTTTTACCAAATCTTTTGATAAATGGTGCAACAGGTATTGCTGTTGGTATGGCAACAAATATTGCTCCTCATAATTTAAAAGAAGTAGTTGAAGCGTTACTTTATCTAATTGATAATCCAGATGCACACATGTCAGACCTTATGAATTTTATCAAAGGGCCAGATTTTCCTACAGGAGGAATAATTTTAGGTGATGCTGGGATAAAACAAGCCTATCTTACAGGAAAAGGTAGTATGAATGTAAGAAGTGTTTTAAATGTAGAAGAAAATAAAAAGAAAGGTAGATTTAGTATTGTTGTTACCGAAATACCTTATCAAGTTAGTAAAAGAAGAGTTTTAGAGCAAATTGCTGAATTGGTAAAAGATGGAAAACTAGAAGGTATTTCAGATCTAAGAGATGAATCTGATAAAGATGGAATGAGAATTGTTATAGAAATAAAAAGAGATGCTGTTTCTCAAGTAGTAATAAATAATCTTTATAAACAAACCATTTTACAATCTAGTTTTAGTATGAATATGCTTGCTATTTATAAAAAACAACCTAAAGTTTTTAATCTAAAAGATGTACTTGAAAAATATTTAGAACATAGAAAAGAAATAATAACAAGAAGAACTACTTTCCTTTTGGATAAAGCTTTTGCAAGAGATCATATTGTTCAAGGTTTATTAGTAGTTCAAGATAATATTGATAGTGTAATAAAAGATATCAGAGCATCTCAAACTACAGCTGAAGCACATGATTTATTAGTAGCAAAATACAATTTATCTACTGCTCAAGCAACTGCTGTTCTTGATATGCAACTTAGAAGAATTACAGGCTTAGAAAAGAAAAAATTAGAAGATGAACATGCTGATTTATTATCAAGAATAACTGATTTTACTGATATTTTAAATAGACCTGAAAGAGTTGAAGGTATTATAAAAGAAGAGTTAACCAGATTAGCCGAAAAACATAAAGACCCTAGAAGAACTCAATTATTACCAGATCCTGGTGAATTAAGACATGAAGATCTTATTCCTAATGAACAAATGGCTTTATTTATGACAGATCAAGGTTATATTAAAAGAGTTCCTATTAACCAATTTGAACAACAAAATAGAGGCGGTAGAGGTAAAGGCGGTTTGACTACCAGAGAAAATGATTTTGTAAAACATTTCTTTGTAAGTTCTAATCATGCTTCACTTTTATTTTTTTCAAATACAGGAAAAATTTATGATATGAAAGTTTATGATATTCCTGAATCTAGCAGAATTGCAAAAGGAAGCAGTATTGCAAATCTTTTATCATTAGCTCAAGATGAAAAAATAACAGCTGTTATTCAAGTAACAGAGTTTAAGGAAGATACTCATTTAGTTATGGTTACCAAAAAAGGAACTATTAAAAAATCTAGTCTCTCTTATTTTGATAATATCAGAGCAAGAGGAATAATTGCTATTACTCTTGAAGAAGGCGATGAATTAGGATGGGTAGGTCTTTCTGATGGTTCTTCTCATATAATTTTAGGAACAAAAAAAGGGTTCTCTATCAGATTCCCAGAAACAAATGTAAGATCTACAGGTAGATCTTCTATGGGAGTAAAATCAATTACATTAAGAGAAAATGATGAAATAGTAAGCTTAGATATTTTATCTGGTGAGTTATTACAAAAATCTCTTCCTGTCGAAGATGAAAATGATCTCGAATTAAGTCCTATGGTTGTTTGGGATGATTCATTACCAAAACTATTAACGGTTACAACAGATGGTCAAGGTAAAAGAACACCTCTTTCTATGTACAGACTTCAATCAAGAGGTGGTTTAGGAATAATTAACATAAAACTTAAAGAAAAATCTCAAGTTGCGTCAATTTTATTAGTTCAACCAACTGATGAAATTATGATTGCTACATTTAAAGGTGTAGTAATAAGACAAAAAGTTTCTGAAATAAATGTTATTGGTAGAAATACTAAGGGCGTAAGATTACAAAAACTCGCTTCTGATGATAGAGTAATAAGTGTTCAACTTGTTATTGAACAAGCTGATGATCAAGGTTTAGAAGAAGAAGAAGTTTAAATCTGTATAAAAAATTTACATTTTTATCAATTATTTTTATTGACTAAACAATGTATATTGAATATAATTTAAGCTTGTTTCAAGATAATTTAATTTTAGTTTAATATTTATTTAACTAAGAGAGTGAAAAAATGGCAAAAGCAAAAAAAGTAGTAGCTATGGTAAAGCTACAACTAAATGCAGGTAAAGCAAATCCTGCACCTCCTGTTGGTCCTGCTCTCGGTCAGCATGGTGTAAACATAATGGGTTTTTGTAAGGAGTACAACGCACAAACTTCTTCACAAGTAGGAACCGTTATACCAGTTGAGATCACGATTTATGAGGATAGATCTTTTACATTCATTTTAAAAACTCCTCCTGCTGCTGTATTAATAATAAAAGCACTAGGAATAGAAAAAGGTTCTGCAGTTCCTAACAAAACCAAAGTTGGGAAGTTGTCTCAAAAGCAACTTAAAGACATCGCTGAATCTAAAATGAAAGATCTAAATGCAACATCTCTAGAAGCGGCTATGCAAATGATAGCTGGAACTGCTAAGAGTATGGGTGTAGAAGTAGAACCAGCTTAGGTTCTAAAAAGTACCACTTTTTTTGGAAGAGTGGGAGGACATTATTAATGTACCGTAAAATTTAAAGGTGAGAAAATGGCAAAATTGACAAAAAGACAAAAAAAAGAGGCGGAACTTTTTGAAAGAGCAAAGTTTTATGCTCCAAAAGAAGCAGTAGCTCTTCTTAGAGGTTTGCCTAAAGCCAAGTTCGATGAAACAGTAGAAGTTGCATTTAGCTTAGGTATAAACCCAAAACACGCTGACCAACAAGTAAGAAATACAGTTAGCCTTCCAGCTGGAACAGGTAAAACAGTAAGAATTGCAGTTGTTTGTAAAGGCGATAAAGTAAAATTAGCAACAGATGCAGGTGCAGACTTTGCAGGTGCAGAAGATCTAATTGCAAAAATGCAAGGTGGTTGGTTTGATTTTGATTTACTTATATCAACACAAGATATGATGCCAGCTTTGGCAAGATTAGGTAAAATATTAGGTCCTAAAGGATTAATGCCTAACCCTAAAGCAGGTACTGTTGTTCTTGGTGATTCTATAGGTAAAGCAGTTCAAGATTTTAAAGGTGGTAAAGTTGAATTCAGAAATGATAGACAAGGTAACATTCACGTTGCTATTGGTAAATCATCTTTTGAAGATGCAAATTTAGTAAAAAACTTTGCTGCAATCGTTGATGCTATTCAAAAAGCAAGACCTGCTACTGCAAAAGGTCAATATATGAAAAGTTTAACTATTTCATCTACAATGGGACCTGGAATTAGAATTGATACAAATGCTTTATCAGAGCTTTCAGTTGTTAATTCTTAAAAACAAAAAAGATTAATGCTTAATATGTATTTT
>JBBTGK010000128.1:0-5602 GCA_038060635.1 Cyanobacteriota bacterium | reverse complement strand
AAAAATATAAACTAGATAGACTTATTCCTTTAATGTAAGATTAATAAAGAATTTAAAAAAATAATGTGCTAGTTTTGGGCGAGTTTTCTGTAAGATACCCAATTTGATAAAATTTATTTATCAAATTGGGTATCATTTTTAAAAAACAAAATATTTGTAATCCACCTGCAAATAAAATTAAAGTTTCTTTTTGATTTTCATCTTTTACATACATTGGAACATAATATTTTATGATAAAAAATCCAATTACAATTATTATTAGGAAAAGATAAATCATATATTAAATTATTACTTTTAAAAATACTATTATTAGTTTACCAGAATTCATTAAATTATTGAGTAATATTAAAGATGTGTAAATAGAGAAATTTAGATATAATATTTCGACAAAAAAATAATCATTGTATCTATTTATATCATTGTTATAGACTTTTAATTTACCTTTACATAGTTTTCGGTGCCATGCCCCAACTGTCATAAAATCAATTTATAAAACATAATTTATGTTATATTTTATAGGTATATATTAAGTAATTTAGAATAAAATCTACCTATAAAATGCATATAACAAAATCTGAAGGAAAAATTTTAAAAACGTTCCTTAATCAAGGAAAGCAATGTTTTACTCCTGCAAATGTTCGTAATGAATTCTCTTTTGATAATCAAATTTATTTATCTCAATTATTATTAAAAATGGTACAAAAAGGTTCTTTAATAAGGCTTTCTAAAGGTCTTTATTATATAGTGCCTTTAGGAGAAAACCCAGAATATTTTATTCCAAACTGGCATCTAGTAGTAAAATATTTGATAAAGGACAGAAAATATTATATTGCTTATTATTCTGCTTTACAAATTCATAATTTAATTACTCAAGCATCTCTTACAGAATATATAGTAACTGATGTTCAAATTAAAGAAAATAAAATCAAAATTAAAAATGCAGATTTTCAATTTATTTTTCATAACAGTAAAAAGTTTTTTGGTTTTAAAGATATATGGATTAATGATCATGATAAAGTAAAATGTAGTGATTTAGAAAAAACATTAGTTGATTGTCTAATAAATACAAATTATGCTGGAGGAATTTTAGAAATAGGAAAAACATTGTATAAAGCAAAAAATAATATAAATTACCAAAAGATTTTAGATTATTTTAATAAAGTAGATAATAATGCTTCAATGAAACGATTTGGTTTTTTATGTGAAGTTTTAATTAAAATTCCAATTATTGAAGAAATAAAACAAAAAAGAATAAATTCTATTTCTCTTTTGGATATTTCTCAAGCAAATGAGGGTAAAATAAATACAAAATGGGGTCTTAAAATAAATTTTGACTTAAATACATTAGAACAAGGTATTTTTACATAATAAAACCAAAAGATATTTATAATTTTTTATACATAATATATGCGTCAACATAGCCTAAAGTTAAATGATTAAAAGCATCTGGTATAGTTCCGATAATATTAAAACCAAATTTTTTCCATAAGTTAACAGCACTATCATTAGTACTTACGACAATATTGAATTGCATTGCTTTATATCCATTATTTTTAGCCTCATTTAAAGAATGTTCACACATTAATTTTCCAATACCTCTTCCTTGCTTATCAAGATTAACCATATAGGAAGCATTAGCAATATGAGAACCTAAATCAATTTGATTAGGTTTAATGATATAAGTTCCAAGAATTTCTCCATTTTCTTCAACAACATATGTATTCATATAAGGTGCTAACCAATGTTTATTTAAATCTTTTTTAGGAGTATCAGGATAAAAAACATAAGTATCACCTGTTTTTATAACTTTTTGAAAAATTTCCCATACAGAATCTAAATCGCTATCTTTAAATTTTCTTATTATCATAATTACCTTTATTAGATTTTTTTATAATTAAAAAATTATATACTAAAAAGAAATTAAAAGTATTGTAAAATAAGCATCTATAAGAATTTAAGCGGAACATTTACCCCCAATATTTAATAGTAAACATTATTCTTGGTAAATCATTTGTGTGAGCTACTTAGCAGAAAAATAATTCTAATCTGTTATAATTTCAATATACTATAAATAAACTCAAATGGACTTGGAGATAATTATATGTTTGGAAATTTTTTTAAGTCACCTTCAATTAAAAATACAAAATCAGATGATTTTATGCAAAATCTTTCTAATACTAAAAAAGAAAATATTCCAGCTCAAACATCTTCAACAAAAAAACAATTTGAAGAAAAAAGAAAAGAACTAAATGTAAAAACTTGTGTTTCTAATGATTTTATAAACATGATTAATGAAGCTAAAAGTGAAATAAATAATAATTCAAATGAAAAAATACAATCTAAAGATGAGCATTTTGAAAAAATATATAATAGTGGGTTATATTATATTCATAAATTTGCTGAAAAACCTGAAAATAAAGAAAACTTAAAAATAGCTTTGAATTTTTTTACTGAAGCTACAACAATAAAAAAATCTAAAGCAGAGCCTTACTACTTTTTGGCATATATTTGTTACTTAGTTAATGATATTACTTTGGCTGAAAAGTATTTTAAAATTTCTTCTTATTTAAAACCAGAACAAAAGTATTTAATGTCTCTTGGTCGTAAAATTTCTAGTAGTAAAATGTCAAAAAGAGGGTAGTTATATGAGTGGAATTAGTAATATTAGAGTTAGTGCATCTGATGTATTTTATAATGTAGGTACTTCTAAAAGAAGTGAACAAAAGGATTCTATAAATTTTAGAGCTGAAGCATTAGAGCCTAAAAACTATCAATCGTATAGAAAAGAAGGATTTTCAAAGGAACAAATTTTAGATGTATTAACTCAATTAAATGTAAAAGATGAGGAGCCTTTATTAGAAAGAAAAATAGATTTACTTGAAACAAAATTTATGATAAGTGAAGCTAAAGAATTAAGTGAAACATTAAAAATTCATTTTCCAAAGTCAAGTGAACACTTACAAGCTTTAACTTCTATGTTTGAAAAAGGATTTGAAGATAAACAAGGTGAATTTTTAGACACTATATTAAAGACTCCTACTCCTACACCAAATAAAAAAGCTTTAGTATTTAATACGGAAACCCAATTTAATCAGCTTGATACTTCTTTTGAAGATATTCAAAGTAAACATGGTATTTCTGATGAAAGTCTTCTCCGTGTAACAACTATTGAACCAATTAACAATTCTAAAGTAAGAATATCAACTCAAACAAGTGATGCTTTAGAAGAAACTCCTACTAAAGGATTAGACAGTAAAGAAAAATATTCATTTAAAAATACGTATTCTCCTGAAGAATGGGGTATGGAGTTTAATGTTAATAGAGATGAAAGAACACCTAAAGCTAGTGAAATAGCTTTTTTTCAAAAAGACATAGCCGAAAAAGTACTTTCTAAACCAATGTCTTCTCCGACATCTATTGTTAGGGATACAGTTAGAAATGAAGAGACTATATCTAGTATGAATGAATGGCATACTAAAAATTTAAGTAGCCCAAGTAAAGCTCCTACTACCATGAAAAAAATTTCTGAATTAAAAGAAGATAAAACTAGAGATAAATTTGTAGGATTATCAGAAATTGAGAATTTTTTACTTAATACAGCTAATGGTGGAACAACTAGAAAAATGTTAGAAAAACTAGAGAATGTAGATAAAATAGAACTTGAGCATAAAAAAAATCCAGGTGCTGTACCATATAAAAAAGATGATAAATTTACTATTAAAATAACTTATAAAGATGGAACATCTTCTTTACTTGTTCCTCCTCTAACAGTTACACAAAAAACTGGAACCCCATCTATTTCACAAAGAGTTGGTAGAGCAGGACAAACATCTTTTCAACAATCTCCAAGAACTGGAAGTCCATCTGTTTCACAAGGAGCAGGTAGAACAGGACAAACATCTTTTCAACAATCTCAAAGATCAGGAAGCCCATCCGTATCACATAGAGTAGATAGAACTGAAGAACCTTCTTTACCAAAATCAATATCAAATCTGCTAGATAGAAGTGAAAAATCAAAGGCGTATTTTGATCAAATTATGCAACATCCTGAAACAGATAAACAAGCTTTTATTGCTAAAATACAAAGTTTAGACAATGATGATATGTTAAAAGCAATATTTTTTAAATACAAATCAATTAGATGAAAAAAGTTGATTGAATCCAGAAAGCTTTTTTATAAAACTAATCCCTCCCATATGTCAAAAAAATGAGATTGGATATAATAATAATAGTTAATATATTTTAATAAGAATATTATTGAGATTTAAAATTGATACATCTAAACTTTTAAATAAAATATATTTAAATTTTAAGTTTATATAAAAAAATCAAAAATAATTTCAAGAAAAAAGTAAAAGTTAGGGTATTTAAGTACCCTAACTCAAACGTCCTATTTACAAGGGTTATTTTTTAGAGCTTCTTTGAAATTAGAAAAAAAAGCCAAAAACTAACATGTTTTAAAAATATTTCTTAAAATGGAACAGTAACAGAGTTAGATTTTTTAGAATTTTTATTTAATTCTTTCTTTTCAGATTGAAAATTGTTATTTATAATAATATTTTTATTTTTTTCAATCATTATTTGAGCTGTAGCAATTCTACCCCAGCTATTAGAATCAATACTAACATTTATAATTCCTAATTTTTTATCTTCAGGAAAAAGTTCTACAATTCCCCAATTAGTAAAATGATTAATATTATTAGATTTTAAAGAAAGTTCTCTCTCTTTAGAATTAAAAGATTTTACATTTTCAACTGGAATTTCTTCATGTTTTCCAAAAATCATGTTTTCTAATTCAATATTCATATCACCATTAGTAATATAGTGTAATTTAATCATAATTTTTAAGCCCTTTTTAAATTAATTATGTATTATATTTTTTTATTGATAAATTTTTTACTTGAAATTAGTATTTCGGAATAAAAATAAAATTTGTTGAATTTTTTGAATAATTATTGTTTGTGAAATGTAAGAGATTTTACTCATAATATAGCCCTTTATATTATAAAAATAGAATAAAATATTAAATATAAAGATAAAAACTTATTCAATTAAATTATCTAAGTTTAAAACTCATTAATACTTAAAATTTCTAGCTGAATTATACCATGAAAAAATCACTTTTATAAACATAAAATTATACTATTTACAAAGGTTAATAAAAAATAAACTAGTTGTAAATAAAGGGTTTGAAGGTAATAGAAAATTTATTAGGAATATTTTTGATTTTAGAATTTTTTGATAAAAAAGTATGTTACTATTTCCAAACATATATAAGAATAAAATCAATGAATAAAATAAAAATAATCCTAAAACATCTCCTAAGTATCTTTAATAAAAACAAGGCATATTCAATTTTTTTTCTTATTATTAGTTTTTTTATACTTAGAACAGTTTATTTTGTAATTTTAATTTTATTCTTTAGAAATGATTTTTGTACATCTGGTAATTGCATTAATGGAAAAGGAACATATATGCATAAGAATGGAAATACATACGAGGGAGAATTTAAAAATAGTAAATTTGATGGAACTGGAAATTATAATTTTAAAAAAAATGCTATTGAATATAAATATATTGGAGAATTTAAAGAAGGTTTATT
>JBBTGK010000127.1:0-17939 GCA_038060635.1 Cyanobacteriota bacterium | reverse complement strand
TTGTATTACCTCTTATCAGTATATTCTAGAATATAAATTTGTCGAACTCAGGTTAGCTTTAAAAGTCTTATTTTTTAGAAAGCCTTACAAATAATTATTTAACTTCAAAATTAAGTGAAATATCTTGTATATTTTTTAGTTCTTTACAAGCTTTTTCAGCTAGATCATACATTACATCTAACTGTTTTTTTGTAAATGGTTTTTCTTCCGCAGTTCCTTGTACTTCAACAATTTTACCACTTCCTGTTATTACAAAATTCATATCAACTTCAGCATTAGAATCTTCATGATAATTAAGATCTACTATACTTTCACCATCAGAAATACCTGTACTTATCCCAGAAACTGAATCATTAAAAGGATTTTCTGAAATTAATTCTTTTCTAATCATTTCTTTAAACAAAATACATGCACTAACATAAGCACCTGTAATTGAAGCTGTTCTTGTTCCTCCATCTGCTTGTAAAACATCACAATCAACTGTTATTGTATGTTTATTTAATTTTTTAGTATCAGTTATAGCCCTTAAAGATCTTCCTATTAATCTTTGAATTTCTTGAGTTCTTCCTCCTACTTTACCTCTTTCTCTTTGTATTCTTTTATCCGATGAACAAGGTAACATAGCATACTCAGCTGTTATCCATCCATCATCTGTATTAATCAAAAAGGGAGGTTGCTTTGATTCATAACTAGCAGAACAAAGAACTTTTGTATCACCAAATTCTACTAATACAGAAGAAGGAACTTTATTTAAAAAACCTGTTGTTATTTTTATATTTCTAGTTTCATCATTATTTCGTCCGTCAAATCTCATATTTTTTTCCTTTTAAGCAATTTTTTACATTCAAATTCTACTATATACGTAAACAAACTTTAATGCAATTTTTTCAAGATTTGAATTTACATTATAACTAAATCGTTTTTATACATTAATTTAATAAAAAAATTATTATTTTATTAAATATCATAATAAAAAAAAATAATTTTATCTTGATTCATTTTATTTGCTATGATAACTTAATGTATTCGGATTATATTTTATAAGGTTTTTTATGGAAGTAAAAAGTAATATGGCTGGAACAATACTTGAAGTATTAGTTTCTGTTGGAGATCAAATTGAAGATGGTCAAGATTTAGTTTGTCTTGAATCTATGAAAATGCAAATGTTTATATCATCAGAATCATCTGGAACAGTAAAAGAAATAAAAATTGATATTGGCGACTTTGTAAATGAAGGCGACTTATTATTATTGATAGAGTAATATTTTATGTTTTTAAAATTGCCTGAAAAAGTTAATATCGTTGAAGTTGGTCCAAGAGACGGGCTTCAAAATGAAAAAAATATTGTATCAACTGAAGATAAAATTTTTCTTATAGAAAAATTGGTTGATTCGGGCATAAAAAAAATTGAAATAACCTCTTTTGTTAATCCAAAATGGACACCTCAATTAGCCGATGGTTTTGAGGTGGCTACAAAAATAAAAAAACAACAAGATGTTAATTATTTAGCTCTTGTTCCAAATTTAATAGGAGCCAAAAAAGCAGTTGAATCAAATTTAAATGAAATAGCTGTTTTTATGTCTTCTAGTGAATCTCATAATAAAAAAAATCTAAATAGAACTATGGGTGAATCATTAGAAATATTAGAAGAAACCATAAAATTTGCAAAATCTAATAATTTGAAAGTTAGAGCATATCTTTCAACAGTTTTTGGTTGTCCTTATGAAGGAAATATTAGTGTTGAAAAAGTAAATGAGCTTTTAAAAAAATTATTTTCTTTTGGCATTTTTCAAGTATCATTAGGCGATACAATTGGAGTTGCAAATCCAAAACAAGTTAAAGAAGTTTTAGAAAGTGTTTTTACTATAATAGAGGATAAATCACAAATTGCAGTTCATTTTCATGATACTATGGGTATGGCTTTAGCAAATTCTGTTATAGCATTGGAAATGGGCATAAAAACTTTTGACAGTTCTATTGGTGGTATAGGTGGATGCCCTTATGCACCAGGTGCTACTGGAAATGTAGCCACAGAAGATTTAGTTAATATGTTTCATAAAATGGGAATAGAAACAGGTATTAATCTTGAAAAACTAGTTGAATCTAATGTTTTTCTTGAAAAAATACTAAATAAAAAGCTTAATAGCAATTTTTCTAAAACCTTTATGGCAAGAAAAAATAGTCCTATATAATTTAAAGAGGTAAATTAAATTGAGAAGAAAATTTTTTGTTCCAGTTACATTAGGATTACTTGGCTTGTCATATTACTTTTATAAAAAACAAAGTGATAATATAACTATTTTAGAAGAACAAATAAACCAAGAAAAACCAAAAAAAAGGTTTGCTTTTAGAAGAACAAAATATAAAATTTCTACATCACTTAATAAAATCCTTAGTACTATTGATAATAATAGACTTCTTTTTGTAGAAATAAAAACCAAAGGAAGAATTGCCAGAGAAAATATATTAAAACAATTAGAAGTTTTAAAAACAGATGCTCCTGTAGGTGAAATTTGGGTTCCTGAATTTCATAAACAAAAATTTAGTAGGGAAGATATAATTGCATTGACTAACAAAAAAACAATTCTTTATTTAGTTGAATCTTTTGAAGAAGTTGAAAAAATAAGTATGTCAACTAGTGCTACATTAGCAAAAATAATAGGTAATTCATTATCAAAATTAAGTCTTAAATATCCTTCTATGGAAAAATATGTTTTTGAACCTATGCTCGATATTTATGCACCATTAAAAGAAACTGATGAACTTAATAATTTTGGTATAGTAAAAGAAAATCAGTTATATAGGGGAGGAACACCTGTCGGTGAAAGCCATTATGATAGAATAGCTGAATTAGGAATAAAAACAGTTGTAAACCTAAAAGTTGAAGATAGTGCTGTAGAATATGTGAATGAGCAAAATAATTTACATAAAAGAGATATTAATTTACACTATATCCCAATGCCTAATGTTGCTGCTCCAACAGTATTACAAGGTTTAGAGTTTTTAACTATTTGCTATAATACAGATATGAAACCTGTTTTTGTTCATTGTCATAGAGGTTCTGATAGAACAGGCATTGTATCTGCTATTTTTAGAATAACTCAAGGTTATAATGCATCTTGGGCTTTGGCTTAAGCACAAAAATTTAATATAGCATCTAGTTTTCATAATTATAAGATAGAATTTGTTTATAAATTTGAAAAATATTGGCTTAAATGGAAAGAAGAAGGTAAAATTCCAAATGATCTAACTAATTTTGATTTTACTCATTTAGTGAATTATTTAGAGCATGATAATGAAGATTATAAAGAAGAAATAGAAACTGAAATAGAAAGCGAAATAGAAACTCTAGCAAAAGATGATGTAATATAATTTATAATAGCTCTAAAATTATTTGTTAGTTTCTAAAAATACAATATAATTAATTTAATTATATAAATAACATGAATGTTTAAAATAAATGGTTCCTAGAAATCCTTATATTAATTTTATTCCTTACAATCCAAAAAAACTTTTTGGAAATTGGAACCATCAATTTTATAAAACCCATAATTTTGATTCTATTGCCTCATTAGATTCGGCTGAAAATTTTCCGACTCAGTTTTATATAACTAAAGAAAAAATAAAAGAAACTTTTTTACGAATGGAAAGAAAAATAAATCTAGTAATAACTGCTGTTGGAACTGGTTCTATTGTTGATTTAATAGAAAAAGATCTTGATGAATTAGAGCCTTATATATCTTCCATAACTTTAACAGATTTAAGAGATATAAATTTAGAAAAATGGAAAACAATAAATAATTCTGAAATAGTTCTAAAAAAACAAATTGGAGATATTACCACTATTGAATTTATTCAAACCTTATCAGGTGATATGTTTTATGGTAATGAACTTTTTGGAGATATTCCTAATAGATTTATCTATAAAAAAAATAATAAATATTATGATATATGGATAAAAGCTTATTCTCCTAATAAAATGCCGAAAATAATTGAAACCCAAATGAAAAATATTTTATATAGTATTTATTATAAAAATAAATTTCCTGAAATTTTTACTCCAGAAATAGGGAAAATTTTAGCCTTTGATATTGCCATTAAAAGAAGGATTTTTAGTTATGAAATAAATCATTATTATCAATTTTATCCAAATGATTTTATTATTGCTGTTTCAGACACAGCATATAGAATATTATTTGAACTATATGAAAGATTAAATAAAAAAGGAACAATTCTTTTTCATGATTATGGTTTTTTTGCTAAAGAAAATATTCATCTAATAGAAAACTTTGCTAATTCAAATAATAAAAACAATGAATTTGTAAGAAACTATTATGGAGAATTTACTACTGATCCTAGTTTTGATTTTTTATATCATAAACTTAAAGTAGCTGTAAAAAATATATCAATAAGAAAAACAGCAGATTTAGTTTCAGAAATTACAAACACTCCAAAACCATTAGTGAATTTAGATGGTCAAGAAAGAGATTCAAGTTTTTTTATAAAAATAATAAGAGAAAGATTTGAAGCTTGGAAAATAGAAGAAAAAGAATCTATTGAAAATATATTAAACGATTTTGTATTAGCATTAAAAAATAATTCTTGTGATTTTGATTTTTTTACAAATAAAATAAATGAGTGTACAGGCAATAATTTAGATATAAATAAAAACTTAACAATAAAAAAAATATTGCTAGGATACTTTAATGACGATGATCATAGGTTCTTGTCAATCGAAATTAATAAATAAAAGATTGCTTTAGTACTTGCCACTAGGAAAAGGATATGTTAATATACATACATGTTGATCGGGCGTATAGCTCAGTTGGTAGAGCTCCTGCCTTACAAGCAGGCGGTCACAGGTTCGAGTCCTGTTGCGCCCACTACATTAAAACACCAAATCAAAAATCCAATCAACATATTTCTCAATCCTTAAGAAATTGTAAAAAATCACTAAAATCATTAAAAAATTTGTTATTATGATGAAACCCTTATTTTTGTAATAGATAAAAGATGGAATTAAATAATTTAGTAAAAAAATTTTCAAAAATATCTTTATCTGTTTTGGTAACTTTATATGCTAAACAAATCTGCTAATGCAGAAATATTAAAATATCCTGAATCAATAAAAGAAGATGTTTATGATGATTATCATGGTCATAAAATACATGATCCTTATAGATGGTTAGAAGAGCCTGCTTCTGATAATACAAAAAATTGGGTTAAAACCCAAAATGAATTAACTCAAAACTATTTAAAATCTATTCATATAAAAGATAAAATAAAAGATAGATTGACACAGCTTTGGAATTATCCTAAATATTCAATACCTCATAAACATGGAGAATATTATTTTACTCAAAAAAATACAGGATTACAAAATCAATATGTTTTGTATAAGCAAGATAGTTTAAATGGAGAATATAAAGAGGTTCTTGACCCAAATACTCTTAGTACAGAAGGTGTAGCAGCTTTAACTACCTCTAGTTTTAATAAAGAAGGAACTTTATTAGCTTATGGAATATCAAAAAATGGTAGTGATAAACAAGAAATTAAAATCAGAGATGTTAATACTGCAAAAGATTATCATGAAGAACTAAAATGGTGTAGATTTTCTGGTATAGCTTGGAAAAAAGATAGTTCTGGATTTTTCTATAATAGATTTCCAGAAACAGGAAGTGTAGCCCCAGAAGATGAAGGAAATTATTCAAAAATATACTATCATAAATTAGGAACTGAACAAAAAGAAGATATTGTAATATACGAAGATAATAAACATAAAGAACTTGGTTTTTATCCATCTATAAGTGAAGATAATGATTATTTATTAATCATTCAATACAAAGGTACAGCAGTAGAAAATAATTTATATGTAAAAAAAGTTGATAGTGATGAACCTCTAAAAAAACTTTTTGAAAAACCAGATGCTTCATATAATTATGTTTTTAATATAAAAGATACTTTTTTTATTAGAACTGATGAATCTGCACCAAATTCTAGACTTGTTTCTTTTACATTAGATAAAAATGATAAAAAAGATTGGAAAACTATTATTCCTGAAAATAAAGATGATGTTTTAGCTGGAATAGATGTAATAAATAATAAATTTATAGCTCTTTATATGCACAATGCTCATCATATATTAAAAGTTTTTGATTTTGAGGGTAATTTTTTAAACGAAATAGAACTTCCTACTTTAGGAGCTATAGAAGATGTTTCTGGTAACAAAGAAGATGATGAAATGTTTATTAAATTTATTTCTTTTACCTATCCTTCAATGATTTTTAGATATGATTTTAAAACCCAAAAACTAGAAGAATTTAGAAAATCTGAAATACACTTTGATTCTAATGATTTTGAAACTAAACAAGTTTTTTATCCTTCAAAAGATGGTACAAAAGTTTCTATGTTTTTGGCTTATAAAAAAGGCTTAAAATTAGATGGAAATAATCCAACTCTTCTTTATGGTTATGGTGGCTTTGATGTAAGTTTAAATCCTAATTTTTCTATTCAAAGAATTGTTTTATTAGAAAGTGGTTTTGTTTTTGCAATGCCAAATCTTCGTGGTGGTGGAGAATATGGAGAAAAATGGCATAAAGCAGGTATGTTAGAAAAAAAACAAAATGTTTTTGATGATTTTATTTCTGCTGGAGAATGGTTAATAGAAAATAACTATACTAAAAAATCAAAATTAGCTATAAATGGTGGTAGTAATGGCGGTCTTTTAGTTGGAGCTTGTATGGTTCAACGACCTGATTTATATGGAGCTGTTGTTTGTGCTGTACCTGTTTTAGATATGCTAAGATATCATAAATTTACTATAGGAAGATATTGGATACCTGAATATGGAAATGCTGAAGCAAATAAAGATCATTTTGATTTTATGTATAAATATTCACCTCTTCATAATGTAAAAAAAGATGTAAAATATCCACCATTATTAATTACTACAGCAGATACAGATGATAGAGTAGTTCCTGCTCATGCAATGAAATTTGCATCTACTATTCAAGAATATAATAAAAGCGAAAATCCATCTCTTATAAGAATTGAAACTCATGCAGGTCATGGATTAGGTAAGCCTACATCTAAATTTATAGATGAACAAAGTGATGTTTATGCGTTTTTATTTAAATCATTGGATTTACTATAATCTATGAAAATATATATAGATGCAGATGCTTGTCCAAAACAAGTAAAAGAGATATTGTATAAAACTTCTTTTCGTTTGAAAGTAGAACTAATTTTGGTTTCAAATAAAAGCATGAATTATCCTTTATCTGAATATATTAGTAGTATCGTTGTAGAAAGTGGAGCAGATGTAGCAGATGATAAAATTGCTTTTTTGGTAGAAAAAGGTGATTTAGTTATTACAGCAGATGTTCCTCTAGCAGATAGAGTTATTGATAAGGAAGCATTGGCATTAAATCCTCGTGGTAAATTGTACTCAAAAGAAAATATAAAAGAATCTTTGGGTACAAGAAATTTTTTAGATGAATTAAGAAAAAGTGGTGTTGAAACAGGTGGCCCAAGACCTTTAGACAAAAAGAATATTCAAGAGTTTACGAACCAATTAGATAAAACTTTGACTAAATTACTAAAGACAAATAAATTTTAATCTAATTAAATTATTGAATCCAGATTTAACATAACCTCAAGCAAATATCAAATTCAGAAATAGTCAATCTGGATTTTTTGCGAGAAGTTATCAAATAAAGAGCATTTATAATTCTGGAAAGTTAATTAATTTTAAATTCTAATCAGTTAATTTTGGAAGTACAATATTAAAACTTTTTCCTGTTTGTTCAATAAAATGTAAATGTAAACCTTTTCCAGAAGCTAATTTTATAAATCCTTTATATTTTGAAGTTCTATCTAATAAAGAAAAGAAACCTTTTTTATATTCTGCTGTATAATCATAAAAAACTTTTATTACATTAGATTCAAATGAATTTAAGGAAATATAAAAAGCTGCACAAAACTCATCATTTTTAATATTTTTTCTTTTAATAGATGTAACTTGAGATATAAAATTATCAATATCAACTCTTTCACCAGAGCCTATTCTTGCTAAAAAAAGCATTTTTGTATTATCTTTTCCATAACCTATAATATCAAAGCTACATTTTTTATTATTTTCATCTTCAATATCTAAATTAAATTTTATATTTGTAAGTTCTGGTAAATAATCATAAGCTAATTTTAAAGTAGCAAAATTATTTGTAGAATTCAATAAGTGTAAATATTCACTTACAATCCATTCTGAAAATTTATAATGAACAGAGTCGTTAATTATTTTTAATAAATCAATATCTTTATCCAAAACTTTCATTTTAAGATTTTTATCCATATCTATCTCAGTATAAACATTATTCTTTATTTCTTTTGAAACATAATTAGGCATTTCACTTGTTTTAAATTCTAAAAACTTAGTTAATCCTGCTTTTGATTTTTCTCTAAGTTTTACTGATGTAATAGAATCTGCTAATACTTTATTAACACTTGGTTCTAAAAGAATAGGGGCTATATGATAAGTACTTAAAATAACACTATGATTAGTTACAAATACTCTTAAATCGGTATAATCTTTTTTTGTTATTTCGATATCATCTTCATCAACACAAGATTCAAAAACTTTTTTTCCTTCTGCATATCCATAATAGGTTATATTTGTTTCTGATTTACATTTTATGTAACCAGAAAAAGGAGCAATGCCTGATAAAAGATTATTAATAAGTGGTTCTAAATCAATATTAGAAGAATCCAAATCTTCTTGAAGTGGTGGGTTTTCTGATATCATAGAAGCTAGTATAACAGGCATATATTTTTGTTCATCTTCAGCCGTAAAAATATCTATATTATCAATTTGCAATGAATTTATATGATTAATCGCATTTTGATTTTTTAAACCATTAAGAATATCTATTGCACCTAAAATATATCCCTTATAAATAAAAATTATTATTTCTTCGTTTATTATTAAAGCACCAGAAAAAACATTACCAAATGAAACTTCAGAAAGAACTTTTTTAAAATCAGTTACATTTGATTTACTATACTCCATTTTTCTTACTAAAATTTTTATCCAATAATAGTCTTTTTCTAAACTTTCTATAAAAGCATGGTTAATTACTGTTTTTCTTAAGAGTTCTTGT
Organism: Cyanobacteriota bacterium; assembly: GCA_038060635.1. Taxonomy (GTDB): domain Bacteria; phylum Cyanobacteriota; class Sericytochromatia; order UBA7694; family JACMQJ01; genus JBBTGK01. The sequence goes on along the minus strand of JBBTGK010000127.1, from coordinate 8,784 downwards.
ACTTTTGAGTTTGGCGAAATTATCATAGTAGAGCTTGACATTTGTTGTTTTAAAATATCATTTGTATTTATCATCATTGTTGATTTAAAATCATCATTTGTATTAGAAGTATTATTATTACTATTATCTACAGTTATTCTGCTTAAAAGCCTTGATAAATCACTACCTAGTTCAATAGCTGTCTGATATCTTTTATCAGGTTCTTTAGCAATAGCTTTTAATATTATTCTATCAAGTTCAGAAGGTATATCTCCATTAAAATTACTAGGAGGCATAGGTTCTTTAGTCATTATTTTCATAACTAATGAAGGTATATTATCACCATCAAAAGGAAGCCTTCCACCTGTTAACATTTCATACATACTCATGCCAAAAGAATAAATATCAGCTCTTGCATCAACTTTACTTGAATCAGTTAGTTGTTCTGGAGAAACATATAAAATACTACCTAACATTGTTCCACTTTGTGTAAGTCTTTTGCTATTTTGACCCAATTGAGCAATTCCAAAATCCATTAGTTTTGAAATACCTTTTTTAGATAAAATTATATTAGCTGGCTTTATATCTCTATGAATTATACCGTTTTCATGTGCAAAATCTAAGGCACTAGCAATCTGAATTCCAATGTTTAAAACAACCTCTATATCCATTACTTCAGAAACTAATCTGTCATATAAAGATTTACCATCTACAAATTCCATAACCATATAATATGATTCATTTTCATTACCAACATCATAAATATTTACTATATTTGGATGTGTAAGTTTAGCTACAGCACGAGCTTCTCTTTGGAATCTCTCTACTATTTCTTCAAATGGAACTTCAGATTTTTCGTTTCCACTAGATATATTTAGAACTTTTATGGCAACTTTTCTATCTAATCTTCTGTCTGTTGCAAGGTAAACAACACCCATGCCTCCACGACCAAGCTCTTTTTCGATAGTATAAGTCTTTTCTATATTTGTAAATTCCATAAAAATTCAGGTTTAAAAATTATGATAACTGAATTATACAATATCTTTTCATTTTTTATATAAATAACTTTTGTAGTTGTAATAAAACATATAAAATAAGCTCAGAGTATTTAATTTCTTAACTCAAATAAATACCATAGTACTATAACAATGGCATTAAGTTAAGTTATATACAATTGTAGGTGCGTATTGCTATATGCACTTTTATTTACAATAAGATAAAATTATTTGTTATCAATAAAAACTTTGTCAATAATTATAATTACGTTATACATTTTTTTGTATTTACCATTTGTTTTATGCGTATGCAATACGCATCTACATTAGGATTGAACAGATTACAACAATTTAATTCCTTAACTTAATGACATTGAGTACTATGAAGCCGTTTGTATTAACACCAAATCAAAGCTTTAGAAATAAAATTTCATTTTGTTATAACTCGGGTCAGATCATCAAGGTATTAATTAATAAAATAAAAAAGGACCAACTTTTTAGTTAGTCCTTTTTAAATTAAAAATTATTAGTTTTCTTCAGGGGTCTCTTGAACGGCAACTTCTTCTGAACCTGCTATTTCTTGTTCTCCATCTTCTACTACTTTTAAATTAACTCTTTTGTTCATTTTCACTGCTGCTGCTTTTACAACTGTTCTTAAAGCATTTATTGTTTTTCCTTGACGACCGATAACTCTGCCTCTATCAATAGGATTAACCTTTATACTTATTCTTAAGTTTTCACTATTATCTAATTCATCGGTCATTACTTCAACATCTTGTGGATGTTGAACCAATGATTCTATTATAGTTTTTACTGCATCTTCTAAAGACATCTCAATTAATTCTCCGTTCTTTTATTTATCACTGTAAACATTTGATTTCTTTAACAAGTTATGAACTGTTTCAGATGGTTGAGCACCATTTACTAACCACTTTTTAGCAGCTTCTACATCAACTTTTAAACCAAGTTCAGATTCATGTTTATGTGGATCATAAAATCCGATTTCATCAATTGTTCTTCCATCTCTTCTATTTTTAGATTCCATAACAACAATTCTATAAACAGGTCTCTTTTTAACACCAAATCTCTTTAATCTGATCTTTAACATTTAATACCTCAATAATATTTAAAATTAAGAATAAGTTATTTTAAATTAAAACTTACATTATACAAAACAAGTAATGACTATATCACACCTTATATCTTTAGACAAGTTAAATATGTTTAATGAAATGGTAAAAATAAACAATATACTAGTAAGAAGTTAAAAGTTAAAAGTAAAGAGATAATAATATTTTGAATTTACAATTTTTTTGTCTCATCACTGATCACTTTTTACTGATCACTTCTTAGTCTAAAGTTCCAAAAAGTATTATATTATCTGCGATTTCTTTCATTGAAGTTCTTTTATCCATACTATGTTTTTGTATTTTTTTAAAAGCATCTTGTTCACTAAAAGAATATTTTTCCATGAGAATACCTTTTGCTTTTTCTATTATTTTTCTTACTTCAATAGTTTCTTTTAAATGTCCGACTTCTTCTTGAATTATCTTCATTTCACTATTTCTAGCTATTGCAATACCAATATTTGCAAGTAATTCACCTTCTTTAACTGGTTTTATTAAGTAAGAAAAAACACCAAGTGAAACTGCTTTTTCAATCAAATCTGGTTTAGGAAATGCTGTTAGCATAATAACTGGAAATTTTGGATATTTTGAAGAAGAGTTTAATTCTTCTAAAGTTTCTAATCCATTTAGTTCTGGCATTTTTATATCAAGAATTAATAAATCAGGCGTTTTTTCTTTGCAGATAGAAAGAACTTCTTTACCATTTTTGGCTTCACCTATTACGTTGTAACCATTATCAATAAGAATTTCTTTTATATCCATTCTTATTAATGATTCATCGTCGGCAATAAGGATACTTATATTTTTTTTCTTATTTTCCATAAAACTTGTTTTTATTTTGCTTGTTTTTATAAATTTCTAGTTCCAATAAAATTTTTTGGAAGTTAAAACTAATATATCATAGAGTTATAGAAAAATAAAATAAAAACTTTCTTTTATGCTAAAAATTATTTAATTGATGATTGTTCTATACCAATCAATATATTCAAAAATATTTAAGTTTATGATACAATTATTAAAATTATAAAAATTGAATTATATGGAAGTTAAATTATGTTTAATAAAAAAGCTTTAATCTTGTTCTCATCTCTAACTTTTTTGTTTTCTTGCTCATCAAATGTGAATTTAAACAACCTTGAAAATGAAACATCAATATCAGCAAACCAAGTTAATAAAAACTATATACCTTGGGGAACAGAAGAAAAAGATTGGGGAAAACATTCTCAAATTGCTTCAACTTATGAAGAATTAAATGATATAAAAGGTAATAAAGATGGTATTTGGGATAATGAAAAAGGAAAGGCTGGAGTAGTTGATGGTATTGGAATTTCAGCTCCATTAAGACCACTATTTGAAAGAGGTTCTAAATTATTACAAGGTGAATTATCTCCAACAAATTTGATAAAAGCATTATCTAATTTTAGAAAAGAGCAAGAACAAAAATGGGGTAAATCAGTTACAACTTTAAACCTAAAAAATATTAAATATGGTGAATTATTTGCTGTTCAAAAATCAATTTATTTAACTAGATTAAATAGAAATCCTTCTCAAGTTATAGATGGATTTGTAAAAGCTTCAGGTTCAGTTGATGGTAATCAAATAGATGATAGAGAGATTTTTTATCAAAGATTTAAACCAACTTCATCTGCTAATGGTAAAATAGCCGTTATATCACCAGGATTTTTAGAATCTGGTAGAAATTTTTATGAACAAGCTGATATCTTAAATAAAAAAGGCTTTGATGTAATAATAATGGATCATCAATGGGCTGGTTATACAAAAGGTGGTAAAGATGGTTTGGCAGATAGAGGATATGGAGTAGCAAGAGATACAGCAGTTATGACAGCCTTTGCCAAAAATATTTTAGATGCTGAATATTCCTCTTATGCAAAAAAAGAAGTTTTAATTATTGGAAATAGTATGGGGGCAGGTCCTGGTGCATTAGGTGCAATAACATTAAATGATAATGGGAAAATGAAACTTAATGGTTATAAAATGCCTGAAGGTGTTAATGTCGTTTTACAAGCTCCTTTTTTAGGAAGCACTGAAAGTGTTATTAACTCAGCTCTTTCATTTTTTGCTAAAGTTCCATTTGCAAAAAATATAGCACTTTATAATATAGGAATTCCAATTCTTACACATAATAAAATTGCTGCACAAAAAGGAATGCAAATATCTCTTTTAGAAGATACTAGAGCTCAAGCGGCAACAATGATTTCATCTAATAAAGATATAGAATCTATAATTGAAATGATAAAATCAGGGATTAAGCCAAAAGGTAAAATTAGTATAGTTCATGCGGATAAAGATCCTTTAGCTAATTCTGAAAAAAGCTTGATGATTTCTAAGTTTTTTGATAAATCTCAATTTACTTTAAAAGTTATTAATAGTAATAACCATGTATTTGAGCAAAATCCAGAAGAACAATTTCTTGCTATTGATGCAACACTAAGAATTAATTAGTTTTTTATAAAAGGAAAGTATATGAAAAAAAAATACATAAAAATAGCTTTTTTATTAACATCACTTGTTTTTTTATCTTCATGTGCCTCTAAATATATAAAACAAGACACAGATAATTTTACAGAATCTAATACTGAAAAAGCAGAATATAATAAAAAAGTTATTTCTGCTTTTTATGGTGCTTTTAAACGAGGCGATGCTGAAAAAATGGTTAGTTTTTATCACGATGAAGTTGAATTTGAAGATCCTGCTTTTGGAAAGCTAAAAGGTGAAAGAGCTAAAAACATGTGGAGAATGTTAATACAAAAAGGAAAAGAAACTCTTAAAGTTAATTTTTCTAATATAAAAGCTAATGATAATTACTCTACTGCCGAATGGGTTGCCGATTATGCTTTTAGTGTAACAGGTAATCAAGTTCATAATGAAATAAAAGCTAATTTTGAATTTAAAGATGGTAAAATTTATAGACATAAAGATAACTTTGATATATGGAAATGGTCATCAATGGCAATCGGTATTCCTGGTTCTATATTAGGAGGAACTGGTTTATTTCAAGCTAAACTTACCGAAGAAGCAAATAAAGAACTTTCTAAATTTATAGATAAAAAATAAATCCAATATTAATAAAATAAAATTTATGCACAAAAAAACAAGTAGTTTCATTCCTACTTGTTTTTTATAAAAATCTAAGTTCTAAAGTATTTTATTCTTCTACTGAAGATTGCATTTTTTTAGAATCATCAAGCCATTGTTTAACTTGTGTTGTTGAAGGCATTCTATTTACAAGATTTTTAGCTTTATTTGCTTTTTCTAAAGCAGGATAAAGATTGTCAGATAATCTATGTGAAAGTTCTTTTATACTATCAACACCAGCTTCTTCAAGCAAGTTAGATTGTTTAGGACCAATACCCTTTATTCTCATAAGATCAACATGATTAGCCCACTCTAAAAGTAGTTTTGTTGATATTCCTGTTTTCTTAGCTAATGCTTCTCTATCTTTTCTTTTTCCAGCAAATTTTAAGTAATCATCTGTATATTTTACTCCAGCATCAAGAAGTTTTGCAGCATAAACTTCTCCAATACCTTGGATTTCTACCATTTTATATTTAGTTGCTAATGTATCAACATTTTCTTCTGAAATTACTGAATTGAGAGGTGCTGAATTTGGAACATCTGTACCATTACAACCCGCAAGTGCAAAAACCAAAAGTGAAGACATTAACAGAGCAAGTCTTTTCATTATTATTTATTCCTTCTCTTCTTATAATAAGATTTATTAGATTGTTATATTATAGTATGCTTTTAATAAAAACTTGTTTAAATTTAGTTTATTTTTATAGTAAAAAAAATTTAATTTTATATTAATTGATTTTTATTAAAAGATATTTTTATATTTTTTAATAAAATGTTAGTTAAAAAAGTGTTAAATTGATAGTTTTGTGATATAATGAAATAAATATGTATTTCATGAGGTGTATTATGACTAACCTTATAAAGCCGATAATAGCTTTAACAATAGCTTTCAGTACTTGTCTTCCTGTTTTTGCAAAAGGTGAATCATATAAAATTGCAGCAGTAGAAAGTAACATTCAAAGAGATGTAATGATTGTTAGAATAGCTACTGGACAAGCTCAAAAGAAAAATTCTGAAGGTAAATGGATTCCTTTAGCAGTTGGAGCTGATTTATCAAATCTTGACACAATAAAAACTGGAAAAAATAGTACTGTTCTTGTTGAATTACCAGAAAACTCTGGTTTTATAAGAGTTTTACCAGAAACTGAATTAAGAGTAGATCAAATAAAAGTTGACAAAACACTTGGTGGTGGTCAAATAGCTGAACTTTCTATAATAAAAGGTAAAGTTATAACAAAAGTACGTAAATTTAATAGAAAATCATCAAAACTTCAAATTACAACTAAAGGTGCAACTGCTGCTGTAAGAGGAACATCTTTCCTTGCTTCTGTTGATGAAAATCAAAATACAAAAATAGTTGTAGGAGATGGAAAAGTTTCTGTAAAAGGACAAGGTGAAGAAGTTCTTGTTAACCCACAAGAAACAACTTTGGTTGCTTTAGGTAATATTCCAACTAAACCAGCAATAACTACAAAGGCGTTTGATTTTTTAATTTCTGACATTAAATCTGAAAAAGGTGAATTAAAATTAACTGGAAAAACTGATCCTGATTCTGAAATTTCTGTAAATAAATCATTTATATATCCTAATAATGATGGTACTTTTCTAGGTAATTTCAATGTTAATGATGGTAAAAATGACTTAACAATAAAATCCTCAACAATTGATGGAAGAACAAAAATATCAAAACTAAAAGTGATTAAATTTACTGATTAATGGTTAGAGATAATAAAGGACTGATATTAAGCCTTTCGATAGGACTAATAATCGGTCTTTTTTATTTATTAGGTGCTTTGAATGGTTTAGAATTGAAACTTGGATATGATTATTCTTTATTATTAAATAAAAAATCAGACGTAATAAATAAAAAAATTAAAATAATTGGTATCGATTCTCAAAGTATAGATAGAATTGGGGTTTTTCCTTGGCGAAGAGATTTATATACGAAGCTTTTAAAAAAATTAGAAAATAAACCTAAAATAATATCTTTTGATATTTTACTTTCCGATTATTCTGCTTATCTTGAAGATGATATTGGTTTTTCAGAAGAAATAAAAAAAATAAGAAATGTAATATTACCTATAAGTTTAGAAACAGATCCAAATAATAAAGAAAAACTTAGCTTTTTTTATCCCATCGAAGAAATTTCTAAAAATACGAAATCATTAGGTTTAATAAATTATTTACCTGATAGTGATGGAATATTAAGAAAAACAAAAATATTTCAATTGGATGATGATAATAAAAAAATAAATATTTTTCCTTATGAAATTGCAAGGCAATATCTAAACCAAGAAATTGAATTACCAGAAAATATTTATTGTAATTTTCAAGGTAAAGAAGATATTTTTGAAATTTATTCTTTTTATGATGTTTTGGCAGGAAAAATAGATCCTGATATATTTAAAGATTCTATTGTATTAGTCGGAGCAATGGCTGAAGGTTTACAAGATAGGGTTGCATCACCTATAGGTCCTATGTATGGTGTTATATATCATGCCCAATTATTATCTAATATACTAAATAATAATTATATTAATGCAGTTTCTCCAAAAATTAATTTTATCCTAATTTTTTCTATTTCGTTTTTATCTTATCTAATCTGGCGTTATTTTGATACTTCAAATCAAATAATACTTATATTTTCATCATCAGCTATTTTGTATATAATTCACATTTTTTTATTTAAAAATTCTATTTGGATAAGTGGAATAAGTATTATATTAACAAATATGGCTTCTTTTGTATCTCTTATACTTTTAGAACAAATAAAAATAGCCAAAACCTTAAAGTTTGAACTTGATTCACTAATAAGAAATTATTATAAAAAGAATCTTAAGTATAGAGTTTACCAAACAAATGTAAATTTATTATCTGATGAATTAGACAAAGATAAACTTTCTAATACTGAGCGAGTTTATGAAATTTCAAAAATAGGAAAAAATCTTGCTTTAGAGAGATCTTTTTTAGAAACTTTATTAAATAATATAAAAATACCTATTATTGTTACAAATCACATGGGAAATGTTATTCTAACTAATCCTAATGCAGAAAGTTTCTTTTTTAGTATATATTCTAACAAAGAAAAAGAAAAAGAATCTAATTATAATAAAGAAAATAATGAAAAATTAGCATCTAAAAAAGATACAATTGAACTTAATGAAAATATTTTTGAAAATAATGAAAAAAACTATCTTAAAGAAAAAAGAAAAGAAAATTTAGAGTTTAAAATAAATACTACCAATAAAAAAGAGATTTTAATTGGAAAAAAAATATTTGATCTTTTTGTAAATTTACCAACATTTCAAGATGAATTAAAAAAATATTATGAAAATAAAGATAGAAATAGTATTGAATTTGAAGATGATAATGGTACAAATATATATAAAATGAGGCTTTTTAATTTATTGGCAGATTCTGTTCAAAGTAATACTATTTGTCTTATGGAAGATGTAACCAGTTGGCATAAAATGGCTAATAAAGATGGATTAACTTCTTTATGGAATCAAAGATTTTTTAAAGATCAACTAAAAAAAGAAATAGAAAGAGCAAGGGAAGGAATCAGATTATATAAAGAGGGGTCACGT
>JBBTGK010000126.1:0-7804 GCA_038060635.1 Cyanobacteriota bacterium | reverse complement strand
TTCTTATGACTTAAAACATATCAAAATCAAAAATTTAAAGAAACCAATATAGATTATACATCAAAATTAAAGTATTTAATAATAATCAAAAGTTTAAAAAAGATATTTATGATCTTTTTGATAATAATAAAAAGAAATTTAGTTTAAATAAAGAAAAATTAATGGGGTTTCATTGAGTTCTAGTAATTATAGAAAATAATTTTTCTTTACATTTCGTATCAAAACATATTTTTATGGAATAATAATCTGATATTTAATGATTGAAAACAAAAGAAGAATTGATAAATATCAGTTAATTTTGTAATTGATTCTGATAAATTTGTATTAGCTATTTTAATTTTATAAAAAATTATATAATGGAAAAAAAAATTACTTCTAATATTGAACAAACAGATATTTTTACAGGAATAGAATTAAATAATTTATTCTATGGTTTTAATCATAAAGATATTGAAACCCTAAAAAAATATCTTGAATTTGTAAAATTTGAGTATGAGTCATTAATCGTTAGAGAAGGTGATCATGATCAGGACATGTATTTTATTTTAAAAGGAAAAGCAAGAATTTTTCGTTCTGGTATAGATCTTGGAAAAATTTGTGATAATGACTATTTTGGAGAACTAGCACTTATTGATGGTCGTAGTAGATCTGCTACTATTACGGCAATTACAGATATTGAAGCGGCTAAACTAACAGTAACTAAATTCAAATCAATGATAGATTTAGATCCTCATGTAGCAATAAAAATAATTAGAAAAATGGTTGCAAAATTAGGAATAAAATTAACTGAAATAACAGATACATTGGGGCAGCTTTTATTGCAAAGATCATTACCAAGATCATTAACAATAAATATAAAAATAAATGGGGTAGAAGAATTTGTAAAAACAGGGGTAAGAATTGATTCTTTATTACCTACAAAAATTGATGGACATACAGTAGTTGCAGGATTAATGAATAATAAACCTGTATCTCTTTCTACACCTGTAACATACTCATGTGACATATCACAAATGACAACTGAAAGTTGGGAAGGTGAAAGAATTTATAGACATAGTGCAGAATTAATTCTTCTTGAGGCGGCAAGAGAAATTGGAGTATTAAAAAGTTTAAAACTAGGAGTATCATTAGGTAATATAAAATGGATAGAAATATTAAACCCCAGTAATGTAGATATAAAAAAACTAGAAAAAAGATTATATGATAAAATTCAAGATATAATTGATAAAAATATTCCTTTTAGAGAAGAATGGTGGTTTATTGAGGAAGCTGTTGAGTATTTTAACGAAAATGGTTTTACAGAAGCCTCAATGCTTTTAAGAAATAAACGTGACATGACAGTACCAATGGTAAGCTGTGGAAAAGTTTATGCATTAAGTTTTGGCCCATTAATTTCATCTACTGGATTAATTAAAGATTTTGCACTAACTTATGATAATTCACAATTAATGTTATCAGTTGGTAAAACAAATAAATTAATAAACCCAATAACATCTTATTATTCTCAAGTTATGAATGAGCCTTCAAAATGGTTAAATTCACTAGGATTAACTAGTGTGGGAAAATTCAATCAATTTTGTATTAATGATGATGTTTCAAAAGTAATACATGTAGCAGAAGGTTTTCAAGAAAAAAGGCTTGGTAAAATAGCCGATGCTATTTTTGATAGAAAAGATAAAATTAAAGTTATATGTATTGCTGGACCATCTTCATCTGGTAAAACAACTTTTATTAAAAGATTAACTGTTCAACTACAAGTTGATGGGATAAATCCTGTAAATATATCTTTTGATGATTATTATCTTGATAAAGAATTAGTTGTAAAAGATGAAAAAGGTGATTATGATTATGAGTCACTAAAGGCTTTCAATTTAAATTTACTACAAGAACATTTCAAAAAATTGATAAATGGAGAATCAATAAAAACACCTAAATACAATTTTTCTTTAGGTAAAACTATGTTAGATGCTGGAGAAAAAATAACTCTGGGAAAAGATAATGTTCTGTTGATTGAAGGTATTCATTGCCTAAATCCAGAAATGTTTGATTCTATAATTCCTGAAGAACAAATATTTAGAATTTTTATTCAACCAATGATTTCTATTCCTTTAGATCATTTAGTAAGAGTAAATCCATCAGATTTAAGATTATTAAGAAGAATAGTAAGAGATAGATATCAAAGAGGTTTTAGAGCAGAAGATAATATAATGAGATGGGAATCTGTAAGAAAAGGTGAAAAAGAACATATTTATCCGTTTATAAATAAAGCAGATGAAATTTTTGACTCTTCTCTTATTTATGAAATATCAGTTTTGAAAATATATGCTGAAAGATATTTACTTGAAGTACCAGAAAATCATCCAGCATTTGCAACAGCTTATAGATTAAGACAATTAATCGATAATTTTGTTGCTATTTATCCAGAACATGTTCCACATACTTCTATTTTAAGAGAATTTATAGGTAATAGTGGTTTTAAATATTAGATTAGGATTGAAAATTAATTAATATCAATTTTTTTAGATTTGGAAGATATATTGAAGACAACCGCTGTAAATGTAGGGATTTGATTCATCAAATCCTTTATAGGTTAAGAAAGCTATTTAATTCATAAGACTTATAGAATTTGTATCGAGAAAAAAGATTATTTAATTTAAAATTAATTGTTGATAATAGAGTTTTGCATCATCTAAACTAAAAACATCATCATCATTTTCTTCTATAAGTTTTACAAGAGCATAATCTTCTAGTATTTGCTCTATTTTTTGAAAAGGTTCAATATCCCATTTATTCAACTTTAATATTAAAAACTAAAAATAGCACTTGCTATCTTTTCAAGAGGTCTTAAAATAGTTGGGAAAAGATACAATATTAAAATAAAACTTACAAAGGAAAGAGAAGGATTTGAAATAAAATCTGAAATTTTCCATGCAGTATTTTTATCAAAAAAACCACAAACCACACCAGAACCATCTAAACCAGGAAGAGGCATTAAATTAAGAGCAAAAAGAATTAAATTAAGACTAAATACAGGTTTAAGTATTTTCAAAAAACCTAGTGAAGTAGCAGAACCAATCTCTGTATAACCTGTAACATCTGAAGAAATAAAAAAACCTGAGGAAATTCCTATTTTCATTAATAGTCCAGCAGAGATAAATAATAATAAATTTGCAGCTGGTCCAGCAAAACTCATTAATGCAGCTTTTCTATGATTGTGTCTTGCCCATAAAACATTGTATGGAGCTGAAGCCCAACCCATCAGACCGCCTGTTGTAAAAAGTAAAATTAGAGGAACTAAAACCATTCCCATTGGCTCTCTTCTAATATGAGGCATTGGATCTAAGGAAACTTGACCACCTAAATAAGCAGTTCTATCTCCTCCCCACAAAGCAACAGCAGCATGAGCAGCTTCATGAAAAGTTGTTGACATAAGAAATACGAGATACAAAATTGTAGCATCAAAAAATCTATCCATTTATATTATTACTTTACCTTTTTTTACTATTTTTTCTACTAAATTAATTCCATAATGATATGGTATATAGTTATGATTAGGAGCATCTAAAATAATTATATCAGCCTGTTTTCCTATTTCCAAACTTCCCAAATCATGACCTCTTCCTATTGCATAAGCAGAATTTAGTGTTGCTGAAGCTATCGCTTCTATAGGAAGCATTTTCATTTTTATACAAGCGAGAGTTAAAACTAATGAAATTGATTCTGAATAACCAGCACCAGGGTTAAAATCGGTTGAAAGTGCAATTGGTAAATCAAATTCTGTCATTTTTCTTGCATCTGGGTAATGTGTATCAAGAGCAAAAGAAATAGTAGGTAAAAGAACACCAATAACTCCTTTTTTTGCCATTGCTTTTATACCAGAATCATTTGCATGATCTAAATGATCAGCAGAAACAACACCTAGTTTAGCAGATAATTCTGCTGCTTCAGAATCACTAAGTTGATCTGCATGTAATTTTAATAACATTCCTTGTTTTTTTGCTTCTGTTAAAATCTTTTCTGTTTGTTGATATGAAAAAAAACCTTTTTCACAAAAAACATCACAAAATCTAGCTAAATTATTTTTTACAACATAAGGCAACATATCTTTTATTACTAAATCTGTATAAGATTCTGAAGTAAAACCTTCAGGAATAGAATGTGCACCCAAAAAAGTTGTTTCTATTTCAACATCTTGTAAAACTTTTAATTCATTTATTACTTCTAAAATTTTTATTTCATTTTCAAAATCTAAGCCATAACCACTTTTAGCCTCTATAGATGTTATCCCATTTAATAACATTCTTTTTAATCTTTTTTGGGCTAAAATTATAAGTTCTTTTTTTTCAGCTTCTCTGGTTTTAGAAACAGTAAATTTTATTCCACTTCCCATAGTTGTAGCATGAGGATTTCTAGTTTTTTCTATTCTTCCAACAAATTCATGTTCTCTACTTCCAGCAAAAACTAAATGTGTATGACAATCAACAAAACCAGGTAAAACAGTTTTTCCTTCAGCATTTATTATTTGAGTATTTTCAGTTATTTCGAGATCTTTTAAAATATCTTTTGTTCCAATTGCAACTATTTTTTGATCTTTTACTGCCAAAAAACCTTTTTCTATAACAGATAGGTTCTTAAAATCATTTCCTGAAATTGGCTTATTATTTGAATTAATAGGAACGATTTCACTTGCATTTTCAATAAGTAAATCTATTTGCATTAAAATAACTTATATCTCATTATAATAAAAATAAAAAAGAAATTCAAAAGAAAATCACTTTCAACAAATGATGATTATATCTTATTTTTTATTTTTAGTTCATTAATTTTTGCATAAATTATCTGGTAGTTTTTTAGTAATTAATTTCAAATATTTTCTTTACTCTTAAAATATTCCAATAAACTTTGTTTGATTTCATTACAAGTCATATCTATAATTTCTTTTGAAAGTTGTTGATGATAGTAATTAGCAATTAATGAATTATGAGAATATTTTGTACTCTCAATATCAATTCCAATTAATTCTTTGGATTCGCAAAATCTTGTACCTATATAATATTTATATTCAGTAAAATTAAAAAGAATTATCAGTTTTGTACTAAATGAATTATGAGCTAATCTAAAGTTAGTTATATGAAAAGCAAATCCAAACACACCTTCATATTCAGAAGAGTATAAAATATCTTTTAGTTGTTCTTGAATTTGATTAATATTATTAACTTTAACAAAATCTAGTTTACCTTCAGTTATAGATATTTTACTTTCAAAAATTTCTGAAATTTGATGATTAAATTTACCAAACATCTCATTTAAAGTATAAATAAGCAATTTAAATGAATTATCAAAAAGTTTTATTTGTGCATGTAATGTACGATAAAATTTCAATTTATCATTTTGTTGTTCTAATTCATCTTTAGATAAAACTTTATTTAGCTCTTCTTCATTTTTCATATTTCTTTCCTTTTCTTCGACATTATGTCATTTTTATTAATAATGATTTGAAGATATGCTTTAGTGTTAATACAAAAAAGATATAGATAAAAGCATAATCCATTTCTTTTATTGTATATTATTGTATGAAAATACTTTGGTAAAAAAAACTTAAACAAAATTTTAAGATTTTTTAACTTAGCATAGACATTTATCAAATAATTAGTTAGACTAACTAATTATATAGATTATAAAAAAGGAAATTAATATGATTGATCCAGTAATTTTAAACGAAGATATTTTGAACTATGTGGAAAATTTATTTCCAAGCCTTCCTCCAATTTTAGAAAACATTGATTCTCAAGCAAGAGAAAATCGCCAACCTATAGTTTCAAAGGATGCTGGTTTATTCTTATACCTTATAACCAAATTGATTAACCCTCAAAGAATTTTAGAAATAGGATGTAATTTAGGTTATTCAACGGCTTGGATTGGATTGGCAAAAAATAATAATTCAATTATTGATACAATAGAAATTAATCCTGAAATTGCTCAAGTAGCAAATAATAATTTTGCAAGTGCAGATCTTGATGAAAGTATATTTATTCATGTAGGAGCAGCTTTAGATGTTATACCTGGATTATATGGAAATTATGATTTGGTATTTATTGATGCAGTAAAATCAGAATATGTTGATTATCTTGATATGATTCTTCCTATGGTTAAAAAAGGTGGTCTAATTTTAGTTGATAATGTTTTATGGAGTGGTAAAGTTGCATATAAAGCAAATGATAATACAACCAAAGCATTACAAGATTTTAACCGTTATTTTATGGATCATCCTAAATTAGAAGCAACAATACTTACAATCGGTGATGGTCTTGGATTTGGTATAAAAAAGTAGTTTTTTCATAAATATTGATAATATTATTTATGGATGTCTAAAAAGTATTTTTTTACGAAAAAATGTTGGTAAAAAATAATATTTCCGTAGAGACGTTTTACAAAACGTCTTCTTTTTAGACAGCCTAAACAAACAAATTGTATAATTTATAATCATAATAACTTTTTTTCTATATATTGATTTTTAGAATTAACAAACAAAAAAGTATTAGTTTCAGGACAATAAGCTGTAAGTTTATTACCATAAACACATCCTGTATCAATTTGTAAAACATTTTGAATTTTTAAATTCCTAACAGATTTGAATGAGGAATGTCCTGAAATATTCAATTTGAAATGAATTTTTTCATTAGGAACTTTTTTATTCCAAATAATATTATTTACAGATTTTTTTATTTTAAAGATATCATAATCGCTTTCTTTCTTGATAAAATTATCAAATAATTTTCTAATTTTATTAATTTTTTTATTATTATCTTTATTATCAATTGATTTTATTCTTTCTAAATCTTGATTATAAGGAATTGCATGAGTAACAAAAAAATCAACTTCTTCATAAAAAATAGGTAAGTTTAAAAGATAATTTATAATGTTTGAACTAATTTTATTATTTAATTGATAAATAGAGGTAATCCCAAAACTTTTAATAGTTTCTAATCCACCAATTTCTATCCAAATTTGGTTCATTCTTTCTGTAAAATCTCCATAAGTTTCAGGATAATAAATTTTACTTTTTTCAAAAATATCATAATATGTTTCAATAAATTTTGGAAATATAATCTCTTTTTTTTCTGATTGTAAAAATTCTAAAGCCTGAAGCATCATTAATTCATGATTACCTAAAATTGCAGTATGAGTTTTATTTTTTTCACCATTAATAAAATGTTCCAAAACTTCTTTTGAATAAGGACCTCTATCAATAAGATCACCACAGGATATTATAAAAGGTAAAACATTTTGTTGTTCAGAATGAGCTTTTATTACTTTTTCAAGTTCTATTAATTCTTCATAACAACCATGAATATCGCCTATAATATAATTATATTTTTTTATCATGTAATTTTTCTAAAGTCATACAATAACCTATTTTCTTAATTTTTCTATTTCTTCTGTAGCTTTACTAGAAGGAATTAATTTATCATATACAAATTTTTCAGTTTTTTATACATGATAAACTTGTCATGTACAAATTTTTCAGTTTTTTATACATGAGGCTCATTTCTTTTTACCAAAAGATTAAATAAAGCAGTATTTGTATAATAGTTATTTTTCCATATTTTTTCTTTATTTAAAAGATTTATTGAAACAAGTTGCTCTAAGTATTTAGTTGCAGTACCTCTTGATATATTTAAATCAGAAACTAAAAATTCAATTTTTGTATAAGGATGACGAAAAAGATTATTAAGTAAATCTTGACTATATAGTATCAAAAAATGATGAAAAACAACGAATGTTATTCATGAAATCTTAAGTT
>JBBTGK010000125.1:0-7166 GCA_038060635.1 Cyanobacteriota bacterium | reverse complement strand
ATAAACTTGTTTTTTAAAATAGTTTCAATACTTTTCTATAAAATAAGTAACTATTTGACTTCTTACAAATGTTTCATTTATTCCTATACCACAAGAACCATGTCTATTATTTTCTCTTCCTTCTTCAACAAACTGATTTATCATCATGTCATAAGGCGTTGTTATTAGACATTTTTTGTTTATAAACACTTTTGGAAATTTAATTCCTAAATCAATTAGTTTAATATATTCTTTTTGAAAAAGAATTGGATTTATTATATAAAATTCACTAAGATATGTAGGTAAATTACAAAATGTTCCAGCTCCAAAATGGCTGAATACATGCCTTTTACCTTCTGGTGTTACAACCGTATGACCAGCTTGAGCACCTCCATTAAAGCGAACTACTATTCCATTATTAGTTTTTGAAGAAAAATAGTCTGTAAATAGACCTTTTCCTTCATCACCAAATCCACAGAATATTTAGCAGATCCAACTTAATTAAACATTAATATCTAAGTTTTTTTAACTGTTTTATCAAAATATTTACTTTTCTCTGTATCTTTATTTATTTCAGAATACTCATCTAAAATTTCTTGTGATTTTTTGTCTTCTTTTTTCTCTTTTAAAAACAAGTAATATTTGTTTAAAGATTCTAATAAATCTTTTTTTTCTTTAGTTGATTTATCAGATAAAAAGTAGGAAAACCTATAGTATTTTACAGCTTTTTCAAATTCTTTTTTATCGAAATATTCTTTTCCTAATTTATTATATTTTTCTATTTGTTCAAAATCATCTTTAGTTAAGTCAATTTCTAAAATTTTTTTATAGTCAAATAATAGTTCTGAATTACAATATACATCATCATTATCACAGGCTTTTAATATTTCTTTTTTAGCCATATTATACTTTACTACTAATTCGTCATTAGTGTATTTTTTGTCATTGTTTTCTATTTCTTGAAGATAAAGTAAACCTAATATATATCTAGCATAATTATTATTTTTATTTAGTGTTAATGATTTTTTTAAATCATTTTCACCTTTAAAAAGTTCATTAGGTGGTAAATCTATATAAAGAGCCCCTCTCTCTGCATAGTATTCAGAAGAATCTGGAAATAGTGAAATTAAATTGTTATATACTGCTATTGATCCATAATAATCTTTTTCATTATATTTTTTATCAGATTTATCTTTAAATTTTTCTATTAGATTCTTTTTCAAAATAAAATTACTATTATCTAATTTATAGGCTTTTTCAAAATATAGTAAAGCTATATCTACTTTTTTCTCATTATAATAAATATTTCCCAAATTATTATAGCCAGAAGAGAATTTAGGATTTATTTCTACAGCTTTTTTATATTGTTCCAAAGCTAATTTATTATTTCCTTTTTCTTGATAAATTTCTCCAAGTTTATTATAAGCAATATCAAATTTAGGTTTTATTTTTAAAGATTGTTTTAAATCATTTTCAGCCAAAGAATATTTTTTTTCATCTAAATTAACTATAGAAGATAAAAGATAATCATATTCATTCATTTTTTTAGATTTATATTTTTTTATAGTATCAATAATATCTTTTTTAATAGCTAAAGAAGGACTTTTTTCTTTAAAGTTTGACCATAATTTTAAATTTTCATAAATATAAAAAAGTTTTAACTTACCTTCAATTTCACTTTTTTTATTTTTCAAAAGTTTTTCTGCTTGTTCTTTATAAAGTGAAATTAGTTCTTTAAGTGGCTCATTATTTGAAGAATCAAGTTCCAAAGAAAATTTAAAATTTTTTTCTGCTTCTAAGTTATTATTAAATATTTTATAAATTTTTCCTATGTCAGCATAAGTAGTTGAGTTAGGTTGCTTTTTACTTGCTTTAATTAGAAAATCTAGATCTTCTTGATATTTCTTTTTTTCCATTAATGCAGATGAAATAGGAGAAACAAATTCACAATAACAATTATTATTATAATCCATATAATCTAATATTTTATTTGAGTATTTTTCAAAATCTTTCATATTATTGTTGTTTACATTAAAAATAGCAAGATATGAATTTAATTTTGCAGAATCTGGGAATTTATTTGTTAAATAAGTTTGAAGTTCTAACGCTTGATCTTTTTTGCCAGTATTATATAAATTTACTGATATATAATAAAGTTCACTTGTTATAGAAGTATTTTCTTTTTGGTATTTTTCGATATAAAGTTTATAATATTTTATTGGAATATCATAATTACCCTCATCTTCATAAATCTCTTTTATTCTATAATAATTAGCATTTTCAGGGTCTAATTCTACAGCTTTATCAAAATATTCTATAGCTTTTTTTTCATTTTTTTTATTTTTATATATAACACCAAGCTCAATATATGCATCAGAATAATTTGGTTTTAATTTTATAGCGTCTAAGATTTGTGTTTCTGCTTCATCAAAATTTCCTGAATAAATATTATCTATAGCTTGCTCTAAAAGCTCTATTTCTGTTTCTGCAAAACAAGGATTAGTAAATAAAAAAATACAAAATAGAGATGATAATAAGACTTTTTTCATTTTTAATTAAATAAGGAAAAATTAATAATTTTAGTTCGTTAAAAATTATAACAAAAAAAAATTTATATTCCCTATTACTTTTAATATTTAACCTAAGTTGCTAGTATTATGAGAATTATTTTTAAAAATATTAATTAGCAACTTAGGTTATTTAGAAAAAAAATAAAATATTATGAATGATATTCCAACAGATATTCCAGCAAATACAAGTATTTATATTAATGTAATTAATAATAAAACAATAAATACAAAAAGAATGCCTTTAAAAAAGTTAATTTCTTATAATTACCAAGAAAAAATTAATAATAACATAATACCCATGCAAATAGATAATAGTATTTTTGTAAAAAATATAGATGAAATAAAAAAAATGGTTAATGAAATCATTGTAGAATCTTATCCTAAATTAAAAAAGGCTAATATTTCTTTTAAAACACTAAAAGATGATTCTTTTTATTTCCAAAGTACATTTGATTTTATGAGTATTTTAAAAAAAAACTTTGATTATATAATAATGGTTAATACAAATTTATTTGAAAAAAATTGTTCTAAAGAAGCTGTAAAAGCTATTTTGGCTCATGAGCTATCACATACTTTAGACTATGAATTAAAAGGTAATATGGGGGTTTTAAAAATTGGATTAAAAATGCTTTTTGATGATAGTAGAGATAAATATGAACATAAAACAGATTTAAAAGCAATTTCAAAAGGATATGGAAATGGATTAATTGAATATAGAAATTGGATTTATAAAAATATACCAGAGAAATCTATTGCTGAAAAAAAGAAAACCTATTATCAACCAGAAGAAATTGAAGCCATAAAATCTGCTTTTGATAAAGCCGAAAAAGTTGGTAAAAAAAATAAATTATTATCTAAATGGTTGAAATGTCCACCTATTGGTATTGAAAAAATCAATTATGATTCAAATAAATTAGGTTTATAAAATTAAAAATATATTTTAATTTTTATTTTTGATATTTTAAGTATAATTAGATTATTAGCTAAATATCTAATTTATTAAGGAATAGAAATTATGGAAAAAATTAATTTAGAGCATTTTAAACTTTTACCACAAAAAGACGATTTATTAAAATCAAATCATAAGCCAAGAATATTAGTTTTATATGGTTCTTTAAGAGAAAGATCTTATAGTCGTTTATTAGCAGAAGAAGCAGGACGTATTATTACAGAAATGGGAGCAGAAGTTAAATTTTTCAATCCCTTTGAATTACCTATTTATGGTAGTGTTGATGCATCTCATAAAAAAGTACAAGAATTAAGAGAACTTAGTGTTTGGTCAGAAGGACAAATTTGGTCAAGCCCAGAATTACATGGAAATATCTCAGGCGTTTTTAAAAATCAATTAGATTGGATCCCTTTATCAATTGGTGCTGTAAGATCGACTCAGGGTAAAGTTTTAGCTGTAATGCAAGTAAGTGGAGGATCTCAATCCTTTAATTCTGTTAATAGCTTAAGAGTTTTAGGTAGATGGATGAGAATGTTTACTATTCCTAATCAATCATCGGTAGCAAAAGCTTATCAAGAATTTAATGAAGATGGAAGTATGAAAGAATCAGATTTTAGAAATAGATTGGTTGATGTAATGGAAGAGCTTTATAAGTTTACATATTTACTTAGAGATATTTCTGATTTCATGGTTGATAGATATAGTGAAAGAAAAGAAAAAAATAGAGATTATAAATATTAATTTGGTGAAAAAATGGAATTTTTTTTAGAAATAACTAAGGCTCTGGCAGATGAAACAAGATTAAGAATTTTGATGCTTCTAAAAGAGCAAGAACTATGTGCTTGTCAGATAATAGAATGTTTTAATTTGAGTGGTGCAACTATATCAAAACATCTCTCTATTTTAAAAAGGGCTAAATTAATAAGCTCTAGAAAAGATGGAAGATGGGTTTATTATAAACTAGATAATTTAAAAAATGAAATAATAATTTCTTCCCTTCAATTGGTTCAAAAATCATTAAAAAATCAAGTTTTAATAGAAGAAGATGAAAAAAAACTAACTGAAGTTTTAAAAATTGATGCTTCTGAATTATGTCGCATTCAAAATGAAAAAAATTGTTGTAATTAGAAGGTAAAAAATGAAAAAAAGAATTTTATTTCTATGTGTAGCTAATTCAGCTAGAAGTCAAATGGCAGAAGGGTTAGCAAAAAATATTTTGGGTTCTCAATATCAAATTCAAAGTGCAGGTTCTAAACCATCAAAAGTAAATCTTTTTGCAATAAAAGTATTATCCGAATTAAATATTGATATTAGTCAACAATATTCTAAATCTGTAGAAAATATTGATCCAGAATCTGTAGATATTGTTATAACTCTTTGTGCTGAAGAAGTTTGCCCTGTTTTTTTAGGAAAAGCTATTAAATTACATTGGGGATTAACAGATCCTGCAAACCCATCTCTTTCTGATGAAGAACAAATGAATTTATTTAGAAAAATAAGAGATCAAATAAAAGAGCTTTTAGAAAATTTTTTGAGAGAATATTAATTATGTCTGAATTAACAAAAAAACTATCTTTTTTAGATAGGTATCTAAGTATTTGGATTTTTTCAGCTATGTTTATAGGTGTTTTATTAGGATATTTATTTCCATCTTTAGCCAATTTTTGGAACCAATTTCAAAGTGGTAGTACAAATATTCCAATTGCAATTGGATTAATTATTATGATGTATCCACCATTAGCAAAAGTAAATTATTTTGAGTTGCATAAGGTTTTTAAAGACCTAAAACTACTTTCAATATTATTTCTTCTAGTTTGGATATTTGCCCCTTTTTTAATGTTTTTATTAGCTATATTATTTTTACCAGATAAACCTGAATATATTACAGGAATGATTCTAATAGGAATAGCTCCTTGTATTGCAATGGTAATTGTTTGGATTGATTTAGCAAAAGGTGATAACAATTTAGCAGCAGGTTTGGTTGCATTTAATAGTATTTTTCAAGTTCTATTTTATTCAGTTTATGCTTGGTTCTTTTTAACTATTTTACCTCCTTTTTTTGGTATAAAAGGTTTTGACATAACTATAACTATGTGGCAAGTTGCACAATCCGTTTTTATTTATTTAGGAATTCCTTTTTTAGCAGGTTTTTTGTCAAGAATATTATTAATTAAATGGAAAGGTGAAACATGGTTTAAAGAAAAATATCTTCCTTTTATAAGCCCTTTTACTTTAATGGCATTATTATTTACAATTTTAGTTATGTTTAGCCTAAAAGGTAATTTAATTATAACTATTCCAATTGATGTAATTCGTATTGCAATTCCTTTTACTATCTATTTTGCTATAATGTTTTTTAGTGCTTTTTATCTTGCAAAAAAAAATGGTGCTAATTATGAAAAATCAGCGGCAATGGCATTTACGGCAGCAGGGAATAATTTTGAATTAGGTATTGCTGTTTCTATTGCTGTATTTGGAATAAACTCAAATGTCGCTTTAGCAGGAGTTGTAGGCCCTTTGGTCGAAGTACCTGTTTTATTATCTTTAGTTAATGTTTCTTTATGGTTTCAAAAAAAATATTTTAAAGTAATTTAATAATATGTATTTTATTAAAAAAATTACAACAGAATAAAAATTATTTTTGTATTTAAAATGACATACTGTCGTGGAAAAAATTGTTAAAATTGATACTATTATTTTTGAGAAGTGTTTGAATGGAAAATATAAAAGACTGGTTAGATGTTATTTCACCTTCTATTAAAGAGATTTTAGAAGAAAAACTACAAACAAAATTTTCTTTGGGTAAAATAAAAACAATAGATGCAAATAAAACTATTAGTGATTTGTGCTTCAATTTTGAAATAAAAAAGAATAACTACAAACAGAATATTTTTTATTTTTCTGATCGTAAAATTATGCTTAATTTAATAAAATCTTTTTCAGAACAATTAAATAATCTTGATTTTAATACTGATTTTTTATTAACTGTTATGATTGAATTTAATAATTTTTTATTTGAAAACAAGTTAAACAATTTTATTATAAAAAAGAAAAATATAGAAAAAACCGATGAATATCAATTTTCAAAAATTAACCTCATAAAAGGGCATGAAAATAATATTTCTGAAACTAATATAACTTTTAAATCTTGTTTTTTATCCTCTAACAAAGGCGATTTTATTATTGCAATTCCTGAAGAGTATCAAAAAAAAGCTGAAAAAAAAGAAGAAAAAACTTATCAGCTAAAAGAAAAATCAAAATCTGTTCTTTCAACTGTACAATTAATTGAGATGAAAAAAAATATTTTATATTCAATTAATGAAATAAAAGATCTAAGAGGTGATGCTGAGTTTTTATTAAGAAAAGCAAAAGCATTAAATGATCTTACTAAAACTTGGTTTGAGTTAGATAAAGAAGATAATTTATAGTAAAATTTAAAGTTAAGTTTAGTTTTTTTAGATAATAAAAAAAACTAAAACAAAAAAAATTTATAACACTATTAAAAAAAAATCCTTATCTGTAGTATAATTATATAAAAATTCATTTTTCGTTCATAGTTAGATCTGGAGTTTTTTGTATGAAAATATCGTCATTATTGACAGCTAGTATAATGTTGCTATCTATACCTTCATTTTCTTATGGAGCTATAACACCATTTGAATCAGAAA
>JBBTGK010000124.1:10812-12737 GCA_038060635.1 Cyanobacteriota bacterium | reverse complement strand
ATGGGTTTTTCTACTTCAAACTTAGTAATATTAACATCTCCAGCATTTAAAAGATTTGTAATATTTTCTTTAAAATGGATATTTTTATTTGTGAAAATCATTTCTGCAAACATATTGATAGATTCTTCATCTAAATATGATTCATGAAAAACATGAGCATAAATTTCTTCTTTAAAAAACAAGTATGCCTCTTTCAAAAAATTAACATTACTTGTTGCAGATTTAGATAAAAATAATTGATTTTCTAGTAAATCATTTTCAATATTTTTTTTATTCCCAGAATAATTTTCACCATAAGAAATAGGTTTATTTTCTTCACGTAAAAATAATTTTGCAGGTTTATTGCTTGGAAAATAATAAAGAGCTTCAAATATTATTTTTTTTTGGTTAAATGATATTTTATAGTTAAACTTGAGATTATCTTTAGTAATAAAAGTTATTTCAAATTCAACTGCTTTATCTTTTAATAAAGAATCAAATTCAAACGGCTGATAGTATATAATTTTATCTAAATGTTTTGATTCATTTGAATTATGTACAAAAAGTCTTAGATATAGAAATGCTAACAATAAATTACTTTTACCTGAAGCGTTTCTTCCATAAATAATAGATGCTGTTAATATATCACTATTATGAATATTTCTAATATTGTCAGGAAATTCTTTTATTTTCTTTGATGATGTTAAATCAAAGGTTTCATTTTCAATTGATCTAAAATTCTTTACTGTAAATTCAAGAATCATAACTGTTTTTTACCTAATTTTAAAATCTTAATTTGTATTTTATTTGCAATTATATCATAAATACCCTTTTAAATTTTGTAATTAGATAATATATTTTTTATTTGTTATACTTTAAAAATAAATATTCAGGATTTTTTATGTATATACCAAAACATTATCTAATTGAAGATAAAAATGAAATAATTGATTTTATGAAAAAATATAGTTTTGCGACTATAATAACCGTAAAAGATAATTTTCAAACCGCCTCTCATTTGCCATTTGCTATTTTTGAAAGAAATGAAGAACTTATTTTAGTTTCACATTTTGCAAAAAATAATAATCAATATAAAGAAATAGAAGAAAATAACGTTTTAGTTATTTTTACAGAACCTCACGCTTATATTTCACCTAAATATTATGAAAAAGAATTAAATGTACCTACATGGAACTATATTTCAATTCACGCTTATGGAAAAGGGAAATTAATAACTGATAATGAAGGTTCTTATGAAGTTTTGGCTAAAATGATAAATACTTACGAAAAAAGTTATAAAAATCAATGGGATAATTTACCAGAAGAATACAAAAATAATATGTTAAAAGGGATTGTAAGCTTTGAAATTGTTGTAACTGATTTACAAGGAAAAAAGAAATTAAGCCAAAATAAAACAGAAAAAGAAAGAGAAAGTATTATTACTTCTTTTTCTAAAAGTGATGATAACAATGAAAAACAAATATCTGAATATATGAGTAAAAATAATAAGAGTTTTTAATTTACTAATTGATCAATCTAATTAAATATAGCAAAAATTAACTATAAATGTTATAATAGGGAAATAAAAAAAAATTGAATATCATATAACAATAAAAATCTTTGATTTTCTAAAAATTAACAAGTATAAAATAAAATGAAAAAAGAGTTATTAGAAAGAAATATAAAATATTACTATCTTTTTTCTATTTTTTGCTTTACTCCAATTGCAATGCCAATACTAACTGTTTTTTGGCAAAATAATGGATTAACATTATCTGATATTTATTTATTAGAATCAATTTTTTCGGTAATAGTTGTAATAATTGATGTTCCTATGGGAATGATAGCCGATAAAATTGGAAAAAGAACAAGTATAAAATATTCAACTATTATGATGTTTTTAGGATGGATTTCTTATGCTAGTGGTTCTTCATTTTTTGCCTTTC
>JBBTGK010000124.1:0-10802 GCA_038060635.1 Cyanobacteriota bacterium | reverse complement strand
ATATCAGGAGCTGATTCTTCATTGCTTTATGAAACTTTAAAAGCCTTAGATAGAGAAAATGAATTTAAAAGACATGAAGGTAGATCCCGAGCCTTACAAATGTATAGTTTTGCTGTATGTAATTTAATTGGGGGTGTTGTTGCTTATAATTTTGGTAGCAGAATAGCTGTTTTAGCTACTGCTATTGGGCCTGTTATAAGTTTTCTTATTTTAACTAGAATTTTGGAAGTTAATAAAGTTCAAAAAATGGAAACTTTATCTCAATCTTGGAAAGAATATAAAACATTAATTTCATCTTCTTTTAAATTTGTATTGAAACATAAACTTATTCAATGGAATATTTTATTTTTTTCTATCATAACAGGTAGTTCTGTTTGGTTATTATGGTTATATCAACCATATATGGAGTTTACAGGTTTACCTATTTGGTTTTTTGGAGTAGCTTTTGCTATTTTCAATTTTTTTGCAGCTACTATGAGTGGTTTATCAAATAGAATTATAAGAAATGTTAGTACATCTAAAGTCTATATATTATTATCTGTTTTACAATTAGTTCCTTTGTTATTTATGGCAACAATTATTGGAAGATTTAGCTTTTTATTTATATTAGGTCATCAAGCTGTTCGTGGAATGCTAAGACCTGTTATATCTAATGAAATACTCAAATATACTTATTCTGATAAAAGAGCCACAGTACTTTCTTTGGCATCATTGGGAAGTAGATTATTCTTTTCTCTTACCTCTCCTATATTTATTTTAATTGCAAATGATGGACTTATAAAAAATATTTTTATGCAGTTTTATTTATTAATTTTCTTCCTTTTTATAATGTATTTTTCTTATCAAAAAATACCCCAAAAATATTTTACTGTTAAAGATGATGTTTTTGATAAACAATAATTTATAGCTCTAATAATATTTTTTTAAATTGTTTTTCAAATAATTAAAAGTTTATTTGGTTTTAGAATTTTTATATATTAAAATTCTATATGTATATCAAAATTATTTTGGTTTTAATTTTTTATGTCTTACGAATTTGTTCATTGTAACTTACATTCCGAATATTCTTTACTTGATGCCTCTAGTAGAGTAAAAGATATTATATCTAGTGCTGTAGATAAGGGTATGAGTTCTATAGCAATTACAGATCATAATGTAATGTATGGTGCTATCGAATTTTATCAAAAAGCAAAAGCCGCTGGAATAAAACCAATACTTGGATATGAAGCCTATATAGCTCCAAATGGAAGATTAGATAAAACTTCAAAAGAACACTACAATATTGTTTTACTTGCAAAAAGCTATAAAGGTTATCAAAATATTACCAAAATGATTTCTGCTAGTTACACAGAAGGTTTTTACTATGTTCCTAGAATAGATAGAGAGTTACTAGAACAATGTTCTAAAGATGTTATAGCTCTTTCTGCATGTTCAAGAGGTGAAATTTTTTCTCACTTATTAAGAGGGAATTATGAAAAAGCCTTAGATACAGCTCTTTTATATAAAGAAATTTTTGGTGAAAACTATTATCTTGAAATTGGTGATCATGGAATGTTAGCACAAAAAAAAGTTAACCCTATGATTTTTAAATTAGGAAAAGATACAGGAATAAAAGTTGTCGCTACAAATGATTGCCATTATACAAATAGAGAAGATGCCTTAGCACGAGAAATTTTAACTTGCATAAAAAACGGTATAAAACTAGAAGATAATCGAAATCCTTTAGAAGGAGAAGAGCATTATATAAAATCTCCTGAAGAAATGTATTCTGTTTTTCATGAAATACCTGAAGTTTTAAAACATACTGTTGAAATTGCTGAAAAATGTAACTTAATTATTCCTATGGGAAATTCAATTTTACCTCATTTTCCATTACCACCTAATCATACAGCAGAAACTTATTTGCAAAAAACTGCAATGGAAGGAATGAAAACTCGTTATAAAGAGCTGACTCCAGAGATAAATAAAAGATTTTTTTATGAAATTGATATTATCAATAAAATGGGCTTTCCTGCATATTTCTTAATTGTTTGGGATTATATAAATTATGCTAGAAAAAAAGGAAT
Source organism: Cyanobacteriota bacterium (assembly GCA_038060635.1). Classification (GTDB taxonomy): domain Bacteria; phylum Cyanobacteriota; class Sericytochromatia; order UBA7694; family JACMQJ01; genus JBBTGK01. The sequence goes on along the minus strand of JBBTGK010000124.1, from coordinate 8,736 downwards.
TCAAGTCGGTCCAGGAAGAGGTTCTGCTGCTGGTTCCATTGTAGCTTTTGCGTTAGGTATAACAGATATTGATCCATTACCATATAACTTACTTTTTGAAAGATTCTTAAACCCCGAAAGAGTATCTATGCCCGATGTTGATACAGATTTTTGTATTGATCGAAGAGGCGAAGTTATTCAATATGTAACAGAAAAATATGGTTCTACAAATGTAAGTCAAATTGTAACTTTAGGAACTTTAGGGGCAAAACAGGTTATTCGAGATGTTTCTAAGGTTATGGGATATGAAGTAAAAGAGTCTGAAAAATTATCAAAAATGATACCCAAAGGGCCGACTGTTAAACTAAAAGATGCTTTAGAAGAGGGGCAAGATTTAAGAAAAGAAGTTGATAGTAATCCCAGAACAAAATATATCATTGATCTTGCTTTAAAATTGGAAGGAATTTCAAGACATTCAAGTGTCCATGCTGCTGGGGTTATTATTTCAAAAGATCCTTTAGATACTATGGTTCCATTGGAAAAAAATAAAGAAGGTGGGGTTGTAGCTCAGTTTCAAATGATGGACATAGAAAAACTAGGTCTATTAAAAATGGATTTCTTGGGTTTAAGAAACCTTACCATGATTGCAAATGCACTTGACATTATTAAAAAAACAAGAGGCTTTGATTTAGATCTAAATGCTATTTCATTTGACGATAAAAAAACTTATGAGCTTTTAGAATCTGGAAATACAATCGGAGTTTTTCAATTAGAGTCTGATGGTATGCAAAAACTAGTTTCTCAATTACAACCCAATGTTTTTGAAGAAATTATTGCTCTTATTGCTTTATATCGCCCAGGTCCATTAGGAAGTGGAATGGTTCAAGATTTCGTAGAAAGAAAACACGGAAGACAAAAAATAGAATATCCACATCCATCTATAGAAGGAATTTTGAAAGATACTTATGGTTTAATCATATATCAAGAACAGATCATGCAAATCTCTCAAATAATTGCAGGTTATTCATTAGGACAAGCCGATCTTTTAAGAAAAGCGATGGGTAAAAAAAATCTTACCGAGATGATGAAACAAAGAGAAACTTTTTTATCTGGTTCTTCTAAAAATGGAATAGCCACAGAACTTTCAAATAGTCTTTTTGATACCATGGAAAAATTCGCAGAGTATGGATTTAATAAATCTCATAGTGCTGCTTATGCGGTTATTACTTATAGAACAGCTTATTTAAAAGCAAATTATCCAGTTGAATATATGGCGGCTCTAATTTCTAGTGTTATGAGTAATCCTGAAAAAGTTCCTCTTTATACTTCTGAAGCCAGAAAAATGGGTATAGCTATCTTACAACCTGATGTAAATTCTAGTGAAGCTGGTTTTAAAGTTGATGCTAAATCTATAAGATTTGGAATGAAGGCTATAAAAGGTGTTGGTGAAAATGTAATTGTTTCTATTATTGAAACAAGAGGAAAAAATGGAGTTTATAAATCATTATACGATTTTTGTAAAACTGTAATAGGTGGAATAAATAGAAAAGCATTAGATTCTTTGATAAAAGGTGGTGCTTTTGATTCTGTAAATAAAAATAGAAAACAATTAGTAGCAGGGTTAAATGATGCTTACGAAAGTGCCATAAAAAAACAAAAAGATGAATCTTCTGGACAAACTTCTCTTTTTGGAGGTATTGATTCAGGTGATAGTGATTTTAGTGAAGCTCCTAAATTACCAGATGTAGAGCCTTATTCTGAAGAAGAACAACTAACTATCGAAAAAGAAGTTTTAGGGTTATATGTTTCTGGTCATCCATTAGATAAATATAGAAATACTATAGAAAAATTTTGTACTCAGAGTGTTGTATCACTTTCAGAATTAAAAGATGGTGCAATAATAAGTATTGGCGGAATTATAAGTGGTTATCGAGAAATACTAACAAAAAAAATGGATACCATGTGTGTTTTCACAATCGAAGATCTTACAGGTACTATAGAAGTTGTTGCTTATCCAGAATCATGGAATAAAAATAATAGATTTTTAAAAAATGATTCAAAAGTTATAATTACGGGAAAATTGAGTAATAAAGATGAAGAGCTGAAAGTTTTTCTTTCTTCTGTAAATGATTTAAATAAAATACAATATTTAGAGATTGTTATGTTAGATAATATTAGTATATTAAAACTTATGTCAATGAGAACACTATTATTAGAGAATACAGGTGATATTCCAATAATCTTTAATTATCCTTCATCAGATATAGAAATAATATTAGGAAAAGAATATTGGATAACTCCAAAAACTGAAGTTCTTGATAAATTAAAAAATGAATTTGGTAGCGAAAATATATTATTAAAAATTTAGAGAGTATAAAATATGTTTATAATAAATGAAATATTAAAAAAACAAGAGCTTATTGATAAAATATTTAGATCTTTAGAGACTTTTAATGTTAATGAAATAACCAAAGATCTTAAAGAAAAAGATTCTAAAAAATTAGCAGATGAACTTATAAAAAAACATTATAGAGTTTTAGTAAGAATTAATGCTAGTTTTGAAACTTTATTGGAGCATGATGTACAAAGAGAAAAAATAAAAGAATTTGGTATAGATAAATTAGTTGTAATTGGTAAACATATAGAAGAAATGATTTTCCAATTAGATGTTAATTTGGATGAAATTGATCATAAAATAGAAGTTATAAAAAATCAAGTAAAAGAGTATCTTAATGTAATTAATAATATAATCTCATTGAAAAATTTTATTGAAGATGTTTTACCAAGAGAACCTAAAATAGATAAAATTTATGAAAAACACCAATTTATTTTTGAATTAAATAAAAATAATGATAGTTTCAATAGTTTTTATTTAAGACTTTCTTGTATAAAAAACTTATATGATGCTTTATTAAAAATAAATAATATTACTGAAGACGAAGAGCATTCTTTAAAAATATCGTATATAGAAAAAGGTAAACATGATTTTTATGAGCTTTATGGTCTTAAGGAAATTTTTGCCCAAACTATTAGCATTATTTTGGATTATGTTTATATATTTAATTCTCAAGAAATAAAATTTGATCCTATAGAAAATAAAATAAAAGAAATTGCTAGTAAAAATAATACAACACCTGATAATTTAAAAAAACTTACTGATTCTATCAAAAGAGCTTTAAGGAATATTGAATTTGAATATTGTTCTAAAATTAGTGTTGATAAACTAGTTTTTGAAATAAAATATCAAGAAAAATCTTCTGAAAAAAGAAAAAAACTAACAGATACAATGAATGCTAAATCACAAGAACAAGCATTGGATGCACTTAAAAACTATATGGAAGAAACAACGGCTCCAACTTCAAAGTTTAATTTTGAAAAAACATTAAAAAAAGATGAGATCGGATTAGAAGCACTAAAAGCTCAATTATTAGCAAAATCTAGAAATGTTACAGCAGAAGATATTAAAAATTCTAAATCTGAGCTTTCAAGAGGTTTAACAATGATTTCTTTGAGAAGATACAAAGAAGCTTTAGAACATTTCAATAAATCTGTTTCATTGAACCCAACCTATGCAGAAGCTTATAATTATAAATCAATAACTTATATTCAATTAGGTAATTATATGGATGCAATAAAAGAAGCTAATAACGCTATTTCAATAAAAGATGACTATACTGAAGCTTATTTAAACAAAGCAATGGGACTTTTTTCTATGGGAAGACATCAAGAATCTATAATTCAATATAAAAAAGCAATAGAAACCGATAGAAAATGTTTTGATGCTTTTTATAATATAGGGAATTGTTTAATGCTTTTAGATAGAAAAGAAGATGCAATAAAATCTTTTAGTAAAACAATAGAAATAAATCATAGTTATGCTCCTGCTTATTATAATAGAGCTTGTGCATATTTATATCAAAAAGAAACTGATAAGTGTTTATATGATCTTGAAAGTGCTATAAATTTTGATATTAGTTTTAAAGAAATGATAAAAAATGATTCAGATTTTAAAGATTTAAGAGAATCAGAAAGATTTAAAAAAATAACAGAATAAAATGAACTTAAATTTAGAAGATTATGAAATAATAAGCCAACTTGGTAAAGGTGGCATGGGTGAAGTTTATCTTGCTAGAGATAAAAAACTTGGTAGAAAAGTTGCTATAAAAGTACTTATTTTAAGTAATATTTTAGCTGAAGAACAAAAAAATGAGATTATAGAGCGTTTTAAAAGAGAAGCTCGTTCTATAGCTCAACTTTCTCATCCTAATATTGTAAAAATGCACGAATTAAGAGAGTCTAATGGAACTCATTATATGATAATGGAGTTTTTGGAAGGAAAATCTTTGGGTAGTATTATTGAAGATGAAAAAATTATTCCCATCGATAAATGCGTAAGTATTGGTATTCAAATGTGTAAAGCTCTTTCTTATATTCATTCAAACTCAATAATTCATAGAGATATAAAACCAGATAATATAATTTTATTAAATGATGATATTGTAAAATTGACTGATTTTGGTATAGCTAAAAGTGAATCAGATCAATTAAAACTCACTCAAGATAGTGCAATTTTAGGAAGTGTTATGTATATATCTCCTGAACAATTAAAATCATCTAAAGAAGTAGATAATAAAGCCGATATTTATTCTTTTGGTGTTAGTTTTTATCAAATGATTACAGGACGACTTCCTTATGATGGAGAAACTGTGGGAGAAATTGTGGGAAAAATTCTTAATATACAAAATCCTCCTATGCCAAGGACTATAAATAAAAATATTCCTTTTGAGCTTGAAGCCGTAATAATGAAGGCAATAAATAAAAATATCGAAAAACGATACCAAAATGCTGAAGATATGGAAAGAGATTTATTCAGTATTCAAGCTGGTCATTCTTTTAGAAAAACAACAATTGCAGATAAAAATACACTAATAAATAATTTAAAAAATACTTCTATTAATGAAATAAATAAAAATACAAAAATAGAGTTAAATCATGCAAAAATATTAGAAACAGCTACTATTAATGATAAACTTCTGAATAATTTTTTTAGAACAATATTTTTATTTTTACTAATTGCATTTAGTTTTAATATTTTCTATGAGTTTTTTATATCACTTTCTGTTTTGGAAATTAGTGAAAAAATCGCTTATACTTCAATTCAAGGCCCATCTTCTAAATATTTACTACATTCAATTATTTTCAAAAAAACCTTGTTTTTTTCCTTTTTCTTTAATATTTTTGCTATAGCATTAATTGGTTTTATTTTTCCAATGGATTCAAAAGGAATAACCAGAACATATAAATTTACTTCTGAAATAATTTCAATTATTTTATTGCCAATAATAGGCTTATTTTTTACCTATTTTATGTTTATGGATAAAAATACATTTGTTGAATATTCAAATTCATATCAAGAAGCAATAAAAACTGAAATAAAAAGCGATGAGGATATATTGCAAAAAAAAGGTAAACTATCTATTTCTGAAATTATAGATTATAAAAGACGATTTTTTTCTGCCCCAAAAGGAAAATTAACTTTTGATGAACCTGCAATACAACTCAAAAATATTGCATTATCTGGAGATCATATAAATTTATATGTTTCTAAACCTCAAACAAATAATGATCCTGTTTTAAATTCTATAAAAGATTTATTTGATAATGTTTTTATTTTTGAAAATCCCGTAAAAGAAACATATAGTGCCAAATTACTCAATATTTTAAGTACAAGTTCAAATGGAAAAATAATAACTATTCCTGATAATATTAAAATAGATATATCAAAAAATAATAATATAATTAATGCAATTAACATAACTTGGGATAATAACTTAGTTTCATTGAAACGTGACTCTGTAGATATCAAATTTTTTAATGATAAATTTAATTATCCAACATCATCTTCTTCTAACATATTTTCTTTTAATATTGAAAATATTACCGATAAAATGGCAATTATTTTTATTTATGGAAAAGAAGGCGATTTAGTTAAATCTTTAAATATAAAACCAACTTCTAATGAAAATATTAAAATTAAGTCAGGTGATTATGAAATTGTAATACTTAACCCACAAAAAGAAGCTTTATTACAATATGGAAAGTTTTTTATTAATGAGGGAGATTCTTTAAAAATTAACAAAATATATTCTGAAAATGAGAAATATTATAAACTAAAAATAAAATCTTTTCCAGAAAAATCAGAAGAAGAAATATCTAAAATAGAATTGCTTGATAAAGGGATATTTTCAACAAGTGATACTGATATAACATTTTTTAAGCTAGTTGATTTTTCAAAAAAAACTAATTTATAATAATTACTCTAAAAGATTAAAAAAAGAAACTATTTTTAAATTATAAAAGAAAATATATCAATAGATAAGTTTTCATGATATTATGCACAAAGTATAATAGTTATTAAATTTTTTTTCATGCCTAATCTCGTATCAAAAAAAAATACTGAAGATGGTTCAGATATATATGAACTATTGCCAAAACTACCTGAAAATAAATGCACCTTATTATTAAGTTTTTCGATAAAAAACCAGCAGGAAAAACTATTAGAATATTTTAATAGTAAAAATATAAAACATGAAATCCTTGATTCTACAATAAAAACTGAAATAAATTCTTTGGAATATTTTGTAATTGACATAATAGATGAAATGAATTTATATAATGAAATTGAAATGGAAACAATCAACCTTTTACTTTTAGAAAATGATGAAATTCTTGACTATCATACCTTCGGTAAAGTTCAATCACTCCTTAAAACATACAGGCTAATAAAAGGAAAAGATATAATTTATATCCTTAATAATAAACAACTTAAAACGTATTTTCAGCCAATAATAGATGTAAAAAGAAAAGAAATTTTTGCTTATGAATGTTTATCAAGAGGGATAAAAAAAGATGGTTCTCTTATGGGGTCTCATTTACTTTTTAAAATAGCCTCAAAAAATAATTTATTATATTATCTTGATAGAGAAGCTAGACAAACCGCTTTAACCAATGTTTTAGCTAATAAAATAGATAAAAAAATATTTATAAATTTTGTCCCAAATTCAATATATAATCCTGAAACTTCTTTAAGAGATACTTTAGATTGGGCAGAAAAACTTGGTATAAAAAAAGAAAATTTAGTTTTTGAAGTAATAGAAACCGAAAAAATTGTAGATATAAAATATTTAAATGCAACTTTAGAGACTTATAGAGAACAGGGCGTTCAAATCGCTTTAGATGATATTGGTAGTGGATATTCTTCGCTTAGTTTATTATCTGAATTAAAACCAGATTATATAAAGGTAGATATGGATATAGTAAGAGATATTCATAAAAATGATTTTAATCAAAGTATTTTAAAAGCTTTAGCTTATTTAGCTAAAAAACATAATGTAAAAATATTAACTGAAGGCGTTGAAACAAAAGAAGAACTTGATTATTGCATTTCTCAAGGAGTTGATTATGTACAAGGATTCTTTTTTTCACAGCCAACTTTAAAACCTATTCAAAATATAGAGGTAATGTAAAAATTATGAGTGAAAAAAATCAAAAAAGTCTTGAAATCTTTAAATTAGCTTTAAAAGACATAATAGAAAAAGAAACAAAAAAAATAAATCATCTTACACCTATTTTAAAAACAATCGGCGATAATAATTTATCAAAATACTTTGATAAAAGAGCTCAATTCCTAAATTTTTGTACTGGTACTGAAGGACATGTTGTTAATATAAATGATTATAAGGGAAATGAGCAATATCTCGATAAAGCACAAAAAGATTTTTATCTAACTTTGGATAGTTTAAAAAAAGAAGCTTTAAAATTAATGGCATCTAATCAAAAACAATGGTTTGCAAAACTTTTTGAAAATGAATTCGATAATTTAAAGTTTTTATTGAGAAATCTTCTAATCTCTGAAAACCAAAGTGATTTATATTTACTAGAAAAAATGGTTCAAGAAATAGAATTATTACGATACAAGAAAAAATAAAATAAAATGAGTTTAATAAAATATAGAAAGTTAACTTTAGAAGATTATGATGCTTACTTTGAAATAAGAGAAAAAGCTCTTGATCAATTTCCAGAAGCTTTTTTATCAACAAATGAAGAAGAAGTTAAAAGCAGAAAAGTAAGATATGCTGAAGTGATAAATCATAAATTTAACTTTATAATGGGTGCTTTTGAAAATAATATTTTAGTAGCAATGCTTGGTTTTATTAAAGAAGAAAGAATAAAAACACCTCATAAAGGTTTTATTTGGGGAATGTTTGTTGAATCTAAAAAACAAAATATTGGTATCGGAAAAAATTTATTTGATCTTGCAGTAAAAAAAGCTTTTTTAATAAAAGGTTTAACTCAAATAAATTTAACAGTTGCTGCAACAAATAAAAAAGCTAAATCTCTTTATGAAAAATCTGGTTTTGAAGTTTATGGTTTAGAAAAAAATGCCTTGTTAATAGATGGTGTTTTTTCGGATCATTTTTTAATGGTGAAATTTAAAGATAATTAGATTAAATTACTTTAATTTAAATTTATTTTCAAAATAATTACTAAAATTCTCTAAGTTAGTAAATATTTCATTTGATAAAAAAAAGCTTTTTTCAGATAAATATCCAATATCACCTAATTCTAGTTCTTTTGAATAATCACAGTCCTTTCTGATATCATGTAGTAATTTTAATTTTTTAGATATATTATAACCTGAATTCGACAAAAAAATATTTTAATTTATAATAGCAAAGTAAAATTAGAGCAAAAAAC
>JBBTGK010000123.1:0-12900 GCA_038060635.1 Cyanobacteriota bacterium | reverse complement strand
AAATGGATAAATTATTTTTTCTACTTTTTCATGGTTTTTTAAAAATTCTATAACTTTTAAGGCTGTTTTAGAAACACGTTCTAATCTCATTTCTAAAGTTCTCAAACCTCTTATTAGAAGCCAAGAATCATTTGGTGAAATAATATTTCCAAAATTCATATATTTGTTATAAAAAATTTGTTCAATCATTTTTTTAGAAGAGCAAATTATTCCTGCCACAACATCACTATGACCGCCTATATATTTTGAAGCTGAATAGATAACAATATCAGCACCTAATTTTATTGGTTTTTGATTTAAAAAACTCGAATAACTATTATCAACTATTGTAATAATATTATTTTTTTTAGCAATTTTACAAATTTCTTCTATGTCCTGAAGTTCAAAAGTAAAAGAATTTGGCGTTTCCATATAAAATATTTTGGTATTTTCTGTTATTTCTTTTTCATAATTTTTTGGATCAGTTCCATCAACCATAGAAACTGTTATATTAAAACGAGCAAGTAATTTATTTAATAATTTATTTGTCCAACTATAAGGATCTTTTACACAAACAATATGATCTCCAGCTTTTAAATTTGATATTATTGATAAAGAAATTGCAGAAACACCACTAGAAACGATTAAAGCATCTTCACTTTCTTCTAAAGCAGCCATTTTTTTTTCTAATATTTCTGTTGTAGGATTTTTCCCTCTGGTATAGCAATAATTGTTTATTTCATTAGAAAAACCTTCTCTCATTTTTTCTACAGAATCAAAAGCAAAATTACTAGTTTGAATTATTGGTGGGGCGATTGAGTTAAAATAATTCTCTCTATTTTCTCCAAGTTGGTTAATTATATAAGAATAATCCATTTTATTTTATTATGTCCCTTTTATTTCTTGTTTTTATCATTTTTTTAATAATTTTATCATAAAAATAAATCATAGAGTATTGTCACCTTTTTGTATTAATATTAAAACAAAGCTTTGGAAACAAAATGAAATTTTGTTAATCATAATTATAAACTCTATTAAAATCAAAATATAATCTAAAATTTTTTTGAAATAGGCAATTAACAATATATAATATATTTATATGATAACAAACTGGAAATAAAAATATGAGAGAGATGCTAACAATAGACAAAGCTAGTTTTAATATAAGAACTCAAGCTTTATTAAATTTCACTCCGATATCATTTTTCTTTAAGCATAAAGATTTAAAAAAAGGAGAATTAATCCAAAAAGATTACTGGAGTGAAGATTTACATAGGATGATGGGGAAAAATTTCATGTCTTTTGTTGATTCAGATAATCATTTATGGGAAGTCAAAATATCAAATTTTCCTAAAGAATACGATAAATTGATTCAAGTTTTAGAGATAAACCCACATTATATACCTCAACAGTTTAATTTATTAGAAGCTGGTTTAGTTAACATAAATTTTACAAGTGTTTTAACTTGGGCTCATGGGAAATTTATTATGCCTAGAAGAATGCAAGAAAGAAGTAATTATCAAGGCGGTTAAAATGGAAGATTTACCAAGACCAAAAAGATCTTTAAGAGATAAAGGAAGTTCTTATACTCCTCCTCCTGAATTATCTTCAAATCCTATAAAAAAAGAAGTTAAAAAATCGGCTGGTTATGATAATTCAGCTCAAAACTATTTATCTCAAATAGACCAAGAACCTGAAGAAGAAGAAGTTTTAGCAGAAATACCTGTTTCTAAAATGACTGAAAATATTCAAAATGTTGTAACTAAACCTAAAGTACAAGTTTTGGATCTTAGAAACACCAGAAAAATAACTGAAGATATAAAAAATGAATCCAAAAAAGACATCCAAGATAATATAAAAAAGGTAAAAACAGAGTTTCAAAAAATAGAAGGAGCTGTTGCTGAAACAAAAGATGAAATAGCAAAATTAGGAAATAAAATAAAAGAAGAATCTGATATTGCAAAGGGTAAAATTGTTGAATTTGGTCTTAAAACAATCGAAAGTATGTTAACTGCCCCTAAAAATATTATTCATAATTTAGTTTTTAACAAAAAAACTGATAAACCTAAGCAAAAACAACCTCAACAACCTAAACAATCACAAGCTAATTCTCAAGCTAATTCAAAAAGTAAAAACATTCCTAAAATAAAATATATGGATTTAGTAAGTCAAAGAGTTGAATTTGTAACTTATGATAAACAAAAAATGGCAGATTCTTCATTACCAGCAAATATTATTGAAGGTATTTTTATGACAAATGCAATTGCAGATGTTAAATATTGTTCAAGATATGTTAAAGATTTACCTCCTGCAAATACTGGTATTTATGCTCTTAAGCCAATTAGTTTTATTTTTGATCATATAACACAAGATGATATAAATTATTTTTTATATTATGTAAGTAAAAATATTTCTGCTTTTGCATCTCAAAATTATAAGTTTTCTGAGGCTTTTGCAACTTGGATAATAAGAAAATCACATGAAATTTAGTTTAAAAAATAGAGCTATAAGATTACCTTTAATTTTAATAATAATATTAACAGGAATATATTTTTATAAATACTATAATGTCTCTCAATATATAGAAAGAGAAAAAATTGAAATCTTTTTAAAAAGCTTTGGTATGTGGATTCCACCTGTTTATCTTCTTATATTTAATACTTCAATGTTTTTTAATATTCCTGCTTCGGTTTTTTTAATAGCAATTGGTATTGTATTAGGCCCTTTATGGGGTTCTATCTTAGGTATAATCGGTTGTTATATGGCAAGTTTTTTATTATTTTATATTTCAAGAAAAACAAATATTTCAAAAAAAATAAAAGATCAAATGGGTGATAAATGGGAACAATTTAATTCAAATATAGAAAAAAAAGGCTTTTGGTATTTAACTATTCTTCGTTCTACCTCTGTTTTACCATTTGCATTAATATGCTATGCTTCTGGTATAACATCTATAAAATCAAAAGATTTTGTAAAAGGAACTCTTATTGGTTGTTTACCTCAAATAGTTGTATATTCTTGTGGAATGCCAATGTTTATATCAAAAGATTTTTCTAATCTATCTATATCAATCATTTCAAGTTGGTTTATTCTTTGGCTTATTTTATTTCTTTATGCTTATCAAGAAAATAGGAAAAATACACTTATTTTAAATAATGAATAGAAAAAATCTTTTAATAATTATAACTGCTCAATCTCTTTTTCTTGTATTTATAAGTCTTTTGTGGATGAGTATAAGAAGTTCTGAAATATCTTTTTTTGATCCTATTTCTTTTTTAGAAGATGATATTTTTAAAAATATGATTATAAATCAAGATTCTATATTAAAAGGAGTTTATTTAGGTTCTGGGCTTTTTATTTTGAGTAATATTATTGTTTTTCTTACTCCTCAGTTAAAAAAAAGTTTAAAATTATTAGATGAAATGATAATAGGTAAATTAGAAACTAGAGATGCTTTTTTAATAGCTCTTTTGAGTGGTATTTCTGAAGAGATTTTTTTTAGAGGTATTTTACAAAATGGAATTGGTTTAATTCCTTCTAGTATTGTTTTTGCTTTATTACATTTTCCTAGTAAAGAATTTCTTGTTTATTCTTTATGGACTTTTCTTGCAGGGTTATTTTTTGGTAATATTTATGAAATGACAGGAAATCTTTTTATTCCAATTGTTGCTCATATAATAAATAATTTAATTGCACTTCTTTTGTGGAAAAAGGTAAAGAGATTTTTTTAATTTTAAATATATAAAATATGATGATAAATAAAATAAATATTTCTAATATGAGGCAAATAAATGAAAATTAAAAGATATTTATTATTAGTTACTTTTTTATCATTTTTTAGTTGTGAAACAGATAAAAAAATAGAAGAAATAAAACCAGTTATAAAAAATAGTGTTGAACCTTCTATTTTACCTTCAAAAAATGTTACTGAAAGTCCTAAAATAGAAGCAAGTATAAAACCAGATTTTACAGGATTAGATGTTTATGGAGAAAATATTTATTGTGAAAAAAGAAGTAATATTAAAATAAAATTAGATAAACCAGTAAATATAGCAGTAAAAAGAGATGGTTCAGAAGTTTATGTTGTAAATGGTAAATGTGGTAGAAAACCTTATTTTTATGATTTACAACCAAATCTATATAATGAGTATTGTCATTATGAACCTGATTATACTTATATCTTAGATGATAGTAAAAAAACTGAATATACATACACTTTAGTAAGAAAAGATAATCCAAATAAAAAAGATAGGAAGTTTGAATATGATATTTATAGTGATACTGTAGAAAATAATCCTATTTATAGAATATCACAAAATAAAACTATTAATTTATTATATGGTGATAATTCAGAAAATATGTATTGTAGCAATGACGGTGCCATAGATATAGATAATTATGATAATTTGTATTTTAGTGCTAATAGAAAAATTTTTAAAGTAAGTAATAATAAAGATACAAAAGAAATTGCAAATTTAGATATTTTAGAAGGTAATAATAAAAATCTGCAATCAAATAACAGTATGATAAAAAAAATTATTGTAAAAAATAATAATATTTTTTTTAGTCTAGGATATGGAATAAAACCCAAAAGAATTTATCAACCTTCCCCTCCTATTGAAATAAAGCAATCTTCTTATAGTGAAAGTGGTGAATCATTTAGTTATAATGTTTTTTTTATTATGCCTAAATCAGACTCAAAAATATCATTTGGAATAATTGAAAATAATATTTTACTTAGATATATTGCTAAAGTAAATTATGGTTATTTAATAAAAGAATCTTTTTTTGATATAAAAGATAATTTTTTAATTTCAAGTTTTATTCTACCTAATCTTAATGATTTTAATAAAAACTCAGATTTATCTATTTCTTTAACAAAAATTTCTTATTTAAGTAATTATGATAATTTATCAATTGATAGAGCAAATTTAGTTCCATATGATAGTTGGTATGAATATATAAAACCAAATAAAAAAAATGAAATATCACTTAGCTCTATTAATGGTATTCTATATTCAAATTTTACAGATATAAAAATAAATTCAAAAGGTGAAATGTTTTTAAATGAGATAATGAAAAATAGAATATGGAAAATAGATAATGATAATAAAATAACAATCTTTATTGGAACTTGGGACGGTAAAAGTGGATATAAAGACGGAAAAAATAATGAATCTTTATTTAATCGTCCTTCAGGAATGGCTTTTGATGGACAAGATAATTTATATGTTGCAGACACAGGAAATAATGCAATACGAAAAATAACACCAGAAGGCGAAGTAAGTACTTTTTATAAAGAAAAAGATTAATTATTAACAAATATTGAAAGTTAATTTATTTTAAAAATCAGTAAAAAACCTATAACCAACACCTGATTCTGTTAAAATTATTTCAGGTCTATTATGATCAGTTTCAAATTTTTTTCTTAATTGACCAATATAAACTCTAAGATATTGAGTTTCATTAGAAAAACCATGCCCCCAAACTTCATTAAGGATGTATTTATGAGTAAGAACTTTTCCTCTATTTTTTATCAATAAAGATAATAAAGAATATTCAGTAGAAGTTAATTTTATTATTTCACCATTTTTTTTAACATTTCTAGTAGTAAAATCTACCTCTATGTCTTTTAATTTAAAAATATGTTCCTCTTCTTGATTATTTTGTTCATATCTAAAAATAACTCTTAACCGTGCTAATAATTCAGGTATATTAAAGGGTTTACTTAAATAATCATTTGCGCCATGGTCAAGACAAGAAATTATATCTTTTTCAGAATTTTTTACAGATAAAATAAAAATAGGTTTTTTATACCATTCTCTAAGTTCTTTAAGAACAGTTTCACCTGATTTATCTGGTAATCCTAAATCTAATAAAACAGCATCAGGATTATACATAGCCGTTTTTGCTATACCATCATTTCCTGTTTCTGATTCAATAACAGTATATTCTACTGACTCTAAAGAAATTTTTAAAATCTTTCTAATTTGAGCTTCATCGTCTATTATTAAAATCTTTTTTTTGTTCATAATTTAAATTTTCAAAGAATTTTCACTTGTAATAGGAATTTTTATAGTAAATCTTAAACCACCTGAAGATATATTCTCTACTTTTATACTATAATTATGAGCTTCAATAAAACCTTTGGCAATAGATAAACCCAAACCTGTTCCTCCTGTTTTTGTTCCAGGAATTCGATAAAATTTATCAAAAAGAGTGCTAATATGTTTTTCATCTATACCTTTTCCATTATCAGATATTATCAAAAAAACATTATCATTACTAGATTTTGCCTGAATAGTTATAATACTTTGAGGTGGTGTATATATAGTGGCATTTATTATTATATTAGAAATAGCTTGTTCAAATAAACTAAAATCTATTTTTAATAAAGGTAATTTATCTTCAATTTCAACTTTTATTGTATGATTAATTAATTCTGATTTAAGATTATTAATAACTGAATTTATTAAATCTGATATATCATGCCAATCTAAATTAAGAAGCATTTTATTAGATTCTAACCTAGACATATCTAAAAGATTAGAAACAAGTCTATTTAACCGTTCTCCTGCTAAATTTATTTCTTCTGCCATATTTTTTACAAAAGTAGGATCTTTTATTTCATTTTCTGACCTAAGATTGCTTGTTGCACCTAAAATAGTAGCAATAGGTGTTTTTAACTCATGGGAAAGAGAATTAAAAATATTTTTATATAATTTTTCTGATTCTTCAAATAATATATTTTTTTGATTTTTTTGATTCAAAATTTCTCTTTCTATAGAGGAAGCAATTTGATAAATAAAAGTTTCTAATAATCTTTCTTTATCTTGAGATATTTTTTCATCTTCTTTTAATTTTATTCCAATAACTCCTACATTCATTCTTGGTGTGTACATAGGATAATATTGAGCATCTGATGAAGGTAATGTTGTAGTATATTTACCTGCTTTTTGGTGCTTTTGAAAAACCCAAGAGGCAACATTATATTCTTTTTCATCAATAGAAAACATATTTTTATTATCTGATAAATTTTTATTCAATTTTTCATTATCATCAGAATAAAGTAAAACCATATCTACATCAAAAGTTTTTTTGATATTTTTTACTGCATTATTAATTACCTCTTTTAAACTGGTTGCCGAAGATAAATCTTTTGTAAGATTGTATAAAGCTAAAGCTCTTTTTTCACGATTTTTTACCATTTTTTGCTGAGATCTTATTTTTGAGTTAAGACTACCTGTTATTACAGCAATAAAAAAATACATTAATAACATTAAAATATCTTCTAATTTATTTACATAAAAAGTAAATTTAGGTTGAATAAAAAGATAATCCCATGCTAACGCACTAACGGAAGCAACTAATAAAACTTGACCCATAGAAAAAAATAACGAAATCAAAGAGATAGTAAAGATAAATATTAAAGAAACTGTTTGATAATTTATATAATCATTTAAAAAATAGCAAATATGAATAACTATGGAAATTATAGCTAAAGAAGTAAGGTATTTATTTATTTCAAATTCAAAAATTTGATCAGATGAAAGCTTTTGAGCCAATTCTTTTTTAGTACCACCCATAACATAAATATCAATATCTCCACTTTCATTTATTAATCTTCTTATCAATTTGCTATACCCAAAAGATAAAAAAGTGCTTCTTGGTTTTCCAACAATTATTTGAGATACATTTTCTTTAATTGCATTATAAGTTAAAGCTGTAACTAAATCATCGCCAGAAGTTGTAATTATTTCTGCTCCTAATTTCCTAGCTAATTTCAAATTACTATTTAATCTTATTTGATCTGCATCAGATAATTTTTTAGAATTTTCTACATACAATGCAATCCATTGTGAATTCATAGAATATGATAATCTTCTAGCCCATCTTATTAATTGTGCAGAATGTGGACTAGGCCCTACAGCAACCATAAGACGTTGGCTTGATTTCCAAACGGTTTTTATTTTATTGCTTTGTAAATACTCACGTAATTCATGATCAACTCTTTCTGCTGTAAGCCTTAAAGCCATTTCTCTAAGAGCTGTAAGATTTCCTTTTTTAAAAAAATTCTCTGATGCTCTTTTAGCTCTTTCTTCTTGATAAATTTTACCTTCCGCAAGTCGTTTTAATAATTCTTCTGGAGAAATATCAATTATTTCAACTTCATCAGCAGAATCTAAAATTGAATCAGGAACAGTTTCCATTACAACAATTCCTGTTATTTTTCCAACAGTATCTATACGACTTTCTAAATGTTGAACATTCAATGTAGTATAAACATCAATTCCTGCATCAATTATTTCTAAAACATCCTGATATCTTTTATTATGTCTAGAATTAGGTGCATTGCTATGTGCTAATTCATCAACTAAAACAATTTTGGGCTTACGATTTAATATTTTTTCTAGATCCATTTCTTCATAACTAATATTATTTTCTTTGAATATTTTACGAGGAATAATTTCTAATCCAGAAACAAGTTCTTTAGTTTCTTTTCTATTATGAGTCTCAACATAACCAATTATTATATCGATATTATTTTTAAAATCTTCATGAGCTGTTTTAAGCATTTCATAAGTTTTTCCAACTCCAGCACACATTCCCAAGAAAATTTTTAATTTTCCTCTAGATTCCTTATTAACTTGTTTTAAAAACTCTTCTGGTGAGAGTCTTTCTTCTTCATTAAATTGCATTTTATTTTATCCAATGTGTTTGTTTGGGAACGTTTTTAAAACGTTCCCTACATAATAATCAACATAAAAAATATGATTTTTGACCAATAATGTAAAGACGCATTGCAATGCGTCTCTACGAAGAAACAAAATTCCAATCATATTTTCACGTAAAAAATACACAATTACCTCTTTTTAATATTATAAATTATCCAATGTGTTTGTTTAGGAACGTTTTTAAAACGTTCCCTACGAAACAAATTATACTTATATTTTATCAATTTCAAGATTTAACATTACTACATTAACTCTATTTTCACCTAAAACACCGACTTGAGGCTTTTCTTCAAACTTTTTAACTAGGTCAATTAGTTTATCAGATTTTATAGAATCAAATGCTCTTTCTTTTGCAATTCGCTTTACTTGTAATAAAGCCGAATCTAAGCTTATATGAGGATCAACTCCACTTCCAGAAGCAAAAAGCATATCTTCAGGAACTTTAGTATCCTCTGGAAGATAATTTTTGCTAGTAAAATCTTTTTTTCTATCTAACATTGCTTTTTTTAAATCTTCACTAGTTGGTCCCAAATTAGAAGATCCTGATGGATTTGCAACATAATCAGACCCAGAAGGACGTGACCAAAAATACTTATTTGCCTGAAATTTTTGACCTATTAATTCTGAACCTACTATTTTTGAATTGTTTATAACTAAACTACCTTTTGCTTGATACGGAAATATAGCTGTACCAACTCCTGTAACAAAAACAGGATAAAGAACTCCTGTTAAAAATGTTAATACAATTAGCATTCTTACAGATATTAAAATATTTGATAACATAAAAAACTCCTTATTAAACTAGCTTAAGAGCTGTAACTAAAATATCAATCAATTTAATTGCAATAAATGGCGAAATAAGACCACCTAAACCATAGATAAAAATATTTCTTTTTAATACTTCAGATGCTCCAATTGGCATATATTTGACACCTTTTAAAGCTAAAGGAACTAACATAATAATTACAATTGCATTAAAAATAACAGCACTAAGAATTGCACTTTGAGGTGTAGCCAAATTCATAATATTCAATGCAGATAAAGGATAAGTATTATTAGAAGCATATAATGATGTTGTAATAGCAGGAATTATGGCAAAATATTTTGCTACATCATTCGCAATACTAAAAGTGGTCAAAGCTCCTCTTGTCATAAGTAATTGTTTTCCTACTTCTACAACATCAATAAGTTTAGTTGGGTTACTATCAAGATCAACCATATTTCCTGCTTCTCTAGCGGCTTGAGTACCTGTATTCATTGCAATACCAACATCAGCTTGAGCCAAAGCAGGTGCATCATTTGTACCATCACCAATCATTCCCACCATGTGTCCTTTTTCTTGTTCTTCTCGTATTCTGGCTAATTTATCTTCTGGTCTAGCTTCTGCAATAAAATCATCTACGCCTGATTCAGCTGCAATAGCGGCTGCTGTTAATGGGTTATCACCTGTAACCATAATAGTTTTTATTCCCATTGTTCTGAGTTGAGCAAATCTTTCTTTTATACCACCCTTTACAATATCTTTTAATTCTATTACACCTAAAGCTTGGTAATTTTCAACTACTACTAAAGGTGTAGAGCCTTTTTTTGCAATATTTTCAACTATATCTTGAAGTTCTTTAGGAAAAGTATTTCCTTCAGATTCAACATATTTTTTTATAGAATCAATAGCACCTTTTCTTATAATACGTTTTACATTATTTTCTATTATATCAACTCCACTCATTCTTGTTTGAGCTGAAAAAGGAATAAATTTAGCTTCTAAAGTAGTTAAATCTCTACTTCTTAAACCATATTTTTCTTTAGCTAAAATAGTTATTGATCTACCTTCTGGAGTTTCATCTGATAAAGAAGAAAGTTGTGCTACATCTGCTAATCTTTTTTCATCAACACCATTAACTGCAACAAATTGACTTGCCATACGATTTCCTAAAGTTATTGTACCTGTTTTATCCAAAATTAAAGTATCTATATCTCCTGCTGCTTCTACTGCTCTACCACTGGTAGCAATTACATTTTTTGTAATCAAACGATCCATTCCACTTATACCAATAGCACTAAGTAAACCACCAATAGTAGTTGGAATTAGACAAACTAACAAAGCAATTAAAATTGGTATTGTAACAACACTAGAACCTGTGTAATTTGATGCTGTTTCACTATATTGAATAAAAGTTTTTAAAGTAACAACTGCGAGTAAAAAAACAATAGATAAACCAGATAAAAGAATTGATAATGCAATTTCATTAGGCGTTTTTTTCCTTTTAGCACCTTCAACTAGAGCAATCATTTTATCAATAAAACCACCACCAGGATTAACACTTATTTTTATTAAAATTCTATCACTAAGTACAACTGTTCCTCCTGTAACAGCACTACGATCTCCACCACTTTCTCTAACTACAGGAGCAGATTCTCCTGTTATAGCAGATTCATCAACTGTTGAAGCTCCTTCGATAACTTCGCCATCAGAAGGAATTATATTTCCTGTTTCACAAACAACAACATCACCTATTCTTAAATCACTTGATTTAATTTGAACTTCATTTTTACCTACTATTTTTCTAGCTAAAACATCACTTTTAGTTTTTCTCAAACTTTCTGCCTGAGCTTTACCACGACCTTCTGCAATAGCTTCTGAAAAATTTGCAAATAATACGGTAAACCATAGCCATATAGCAATTTGTATATTAAAACCTGACGAATCTTGAAAAAGAATTAGGGTTGTTAATAACGCTCCTATTTCTACCATAAAAATAACAGGGTTTTTTATTAAAGACGCTGGGTTTAATTTTACAAAACTATCTGTAATAGCTTTTTGTAGTATTTTTTTATTGAATAAAGAACTTGTATTAGACATTTTTTTTCTCCTAAATTAAAAACTTTTAGCGTTAAGCATTAATATATGTTCGATTATTGGACCTAATGCTAAAGCTGGAAAAAAGGTCAAGGCTCCAACAATAATGATTACTGAAAGCAACATAAAAATGAATAGAAAATTTGAGGTTGATAATGTACCTTCAGAAGTTGGAGCTATTTTTTTATTTGACATACTTCCAGCTATTGCAAGAATAGGTATTATTACTCCAAATCTTCCTATTAACATTGCAAATGCGATAGATAAATTATAGAAAGTTGTATTAGCACTTAAACCACCAAAAGCACTTCCATTATTTCCAGCCGCAGATGAAAAAGCATATAAGATTTCTGAAAGACCATGAGGACCTTTATTAGTTAAACTTGATAAACCTATCGGTGTAACACAAGCTATTGCTGAAAAAATTAATATCATTGAGCTTGGTAAAAGAACACCTAGCATTACCATTTTTATTTCAAAAGCTTCAATTTTTTTACCCAAATATTCAGGTGTTCTTCCAACCATTAAACCTGAAATAAAAACTGTTAAAATAACAAAAATAATTATTCCATAAAGACCTGCTCCAACTCCACCAAAAATAATTTCACCTAACATAATATTTATCATTCCTACCATTCCAGATAAAGGCGATAAACTATCATGCATTGCATTAACTGAACCATTTGAAGCAGATGTAGTTGCAACTTCCCATAAAATACTATTAGCCATACCAAAACGCATTTCTTTTCCTTCCATTACATGAGAAGTAGCTAAAACTGGATTGTATGTATATTCAGAATATAAAGAGATGCTTAATCCAACTAAAAAAAGAATCATCATAGTAGCAAATATAGTCCAACCATGTTTAACTGTACCTACTAATTTTCCATAAGTATAAGTAAATGCAGCAGGTAGAAATAAAATAGCTAGCATTTCTAAAAAATTAGTTAAAGGTGTTGGATTTTCAAAAGGATGTGCACTATTTACACCAAAAAAACCACCACCATTTGTTCCAAGTTGTTTTATTGCTATTTGAGATGCAGCAGGCCCTTGAGGAATTACTTGTTTTACCCCTTCTATTGTTGTAATTGTGTCATAATTAGCAAAATTTTGAACAACTCCTTGTTGTATCAAGATAAATGAAAAAACTATTGATAAAGGTAACAAAATATACAAAGTACTTTTTACTAAATCTTTCCAAAAATTTCCTAAATTAGTAGTTTGTTTGTTTCTGAAACCTCTTGCCATTACTACCAAAACAGCGATACCAGTTCCTGCACTTAAAAAGTTTTGAACTCCCAAACCTAACATTTGAGTTAAATAAGACAT
>JBBTGK010000122.1:0-25890 GCA_038060635.1 Cyanobacteriota bacterium | reverse complement strand
GTTTCAAAAAAAGAGAGAACAGCAACTTAATTATGAACAAGAGCGAGGAAATGAGTAAATGAGTATTGATTCTTTTCTAAATGAAATACTCAGAATGCTAGAACATATTTTTACCCTGTTTATTGTCGTTTTACTAACTATATTTTTACCTATCAAAATTATATTTGGAGACAAGGTTAATGTTCTTAAAATACTATCTCAAATGATGAAATCTATATTTGTTCCAGTTAAAGTCATTTTTTTACATGTTTTGTCTCCATTTTTTATTTTTATTGGTAAGTCTTTTTTTGGGGTATTTGTTTCTCTCTTTAATTTTGTATTTAATTGGAATAATTCTGATTTGCAAAAGGGAGCAAAATTTTTAAATTCAAAAGAAACAAAAAAAATAGTAAATAAATCACAAAAAGGATTACTTATTGATGGTAATAATGGAAGAATTAGTGATATTTTAAGTTTTTCTCATTCTTTAGTTGTTTCTAATGCTGGTGCTGGTAAAACAAGTCAATATATCATTCCAAATATTTTGACTTTTGCCAGTGATAATGAGCCTGTAAGTATGGTAATTACTGACCCTAGTGGAGAAATATTTGAAAAAACTTCAGGGTATTTAAAAAAACAAGGTTTTACTATTCAGGTTCTTAACCCATCTAAACCACAAGAAAGCTTGGGATATAATCCTTTGGCAAAGGTTGAGACTGTTACCGATATTGAGGAAATTGCACATATTTTAGTTGAGTCTGCTAATCCAGATACTAAAGATTCTTTTTGGAAAGAAGGTGCTAAAATTATCATTCAAGTATTTATTCATTGTCTGAAGTCATTAAACAAGCCTGAATTTTTGAATCTACACAATGTTTTATACTTATTACAAAACTTTAGTGACAGAAAAGCTATAGATTTATTTGTAGCTATTAATGCCAATAAAACAGTTTGTGGACAGTACAAAGGATTTATTGGCGGTAATGCAAATACTTTTGCTAGTTTTTTAAGTACTGCCACAACCAGTTTAAAGATGTTTAGTAATACAGATATTTGTAAAATGATGAGTAAAGATGAAATACGATTTGAAGATATGAGAACTGTAAAAACAGCCTTATTTCTTATTGTTCCTTCTGAAAAGGTTAGTTATTACAGCTTTTTTCTCAATATATTTTATACTCAACTATTTCAAGCCTGTATGAAAAATTTACCAAAAGAGGGTGATTTACCAATTTATGTGTTGATGGACGAATTTGCTAATATTGGTACAATATCAAATTTTTCAAGTATTCTTGCAACAATACGCAAATACAAAGTTTCACTTTCCTTAATTTTACAAGATTTATCTCAATTATCTTCAAATTATGGACATGAAAATATGGAGGCTATTTTGGGAAATACTGCTTCAAAATTATGTTATGGTGGAGTGAGCATTACAACTGCTCAATATTTTGAAAAAATGATTGGGAAGGCTGATAATGATAATAAAAAAGACAAATTTTCTCAACATCTTATTGAAGCTAGTCAAATAAGAACTTTACCAAAAGGAAAAGGTTTATTTATCGTGTCTGATAAAAACCCTATTCTTTTGAAAAAAATAGTTCCATATTTTCAAAATAGAAAGTTTATAGAAAAAACAAAATTACCTGTATATGTTTTCAATAGAGATAATTTTGTTTCTGATATTCAATATTTATCTTTGGAAGAAGTTAATTATGATTCAAGTAGTGATACTATAGAATGATTTAGGTTCATAATTGAAGGAGTAAAGTATGCCACAAGACCTTTTTAACTTAATAAGGGTTATTTCTGAGGGTATTTTTCTTATCAACCTGTATGGAATATTCTTTTTAGTTATTCCATTCACCTTATTTGGAAAATATACTTTTAAGGAAAATCTTGTATCATTTTGGAATTATACGTTTTTCGCACCGTTTCATATTTGGAATTTCCTTTATGATAAATATTTTCAATATCCAAAACCTAGAAAAGTTTTTTCAGCACTAATAGTTTTTACTATCAATTTTTTATTTATTAGCTTTTTTGTATTAGAAAAATACAAAATTCCAAAAAATACTATCTATATACTTGGTATATTACTTTTTTCAGCACTTTGTATTTACCTTTCTATGGTAGAAAATTACAAATGGAAGATGGAAATAAAGCTTACTGTATTAACATTCCTTTGTTTTGTTATATTCTTGATTGTTAGTATGTTTATGCTTAACAGCTTTCTATATACCTATTTACCTATGCAAAATCTTCTTATTGAAAGGATTATAGAAACATTTATAGTTTTGTACCTTTTATTTACAGATATTTCAATTATTTGTATGTGCATTGATACAAAAGCGTATTTAAAGTGGTTGAAGAGTCTTACAAAACCAGACACATTAAAAAATCATGCTCCAGCAATGGCAAAAAGTATTGCTTGTAGTGTTTTAGCTTCATCTATTGCCTATATTATTTGGGGAAGCCTTGCTACAACTTCTGCAAGTGGTTTAGTTGTTGGCGGTATAAGTTATGTTCTTTTTGGTAAAATAGGCACACCAAATGTTTAATAATCTTTATTCATAGCCCCAGAAAAAACGTTCTCCGTTTTTTGACCACCAAACTTCTTTAGCTGTTTTACTACTTTTACCCCAAGAAATTTCTATATAAATTCCATTGTCGGAACATTCTCTTTTGGCTCTATCTCTCTCTTCATAACCTGTTCCAGCTTCCATAACTCCATCATTCCATGCCATAAAACAATCTACTAAATATGATGATGCTCTATATTCTTCATTATTCATTTTTTTTGATGGATTTGCTGGTCTTCCATCATTGTTATTTTTCTTTTTAAACAAACCAAACATGAAATATTACCTCAAACTATACTGTATATGCTGTTTCACCACAAATCGGGCAACTTTGCCCCATTGCTCCAACATTAGCACAATTGCTACAAAAATAATGTCCCCTATTACATCTTTTTGGTGTACCTGTAGTGCTAGGACAAACCTTACATTCTGCCATTTTTCTACTATCCTCCCATACCTTTTTATTAATCAAATTTTCTTTACTGAACCTTTTTTACAACTAATACATGACTTTGAAGATAAGCCTGTTGCAAGTAGTGATAGACCAGCAGTGGCAAATGCCCCTATTATTGGCAAGGTATAATCTCTTTCTAAACATTTACTGCATTGAAGAAAGCCACACTGTTTACATCTGTAGTTAGCTTCCCTTTTTCCGCAAAACTCACAATAACTCATAATTACCTCAAACTATTTTTTACAAAATTCAATATTAATGTAATGCTTTGTCATTACTTCGGAATGAAAAAACTGATAATAGACAAGAGTAAGTATTAGTAAGTTTTTTTGACATTTTTGATGTAAACGTATATGTACTGTATGTAGGTAAAAATGCTTAAAAAGTATATATTACAAGTCTTTTATCATTTGTAATAGGGTAAAGTAAATATATTTGGATGAAATAAAAAAATTATATTATGAAATTATTAGCGTATGTTAGAATTAGTACACAAAATCAAGATAAAGGATTCTCTTTGGAATCCCAAAAGGGAAGTATCAAAGCCTATTGTAGTCTATATAATCATGATATTATTGATTATACAGAGGATATAGGTACAGGCTCAATACAGAATGACGGATTAAAATCAATTCTTAGCCGTCTTATCAATGAAAACTTAGACGGAATTATCGTTGATAAAATAGACCGACTTTTTAGAAATACCGAAGAATTGCTTAAAATATTGAGAAATTTAAAAGAACAAGGGAAAACATTTATCTCTGTTCATGAGCAGTTTGATGTATCTACAATAACAGGGGAGCTTTCTGTTACTGTTCTTTCTGCTTTTGCTGAGTTTGAAAAAAAACGAATCAGAGAAAGAATTCTTGCAGGTAAACAGGCAAAAAAAGATGCTGGAGGATTTATTGGAGGGACTGTTCCATTTGGGTATCGTTCGGAGTCAAAAGTTACCAATGAAGGAAAACATATAAAAGTATTAGTTCCAGAAGAAGTCGAACAAGATGTTATCAAATTTATTCACTCTCAGAGAGGAGATGGAGACAGTTATGCTACTATTGCTCATAATTTAAATCAGAACGGCTACAGGACGAAAAGAAAGAGGTTTTTTACTGCAACCCAAGTATTTAGGGTAACAAAAGATAAAAAAATAAGATTATAAACTTTATATTAGTATTCTGAAGGAAGTAATAGTGTTCCATCCGTGTAATAAAGTTTCATTGATTCAAGAGGAAATGTTGTAAATGGTATGTTTTGAGTATATAAAACATTCTCATTGCCATCAGTACATACCATTTTTGAACTCTTGTTATTCAAATCAACTTTTAATTCATAGACTTGAAAGGGTTCTTTTTTTACTTTTGCTATAGTTTGATATGAAAACACTAAATTAATAAGCCAAAAGGCTTCAGTTCTTTCTGCAAGGAATTTAACGCCATCGGTAATAATCAAATTTGGATAAACTTTGTAAAATTTTTCAGAGCCAGTAAAAAAGGCAAGTTCTTTTCTTAGTTCTTGTCTAAGTGTTTCCGCTTCATTCGGAACATTTTTATTTTCTGCTGGTTTGTTTTTATTGAATTCATTTTTTTCAATAGACATACTTTGGAGAGTAAATAATTAAGCCTATCAAGCATAGTTTTAGCTTTGTTTTAGAGTCAAGGTATGGAATATCATAAAATTAAAACTACTTTCTTAGTTCATGTTTTTTTTACTACTAAAGCTCATAAGTGTAACAATTTTTACCGAAAAACAGCCTTTTTACTATTAGGTGTTTATGGGGTAAGGCTTAAGTAAAGAGAGCCTCTAAAAATGACCAAATCAATGTTTTCTTATATCAGCAGGTGCAAGAGCATCGTATTTTTGTCGTTCTCTGTGACTTTTTTCTCAAAAAATTGTTGCTGTAAGCTTGTCAGCTCGTAACAGAGTTGATTTTTATATTTTAGCCATTATTTATATGGTGAATCAAAAAGAATTGCTTGAAGCTCTTAACCAGTTCAATGGTACGGAGAATTACTACAAGCTTAACTCTCAATTAAATCTTACTGACGGTACAAAGTACCTTATGGAGGTTGCTTATTGTTATTGGATAGGTGATATTGTTTCAAGTTTCCAGACAATAGAAAGGGTTAGAAATGAGCCTTTTCAGGTTTATACCCTTACCGTTGATATTGAAATTTCTAAGGGTGGAATCATTTGTACTGATGGTAATTGTAGGGTTCTACAGGTTCAAAACCTTCATTACACCGACTTTCCATTACGAACAATTACTCTCTATTACTGCGATAAAGTCTTGATGTTACCATCAGAGTATTAGTTTATTCTACAGGGTACATTTCCTTTCAGGTTGTACCCTGTAATTTTTGTTTATTCTTTATTTACCCTATATAGGGGTAATACTTTTTCTTTAAATTTTGAGTGTTCAGGCTTTTTATCACAAACAAGTTTATTTTCTATATCGTTTGAAAGTAACTCTAGTAACTTTTTTTGCAACCCTTCTATTTTCCTAGCCCTAATATCTGTTGAATTATCTTCAATAATATCTAATAAATCATCTTCTAAGTGATTTTCTAAATCATTTATATAATTGTAGCTATCAAAATTATTTGGTTTCATTATGTCTAAGTTTTGTCTTGTTTTTATGAGGAGGATTTTAGTACTTGTTGGTATTCCATTGTCTGCAAAACTCATTAAGCCAGTAATAGTATCAAAAGCTGTTCCAACATCGCCATACAGTATCGTAAATACTTTATATTTATTATATTTTACTTGTTCCATTGAAGAAAAAAGGCAATTTGTTTTTGATTCAATTATACCTCTATATGTATTGGTTGTACTTTTGAATTCAATGTAAGTTGAATTATCTTGTTTAAAAATCCTTGCGACTACTCTACGAATAACACCTTTTTCAGAAGTCCCAAGATAGTACATATAATAATTCCCTATAAACATATCAAGTTCATTGATATATTCTATTTCAATAGTATAGAGATTTTTTCCTCTCTTAATAAAATATCTATCATTATCAATAGAGCATATATCACAAAGTAATTTATCTATTCTTCTGATAGTTTCACTTCTTCTATTCCCTGTTTTTTTGCCGTATGTTTCAAATAAACTATCTCTAATCGTTCCATTGTTATTTAAAAACTCAAGGAAGATAGATTTATCATCGTTATCTTTAAGTCTTTTATTAATACAAATATCGTTAACGTAGATATTATGAAAACCTTGATTTGAAGTAATTACTTCAACAATACACATAGGTACACTATCTTTTAGTATATTCACACTAAAATTTTGTTTTAGGAAAGCTACCATTTAAAATTTATTTCCTTCCATAGATAAAATATTTTCTATTTACAAATTTTTCCAATGAAGTTATATACTATCATGCTATAATTCAAATATATATCAATATATGTATAATATTTTATAAAGATATATTTTCCAAAACTTTCCAAAAATAAAATAATAGTACTGTTTTTTCAATTAAATATTGTTAGCTACCTTATAATTTTAATTAGATTCTAATATAAAAGTTGTTGGAAAAATATTATGACAATACAAACAAATAAAGAAGAAAAAAAACTTTCAACTGAAAAAGGTGGACTTTTAATTCCTAACTTTATAAGTATGGTAGAAGATAAACTTGTAATAGTGCCTGTAAAAGTAGAAAAAAATAATAATAAAATATGCCAATACAAAACTATTGCTGAATGGGTAAAAATAGAGAGATACAAAGCTGGTTTAGAACAAAGAGAACTATCTGAAATGACTGGGATTAGCCGTGCTATGATTGGTAGTATAGAAACTGGGCGAAATAGACCAAGTATTGAAAATGCTTTTTTAATCTGTGAATCATTAAAAATAGATGTAGATAGTTTTTGTAAAAAATTAGAACAAGAAATAATTGATAAATATGTAACCTCTACAAAAGATTTATTTAAAAGAAAACTTTTAAGATATCAAATTAACAAATAATCGACTTATTGTTTTAAGTTTTATTAACTTTGTGTCTTTAATACTATCTTGTTATACTATAATTAATTCAAATTAGTCGTCTTCAATAAAGTCGTAATCATATTCCACATTTTTCTAAAATTATTTTTGAAATCAAGGAGAAAATGATTTGAGTATAAGTAAAACAAAGTTTTTTCTAAAAAAATTAGTATCGGTATCACTTGTCTTTTCAACTTTTTTATCTTCTTGTACTAAGCAAAATTTAATCTCGCCACAAGAAGATAAGAATATGGGAATAAAAAATGTTCCTGAATCTTTGTTCAAAGAAAATAATAAGTTATTGCAGTTGAATGGTTTAAATTCTTATTTAACATTCGATACATATTTTGATTTTGATAGGGTAATTGTAAGATACAGAGCTAGGGACAAAAAAACGTATCCACTACTCACAGATGGTGATGGAATAGATTTATTTGCTCTTTCTAGTGTAGAAAATATTTGTGCAATAAAGCCTTTTATTCCAGATGGTAAAGACTTTACAAATAAAGCCTTTGATTATTTATATAGCAGTGGAAATGATGCTATAGCAATTAAAGATGCTAATTGGGGAAATTTTACCAACCTTGATTTTTTTGTACCTAAAAATAATACAAAATCAATTACTTTCGGCACAGCTGACTGGGGAATCTATACAGGAAGCCCAGCATCAAGCTGGAAATACGAACTTTCTCGTACTGTAGAATTGAAAAAAACTTTTAAAACTTCTCAAAATCCGTTAACAATCGGCAAAGGAAAACTATTTTGTAATGACAAAACGAATGCAAGTGAGTTTTTTGATGGTGAAATAGAAAGTATTGATTTCTATAGTAAATTTAAAGAGGTTGGGAGTTATAGACTTGAGAAAAGCAAAGTCGTAAATGGTAAGTTACCAAACCTTTTGACAGGAAAATATGATGTAACTTTGCATGGTTCTTTTGAGGTAAAGAAATGGGCAACCCAAGATACCACAAAACTCAATGACCCTAATTATTATTTTGATGCGAAACTTAGAGATACGGCTTCTTCTGGCGATAATTTTGTAACAT
Source organism: Cyanobacteriota bacterium (assembly GCA_038060635.1). GTDB lineage: Bacteria > Cyanobacteriota > Sericytochromatia > UBA7694 > JACMQJ01 > JBBTGK01. The sequence continues at coordinate 17,833 of JBBTGK010000122.1, read as the reverse complement.
TATTCTCAAATAATGGAAATAATCTGTATGGGAAGATTATAAATTCTAATACGAAACAAATAGTAAAAGATGAATTTCTTATTTCAGCAAATACTACTAATGGAAAAGTAAAATATTTTGGTGGTAATTTACTTATATCTTATCAAGATATTTCTAATGGAAATATATATTTTAAACAGTTTGATGGCAATGGAAATCTTATAAAAGACGCAACGCAGGTAAATGTTACTCAATTACCTAATAATGTTAGCTTTAACATGAATGTTGACCCAAGCCAAAGGTATTTCGGTTTTTCCTATGATAACTTAGATATAAGCACTTGGTCTAATACTTTCCCTCACTATACACACAGTAGTGTGTTTGCAAGGGTTTTTGACCAAACATCTAAACCACATGGTAATGAATTACAGATTTCAAAAGATACAAAATATCAAAAACAGAGTTTTTACGCTCCTGCAATAGCCCTGTACGAAAATAGCCCTAAATGTTCTATTTTTTGTAATACTCAATATGCTGATACTAATTCATCAATAAATCCTTTGGTAAATTTTATAGTGGATTTCGATAAAAATACAATTTCAAATTTTACTGGCGGTTTTGGAGCAAATAGCTATTTACCAGCAAAGGTTTTTACTCAAAAACAAGATAGCACAGATGACTCTTTTAAAGTATTTTATGGGGCTGATTTCGTAAATTTAAAGATGGAAGGGTGTTGTAATAGTACTGAACCTTTAAAGCTTAATGAAGGCTCATATTCAACCACAAGAGGCTTTTCAGCTAATGCTATTACGCTTTATAACTCTAATATGAGAAGATTTTATAATGATTATATTTTTTCTTATGTTAGTACAAAAGACGCAAAATCAAAATATCAACTCATCAAAAACAACAACATATTTTCAGAGGTAACAGGTAGAGAAAATGTTCTTTCAAGTGCTGTTGCTTATGTTTCAGATGGTTTTATTTCTTCTGAACAAGTGGGAAATTTAGTTACAACTTGGAAATACAATAATAATACTTGGGAAATCCTTGATGTTATTAGTCTTACAGATGCTTTAAAAATAAAACCTACTCAAGTTGTTTCATATCCATATCAAATAGCTGTTATACAAAATGGGAATCAGACATCTTTTAACCTTTACTATGGAGAACCAAGCTCAACTGCGACCATTTCTATAGCTCTTACTGCTGATTCTAAACCAATTCTAACACAAAATGTAACTCTTGATATCAATGGTAAAGCATCTATTCCACTACCTAATGGCGTTTCAAATGGAGATTATTTTGTTTGGGTTACAGCGGCTAATTCAAATGTCAGAGGTAATATTGAAAAATTTACTGTTACTGCTCCTGTTTCTACTGGACAAGGAGATACAACTAAACCTGTTATAAGACCTCCTTCTCCCACTCCTATTCTTGTAAATAATTCTGCTCCTGATTTTGGCTCACCAGAAATTTTTGAAACCTGTTATTTAACAACCTTTGATGATGTAAGAGAGGCTGTTAAAAATAAGAAAACCATACCCTCAGGTCAACATCATTTTGCATACCATGGGCTTTTAGAAGGAAGAGGAAAAAATACTACTTTTCTTAGATGTGTTGATGCAATGAAAAATGGTTTTTCAGAAAAAGAATATCTAAGCCTGTATCCTGATGTAAAAATTGCTGTTAAGAACGGAAGTCTTTATTCAGGATTAAAACATTATATTTTAGATGGTTTTAGTGAAAATAAATTTAAAAATTATTCAGAAGCTATTAAAGACAGAGATAGTATCCCTTTAATTGCTGGTAATAATAACTCTTATGTAGAAAAAAATAAAATTGACAGATTTTATTTACCAGTTTTGAAAGGACATACATACAATGTCATTATTTCTCCCAAAGATGGATATTCAATTGATAATATAGATTTAAGGGTACTTTATCCAAACAGTAACAATATAATTAACTATAAAAGTAGTAGTTCATATAATTTATATTCTTCAAAACTTGGAAAGTATAGAGTTTTGAATTATGAATCAATTATTGATGGAAAACTCTATTTCTATATTAGTTCTTCTGGTAATAATTATTATTCAATTAATATTTTAGATATAAATATACTTCCAGAAATTGAAGAAGTTCAAGATTATGAAGAATTAATAAATGAGCCAACTCCTATACTTTTTGGTGTAAGAAGTCCATTAGATTATATTTTTGATTTAAATAATCCTGTTTTTCAAGGTGCTTTTTCTGCTTTACCTAACCCGCTTGAGGTTATAGACGCAGTTAAAGTTTATATGAACCATGAATCAACACCAAGTGAGATTGCTTGGGCAAATGTAAATGTATGGTCAAACGTTCCTGTTTTAGGAGCAGCAGGTAAAGCTGCAAAATTATTTAAAGTTGTAGAAAAAATTGAAGATGCAAGTAAAGGAATAATAAAAGTTACTGTCAAGAAAATTTCAGTAAAAATAGCCTTCAAATCATTAAAAGACTTTAAATATGCTGATAAATTTGGTATAAGGTCTTATAAGGAGCTAAACGATACAGTTGCTAAATCAGGATTACCAAGAAAACAAAATTTAGCAGGAACTTTAAAGAAAAGTGAGTGGGTTGAAGTTCATCATATACCAGATGAACGCTTTGCTAAAATTGGGACATGGGAGCAAAAATCTAATGATATGTTATCTATAGTTTTAACAAGAGAAGAACATGAAATATTCACTGCTTCATTCCGTAAAATAATAGGTAATAAAGGAGATACTGTAACTAAAGTAACTACTTATACAGCTACCAAACAAGATATTATCAACGCTACCAAAGAAGTTTATAGAGAATATCCTGAAATATTAAAAGCTTTAAAATTTTAATTATAATATTATGAAAAATATACATGAGTATTTAGAAGGGAATTATAGTAATCAAGAACTAATTTTTGATTATTATTTCTATAAAAAAATTCAATCATACGGGGGTTTTGCAAATAACAATGATAAGTATATTTATTATCTTGTTAAATTAATACTTGATGTTAATAATGGTGGGCTTATTGGTTATTTTTCTAGTACTAATTTTGAAGAAATAGTTCAAACTATTGATATTTTAAATAAAATTAGTGCTAGGAAAAACGCAGAATTGCTTTCAAAAGCAGTTCGTATTTCTAATTTCACTAAAGACTTTGATAAAAATTTAGAAATTGGTCATTCATTCTACTCCTCTTTATCTGAAAAACAAGAAAAAGAATTAGGAGAATTAGACAGAAATTTTTTGAAAAATGAAGAAGATTTTATGGAGCTATTTCTTCATTACTTAAAGCATGAAAAAGAACTTGAAAAACTAAGTGAACAAAATAAAAGTCTTGAAAATGACCACGATTTAGAAAGATAGTATTTTCTATACCTAGATTTAGGCAACTTTTCGTTGCTTGAATCTTAAAAATTGAATTATTTTATTTCCTTCTGGTTTATCATCTCTAAAAAGTGTTTCATCTTCTATATAAATCTCTCTAATAGAGCCTATAGCTCTTATCATTGGTGGAACTGTTTCTCCTTCTTCTAATATTGGATTTACTCGAAATAAGCAGTTGTCCCCTTCTGTAAGAATCTTTTTTGTATAATAGATACTGTTATGTAGTTTTTTAATCCATGAACTAAATAATGAACTTGAATTAAGGTATTTTTCAAAAAAGGTACATACTTTTCTTTTTGTATCAAATTGGTAATTTTGTTTTCCCACAATCAATTTTAGGTATTCTATACCAAATTTTGGTATGTTGTTTATAGAAAAAATTTCATAACTTTCTGTATAAGAGTAATTAGAATCACTTTTTTCATTATGGGTACTGCCTAATGTTATTCCAATCATTGCTAACATTGGAATATGCTCTTGTTTAGCCCTTTTTTCTTCTCTACAAGGAATAAGAAAAAAGACTTTTTCAGGTCTTCTATTATTCTGATTATCGGTAACTAACATTAAGCTTGTTTTATTTTCTATACAAACAGAGAGATTTACTTCTTTTACTCTTTTTAGCTGTGCTTCTTTTACAATTTGTTTGACTGTTTTGTTTTCTTTTTCTGTTAAATATTGTTGTTGTACCATGCTTTTACTCCTTACCTTCTATATTTTCGCATATTTTTTACGACTTGGCGTTTTTATCATTCATAACAAATAATGATTACTTTAAGATATTTTGGTTTACATTGACTTTATAACATTGCCTGATACTATTTTGTTGTATAATTTAAACTATATACATTTTAAAAGAATGGTAGATAAAATGCAGATTTTAGAAAAATCCATACAAGAATATCCTATATCTGTTAATACAATAACTAAAGAAGTTATTGATATTATTCTTTTGGGTGTAAAGGATGCTATCACAAGAATTTCTCCTACAGATTCATTAAAACAAACACTTGCAAATAAACTTGGGTTATTTATAAATAGTCAGCTTGAAGGTAGTAATATTGCTTATATAGACAACCCAGAATTACTTTTATATCTTTCAGAACATTTTGAGGTGGTTCAGGATATTATAAAAGCTTGTCAAGAAACACGAAAAAAGTTTGGAGCGGATATTCAAATGCAATTAGAACTTACAAATGAAATAGATAAGTCAGGAGCTTGCTCTCTTTCATTGTTATTACTTTTTCCAGAATATGATGAAGAAACCCATAAAACTATTAAAGCTTTTGGAAGACAATATACTTCCCATTTACTGCAATATGGCGTACTTTTCTCTATTACTGATGAATATCTTACTGCATGATAAAACTTTCTATTGGCGATGATTTTATTGAATCTGCCAAGGTTCTTCAAAATACAGACTTTTTACGTGAACAAAATCCTCACTTGGTAAATTCATTTCAGAGAACTACAATAAGTCGTGCGTACTATGGTATTTTTCACTTAGCTAAGGATTTTGCCTATCGTTTTTCTGATGTATTGAAGGTAAAAAAATTTTCTGATACTGAAGACTCTATACATGGAAATCTTCGTATTTTTTATGAACGAACCTCTTTAAATCTTAAAAAAGGAATTAAGGAGAAGGAACAATTTGAAATCATTGCTGATAATTTGAATACCTTAAGAAAGACTCGTAATTCTTGCGATTATCACGCTTCCATTTCTTATAATCTGAACAGTAAAACAAAACAAATTATAAGCATAATGAATGAAACCCAAGAAGAATTAAAAAAACTTCATCTTTGGCTTGATACTTTAGAATCACAAATCAAATAATTAGAGGTTGATACATGGAATATTCCACAAAAACACCAAAAGTAAACGCTATAGAACTACCTAGAGTTAATTTCCCATTTGTAATTGTAGAAGATTTACCTCCAGACCAAGCCAATGATTATTTAGAGTATCTAAGAAAAAATGCTGAGACATGTGCAGTTTTACCTGAATACCCTAATAAGATATGTTCATATTACTGGGATTATGAAAATTGGTATGATAGTTGGATTGTTGGAAAAGAAGCAAAGTCATTTGATTAGTTTACTTAAATGATTGCCTAAAGATATTTTTTGTTTACATTGACTTTATAAAGTTGTCTGATACTATTTTGTTGTATAATTTTTAGTATCTAGTTTTATGGGAGATAGTATGTTAAATTTTAATGAGAGTTTACCTTTGATAGAAAATCAGGTTATTCCTCTTAATAACGATTTAGCTCAATTTATAGCTAAAATAATGCATAATTTGATAAAGAAAACTGCACATAGTGATGTTGTTTTAGAAATAAATAATACGATTGATTCCTATTTGTCAAAAGAGTTTGCTAGTATAAGGGTAACTTTACCTAATAAGAAGGATTCTTTTTTATATCTTTCAAGAAATTTTGAGGTTATTACTAGTGTTTTAGAAATATGTAAAAATGCCAGAGCTTCATTTCCTAATTCAACACTTACTCTTTATTATGATGATGGAGCAGAGGAAGAGGAAAGTACTAACCCCTCATTGATTTTATATGTGAAACAAGATGATATGAATAAAGAAATAAGGCAAAAAATAAGGGATTTAGCTGAACCTTACGAAGAAATATTTGCAAAATATGAGACTTTTTTTCATACAGAACCTTATCTAAAAAACTATGTCTAATTTAGAATCATTTTACTCTACAGCACGTATTCTTAAAGAGGAGGGGTTTTATGAGGGTAAGGAATCTTTAGAAAATGTAAATGCTTGTAAAAGATTTTATGTAAGTCGCCTTTATTATGCTATTTTTCATGGAGCAAAGCAGACTATAATCGCTATTTCATCAGATTTACCAGAGGAAGATAGATTTAAAGAAAATATAAAAGAGGTTCATGGACAAGTAAAAGGTTTTTTTAGCTTTTTACTCGCAAATTACCCAGAACATAATGAACGTTACCGATTTAAAAGGCTTACTTCTAATATCTCTAAGCTTCATAAATTTAGGAAGATTTGTGATTATACAGAAGGTAATATTGAAAAACTTGAGCAGATTGTTGAAGATGCTGAATTTTTAGCAGAAGACTCTTATGTAAGATTGAAAAAAATTCTCTCTTGGATTGAAAATAGAGAATGAATATTAATTAATTTGTTGAAAACAGACGTTTTTTATAAGTATTTTTTAGAAATAAATAAATTGTATATATAGTTGATTAATATCAATAAAAATTGATTCTTTAAAACGTTGAAAATAATAGCTTTTACTTTTTTTATATCGTATAATTTCTAACAAATATTTTAAAATATTAAGGGACTCTTTATTATATGGAATCTAATATTTTTTTTGATAAAAACAATCATGAATTTACCATAACAAATAATGACTTACCAAATTATGAATCATGCGATGCTCCTTTATCAGTAATTTTACAAGTTACAAGAAAATGTTCTTTGGCTTGTTCATTTTGTAGTGAATCTGAACAATTTGCAGATCCTTCATTTCAAACTCTTATTTCACTAAGACATAAGTTAGACGGAGTACAAAGAGTTTATTTATCTGGTGGAGAACCATTACTGAGAAAAGATATTTTCGAACTAATTGAAAAATTTAAAGAAGAATTTGATATTGTTGGTTTACCAACAAACTCTATTCATATTTCTAAAGAAGTTTGTGAGAAGTTAAAGGGAAAAGTTAGTTATATTAATGCAGGACTTGATGGGGCAAGAAATATTAACAACTTAGTTCGTGGTGACTATGATGGAATAATTAAAGGACTGCAAAATTTACGAGATTCTGGAATTGAGGTATCTTTATCAACAGTCATATTGAAAAAAACCTTACCTTATGTTCAATACGTTGTTCAAATAGCAGATACTTTGGGTATTACTAAAGTAAAAATGGTTGTTCCTGTTTTCAGAGGGCGAGCAAAAAGTTTAAAACAAGAAGACTTGGCTAACAATAATGATATTATAGAAAAATTTGAACAGATAAAGCACCTTAAGAAAACTCTTGGTTGGAAACCAAGAGTTAAATTTACATTATGGGATAGCAAAACGGAAGGTTACGCAATACTAATTTATCCAAATCAACAAGTATATGCTTGGCCCGTTTACAACGAGCCAGATAGTGTATTACATATAGGAGATTTAAATAAAGAGGGAATAAAAGAAATTTGGAAAAGATACCCATATAAGGAAAATCATGTTAATAAATATACTGGTATTACTATGAATAAAGTTTAATTATTATGAATATACCAAAATATCATTATAAATTTTCTAAAAATAAAACTTGTAATACTGAAAATAAAAAGAGAATTGTATCAATTGATACTGAATGGGCAAAAAATTGGAAAGCAGAGGAAAAATTCATTCCATTTTGTGCCTGTTTTCATACCGTATATATTGATACTATTATAGATGTTATCAATTTAAATAATATTGAAATGACTTCTGAGTTATATTTTCGAGGAAAAAATGAAACTTCAGAAGAATATGTTAGTAATATAGATGATATTCTTGGAACATATATAAATAACTCTACATTGTTTGTTGGACACCAGATTAGTAGTGATTTACATTCTTTATCCAATTCTTCTAAGAAACTTCTAAGTAATGTTAATTTGTTAATTGAAAATTTTAGGATTAGAAAAGAAAAAATCCCCTTTGAAGAATTATCTATATTTGATACTAGGTATGATATAAAAAATAGAGTTGTTGGTGATGGTGGAGAAAAGTTACGCAATGTTTCATTACGCTATAAAGTTTTAGCTGTCCAAACAGAACTTGACAAAATGTCATTGACAAACATGTACAACAAGTATCTTTTAGATTCCGATAGTATAAAAAGGGAAATGTTAACTGTAATGAATTGGAGACACGCATTTCAGACATCTTTAATCGCATTAATAGATTTATTATCTCCAATTCATTTGTTTAATGAAAAGTACAATAGAAATTTTTTATTAACGAATGATATTATTTTTGATATGGGTAAAGATTCCTTTGTATACTTAATTTCTGAAGAGTATGGAAAAACCTGTTCCATTGAAGAAGTACAAAAATATGTGACAAAGTATTCAAAAGATTTGGTGTTATGATTATGCTGGGAGTAATTGTTGAAGGAATAGATTGTGCAGGTAAATCCACATTAATAAAAAATCTAAAATTCAATCTAAAAAAATTAGGTGGATATGATGTAAGAGAATTAGAGCATATTGATACTTTAAATCAATTTCAAAGGTATCTTCGAGAGTATGCCTATGGAGAAAGGGTTTTATTTGATCGTTCTCATATTTCAGAAGTTGTTTTTGGTAAATACTTAAGAAGTAATAAACCATTTGACTCTGAACAACTAACTATTCTTGACTTAATTGTCAAAAATAGTTATATTCTTGTTGTTGCTATTCCTAGTATAGAAGATTTCAAGAAAAGAATGTTAGAAACAAAAAATATACAAGTATTGAATAATACAGATTACGATAATGTGGTTTCACTTTTTGATTTGGTAACTAGTAAAATTCCACACATGAAATATAGCTCTGCTAATTTGGAGGAGCTAAATACTTTAATTAATATAATTATATCAAAATTGAGAGGTTCTATCTAATGTCGCCTATGATTACTACTGAAAACAATATTCCAAATCAAGGAAGTTTGGCGGATTATCAAAGTTATATTATGAGAGCATTAACTCAAAGAGGTTTTATTAACCAAGATGTAAACATGCGTTTAACTCTTTTAATTGAGGAAGTTGGAGAGTTAGCTAAAGCAATTAGAAAAAGTAATAATGAGCGATGTGATACTTCATCTGAACATTATGATGTTCAGTTAGAACTTGCAGATGTATTTTTTGTTCTTGTCTCTATTGCTAATAATCTTAGCATAGATTTATCAAGTGCATTTCTAAAAAAAGAATTGATAAACAATAATAGAACTTGGGTTTCTTCCCATTAAAAATTACCCTAATATTAGAGAGCTGATACTAACTAAGTTGGATTTATAACTGTGTTCAGTATTGATAATTTTTAATATGGCTTTTCCCAAAAGTGACAAAAATTATCGTTTGTTGAAATTGGCATCTAAGAGTTACCTAAAACGTTCGTTTTAGGTAACTCTTACTTCCCTATCTTAAACTTTCATTTCAGATAGCAAAATAGGTATAATTAACTTGTTTACTTATTCAAAGTATAGTAACCTTACTTTGTATTGAATAAAGTAAACTTTAATTTAAGGATAGTATGAAAATAGGATATGCCAGAGTAAGCACCAAAGACCAGAACCTAGATTTACAATTAGATGAATTGAAAACCGCAGGTTGTGAAAAGATTTACCAAGACTTTGGAGTAAGTGGAAGTAAAACCAGTCGTCCAGAGTTGGACAATATGCTTAAAAATTTACGTTCAGGTGATGTTGTAGTGATTTGGAAGCTTGACCGTTTAGGACGAAGCCTTAAAGATTTAGTTACCCTTGTAGAAGGATTTAATAGCCAAAAAATAGGACTCCAGAGTTTACATGACCCCATAGACACAACCACCGCACAGGGAAAGCTTATCTTTAATATTTTTGCCAGTCTTGCAGAGTTTGAAAAAGATGTAATCAGAGAACGAACAAAAGCAGGGTTAGAAAGTGCTAGAAGTAGAGGCAGAGTTGGAGGCAGACCAAAAGGACTAAGCCCCGAAGCTGAAAAAAAAGCAAAGACAGCAAAAACCTTGTATGAATCACAACAACACTCAATAAAAGATATTTGTTCTCAGTTATCTATTTCTAAAAAGACTCTTTATTCTTATCTTAGGCATCAAAATGTTACTATTAGTAGTTATCAAAGCACAAACCCTTCTATTATAAATTTACCTAAAGAAAGAGCCAGAAGAGAAGAAAAAGCAATTGATTTAAGCGATAACTTACACTACTCAAAAATTGATTTTTTGCTTAGACCAAAGGGTAAGAAGAATTTTAATGAGTTGGATAACTTGTTTATTATTGAAATTGAAGAAAAAGTTTTTAGTAAGCATAAAATGGAAGTTATTCAGAAAAATGATGAATTTGTACAATATCATATTTCATTACCGTATATTTTTACTGAGCTACAGGAAGCAACCACAAGAATTGAGGAATTTATTTTAAAATCGGCAAAGAACAAAAATATAAAGATTCAAGTATTCTTTTTTCCTGTTGATTGAGTAATTTTATCAAACCTATTTAAATTAGCTATGAATAACACTTTTTATCTTGAATGTTCCGACCAGAAGCACCATAAGTTTTATGAGGTTACTTTATCATTTCCTATAGTACTTGTAACTTATGGAAGAATTGGAAGAAACGGACGAAACACTTTTAAGTACTTCCCTACTTCTACAGATGCCCTACATTTTTTTCACAGGCAAATAAAGTATAAACTCAAACGTGGATATAAAAAAGCAGTTAGAGGATCAACAGAACCCAGAGGCAGACTTACATATTTACAACAATTACGAATTCCCTTTTTATAATCTTGGTAAAATCTAGTTATTATAGTACAGTACAATCACTGTTATTTTTTTAGTAATGAGTTATGCCAAAGAAAAAAGAACCAAAAAAAGATAAAGAATTAGGCTCTAGTATTCAAGAATTGGAACATTTAAGAATGGAGTCTCTTTATAATGATGTGGTTAGTATCATTGAAAGTGCGAGAGCTACCGTTTACAAAACAGCAAATTTTGAAACCGTAAAGGGTTATTGGGGAATTGGGAAACGGATTGTTGAAGAAGAGCAACATGGAAAAGTCAAAGCAGAGTACGGAAAACATGTTATCAAAAACCTTTCTAAAAGATTGAGTGATAAATACGGAAGTAACTTTTTTGAGCGTAATCTTGAAAGAATGAGAAAATTTTATGTATGCTTTCCAATTCCGACCGCATTGCGGTCGGAATTATCTTGGACTCATTACCGAGAGCTTTTAAAAGTTGAAAGTCCCAAGGCACGAGAGTTCTATATGAATGAATCTATACACGGACGTTGGGGAACTCGAACACTTGAGCGAGGTATTTTAACCAAGCTCTATGAACGTACTCTTATGGTTCAATCAAATCCAGAGGATGTAAGAGATTTAGTACAAGATACAAAAAATAATGCAAATGAAGGAGATTTTACACCAGAACAATTTATAAAAGACCCATATAATCTAGCTTTTACAGGAATTAAAGCCCACTCAAAATATTATGAAAAAGACTTAGAACAGGCTCTTATGGATAAGTTGCAAGATTTTATTATGGAATTAGGAAGAGGTTTTGCTTTTGTTGGCAGACAATACCGTATCACTGTTGAGGATGATAGTTTTTATCCTGATTTAGTTTTTTATAATTATATCCTCAAATGTTTTTTGGTTATTGACTTAAAAACAGAAAAGCTTACCCATAAGGATATAGGGCAAATGGATTTTTATGTGAGATATTTTGAAAAAGAAATAAGGCAAAGTAATGATAATCCAACTATAGGCTTAATCCTTTGTGCTGATAAAAATCATAAACTGGTCAAATATACCTTATTAGATGATTCTAAAAATATTTTTGCTTCAAAATACCAACTGTATTTACCTTCTGATGAGCAACTGGAAAAAGAAATTATTGAAGAAAAGCAAAGGTTAGAACAAGAAAAAAGGCTTAGTGAAAATGAGTAGTAAAACTCCAACTAATACTTGCATAAAATATCACTTTAGATAGACCTTTAGATAGGTATAAGTTATTTTAAATAGACTATATGTATTGATTAAATAAGGGTTTATGTTTATAATCTGATAGGTTTATGTATTATAAATTATAAAGCTATCTAAAGATGAATTATGATAAATCAGTTCAATTTGTTATAACAACAACAGGTTTTTCTTATGATTATATAAGAAAAATCATTAAAGAATTACAACCAATATTATCACCCTATATGCAAAGAGGCGATAACAATAGCATTCTTTTTGATTCAAATGCCATTGTAATATTTGACCAAGTAAAACAATTAAAACAAGGTGGTTTAAATATTAAAAGTATAAAAGAAAAACTAATGTCTAAACCATTAACCGAACCACATAAAGTATACCCAACACCTATCCAAACTTCTATCAAAACCGACGTAATAGAAACCTTATTAAGTGATTTAAAAGAGGCACATAGAAGGACTTTAGATGCTAAAGACCAAACTATACTAAACCTAGACAAACGTATAAATAGCTTGGAAAGTCAAATATTATTAATTACAGATGGAAGAACACCTGAACAAGTAAGAGCTGAACAATTAACTAAGGAAAAAGAGATTTTAGAAAAAGAGTCTAGGCTTGTTCAAGCTGAATCTAGGATAATGGAGAAAGATAATCTTATAGAGGAATTTAAGAAAAAAGAAGAAGAGTTAAAAAAGCAAGATAGAGAAAAGGCTCTTGTCTTATCAGAAAAGGACGGATTGATTAAGAATACAGAATTATCTCTTAAAGAAAAGGAATCCGAACTTATACGTTTTAAAGAAGAACAAGAAAAGCAAAATAGAGATTATCTACAGAAAGAAGAACGAAAAAAAAATATTTTATCTGAATTAGATTCTTTAGAAGGTAAATGGTTTGTAGGGAACAAAAGAAAACAACTCTTAAAAGAACTTCTTGATTAGCTATCTAAGTACTTTTTCAATTTCTGCCTGTATTGATTCAATATACTCTTTTGTAATTATTCTTGCTTTCCAATTTTCAAATGTTTCAGGAATATATCCAAGTTCAGTTTCAAACGGTCTTAATTCATTCATAACAAATAATCTCATGCTTTTAGGCTGATTTGTTATAAGTGTTTTATCTATTACCCCTTTATTTTTATCGTTTATGAGAACCTCATAAACAAGTCCACTTTTAAGGGTACTAAGAATTTCTATTATTTTTGCCTCTAAGCTATCTACATTATTAACTATATATTCATGAAATTCATTGTATTGTGATGATTTATACTTTTCTTGTATCTTTGTTTCAATTTGACTTTCAAGTTGTTGTTTTCTCTTTTGGTTTTGTTTTAATTCTTTATCTAGTTCATGGAAATAATTTTCCATTTGTTTATCATCTTTGAATAATGAAACATAAAAACCAGCAAGATTCTTTATAGAACCATTCTTATACTCATTTTCTGAATATTTTGAAAGATATAATAAATATTTCTCTATATTTGTTATATTATTTCCAAATGCTTCTTGAACTGCTTGTATTTTATCTTGAAAGGTATCTGTTAATACAGAAATATTGTACCTTGCAAAAAATTCTTTTAATTCTTTGTTAGTAAAAATTATTTCCTCTTTTTTAAAGAAAGTATCTTTTTTAGCTTCAATTCCATTTGTTTCTATTGCAGGTGCAGGTAATTCTTTTAACTTATTTCTACGTTGTAGATACTCTTCTTTTTTACCTTCTTTTAATGACATAGAAAATTTATATCCATTAATCTTACGCCCCTCTTTAAAGGGTTCTATTTTAATATCCATATCTGATAGCTCGTTTATTTCCTCTTGTGCAGGTTGTATGATTCTTTCATTGAAATGGCTTATTTTTTTATATTCTCCCTCTTTAATTGCTAAATAACGGCGTAATTGTTCTAAAGAAAAGTTTTTTTCAGAACTTCCAATTTTTATCATGAGATAATCAAGAGCTAGGCAATAGATGGAAAGAGCGTATTTACTTTGAAACTTATTTGAGATAATCAAATCAATTTTTACATAAGCCTCCTCCCCCATAGCTAAAAACCTTTCTTCTAAAAAAGGACTAAAAGCAAAGATACATACTCCTGAATTATCAGGTATATCACACCCTGCAAGAAGAGGAAAAGATTGCCAAGAATTTAGTTTATCTTTTCCAAAAATATTCCATTGTATTGCAATTTGATTTAATCCATGTAAGGCTTCTTTTAATTTTGTGTCATTACTTGTGTTATCACTCCAACCAATTAATTCTCTTAATTCACTTAGCTTTATAGTATATTTTTTCTGCTTTCCCATCGTAGGAAATGCCTTATATACAAGCTCAAACCAAAGCTTTTTTTGAAGTAAAGTAATATCATTTTCAATATGTATAGCAGAACTAGGAATATTCACCATTTTTGATGGTTCAATTTCTATTAATTCTCCATCATGCTTAAATTCAATTTTTTCTTGCGTCATATTTTTTACCAAACTAAGATTAAATTTTTACTAAATTAAGTATAATTATAATTACCACTTATGTCAATATTTGAGGTAATTCATGCTCGAAATGTGGTAGTTCATGCTCGAAATGTGGTACATTAAGAAATGTATCTGCTCGAAATGTGGTAGTTCATGCTCGAAATGTGGCATTTGCAATATTTCTTAATACCGAAAAGCCTGTACTAGACTAGCTTAGCTGAGTTATCCACAATTTGACAAAATAGCATATAAATACATGCTTTAATTAAAAATATATATACAAACAAACAGGGTATTTTTTTATTCAAAAAATTATTCTAAAATTTTAAAAAATAACCTATTCTTTTTTTTGCTTGCTTGCTTTTTTAGGAATTTTCTAAAAGAAAATATTTGGTATTCGCTATCGCTCATATCGTTTTTAATTTTTGAACGGCTAACGCCTTACAAAAAAATTAAGAAATTGGTGTTCGCTAACGCTCACGTTTTTTTTCTTTTCTTACTTAAAAATTTTGCGTTCAGAAATAAAAAGATTGTCAAGGATTGCTAACGCAATTTTTTTTGAGTACAAAAAAAACAAGCCCTATGACAACTTTTTATTCTTCACTAAAAAAGAGAAAGTAAGAAGAAAAGAAAAAAAATGAAATGTTTTACTAGTGTCTAGCTATTACTTATCCTCCTCTTTATAAGTAATACAGAAAATAAAAAAAGTACAAAAAGGGTAAAAATAAAATTTCGGGGCGGGGTGGGGGCGGTTTTCATATTATAACCATATATCAGAAATACCCCTAAAACGCATTTATTTGACTTTTAAGGCAGGTCTAATACAAAAAAGGTTACTTTATACTGTAATGAAAATACAACCTCTTAAAACGCATTTAAAACAAAAGTCCAAATACAAAATATTTTATACTGCCGAAAGATTATATTTTTCAAGGACGGGATTTTTTGAAAAAAAATTGTCGGACTGAAAATATAGTTTTGAGGTCAGTTAAGCGAACCCAGAATGAACACTGAAAACTGAATAATGAGAACCTTTTGATAAAAGGTCTTGTTTCATATCTTGAGGAATAGATAAAATTTCTATATTTTCTGATTCTTCCTTATGGTCAAATATTTTTATCCTATCATTTTTGGTTTGAACGTGAGTTATTCTATTGATAAAAAATGTATTTCCTTCTTTAGAGCCAACATATTCTGTTTTCAACAGAAGAAATTCTGAAAGACCAAAAGCAAAATACAATTTTCTCTTTAAACTCGTAAATAATTTTGCCATTGAAAAATATATTGAGAAACTAAATTTCATAAAAATACTACTCCTGTTATACTGGTAAATCAAGAATATTGTTGTGTTATAGAAGGTTAACCATGAGTAATGATTTCAACAGAAAATTATTTTTTAGATGTTATAAATCAGGATATGAGAAAGGAATATGCGATAGAGAACAAATTTTAGTTAAAGAGGCAAGAGGAAGACAAAATGTTATATGAAGATATTTTTGATGATTCAAAAAAGGTAAAAATAAATTACCCGTATTTTTATGTCATAGTTCTTAAAGGTAATGAACATGATGTTATTCCAAATTTTGTTTTCTCAGATTTTAAAAAATTCTATGATACTTATGATTATTTTAGCTTTGATAAAAAAGTTGAAAAATTTGGCAGAATACAGACCAAAGGAAATACTTTTAGTGCTAGATTACCATTACTGAAGAGGTTTTTAAACAGGCAAGAGGAAAGCCTTATTGAATATAACAAGTATTTTGAGGAAGAACATGTGAAAATAACTGAGTTTATGGAAGATAGCAAAATCAAAGAAATCGAATATGAAATGTTTTTTAGGTTAGGTAATTAGAAAAATACCCTAATACTAACTATAATTTACTGTTTAGCTAATCTTTGGAAATATTCAAAAATCAACGATTGAGAGGCTGAATTTACTAAAACATTTTTTTTAACTTGTATAACATCTTTTGAAGTTATTTTATCAACCTCAATAAAGGGATTAAATTCTTTTTTAATTTCATGACTGCTATAGGTTGCATACGGACTTGTATATTTTCCAACAGCACATAGAACCACTTTATCAACTTCTACTTTTTCCAAAAGGTTTTTTGTAGCATCAAAAGATAGTCCTGTAGTGGTAAAATCATCAAGTACAATCACGGTTTTATCACGTATTTTTCTTTTTATATCCAGACACAGGGAATTAAACTCACTTTCAAAGTTAATTTTATGATGTTCTTTGTTTGTTCTTGCAATACTTTTATTTAAAGTTGTTCTCCAACGTACCAGACTATCTTTTATACAGTAACTTCCGAAGCGATAGGAGAGTGCTGGCACGGTATCTTCTAAAACCTCGTTCACTCCTCCTGGATTATGATTTGGGTAAAGCAAAAAACATGAATCGGAGTTGATAAGCCCTTCTTGTGATAATTGGTAAAGCATAAAATCAATAATTGCTTTACCTGCATATACTTTTTTATCATTTCCTATCATAATATTTTTTTTAGCTTGAAAAATATCTCTTAAAACAAAACTATTTTCTGAGTTTGACGGAAATTCTATTCTTGCATTTATCATAGTTCGGAAACAAACCTGTAATCCTTTAGATGTTTTCCAGTCTAAAGAATAAGTCCAAAGCGGAGCAGTATCACGGTATGTTTTTACAGATTCAGGAAGGGCAGATTTTATAATGTTGAGAGTTGCCATAAGTACAAATCTAAAAGGTAATATCATTATTACCATACTTAGTTCATGTTTTTTATAGCAACCTGATTTTTAAAATTGCTCTATAAGCCTTTATAGACATCACCCCGCCCGTCTACCTTATCAATAAAAATTTCATGCTCATTCATGCGAAATAGTATTCTATAATCACCTACCCGAAGCCGATAAATAGGAGGTGTCTTTTTACCTTGTATTTTTTCTACATCACCCAAAGGGAGCAGTTCAATAGCTTTATGTATTCGTTCTTGGGTTTTTCGTTCGTATTTTTCAAATTTCTTATCAAACTTTTTTGAATAGTGCTTTTTCATGAGGGTTATTTTTTAAAATTGTACTTCTTATTAAATTCGTCTTCTGAGATATAGTCGTTATCCTCAATAGTCTTTAAAATTTCTTCCTCATCATCAGGCTCTAAGACAAGAGTAAGCTTTTTATCAATATCTTTTTTTGTACTCATAAAACTATCTACAGCCTCACGAAGAACCTGAGCGATAGATTTATTTTCAACAAAACCAATAGTCCGAGCCTTATTATATACTTCGGGGTTAATCTGAAA
>JBBTGK010000121.1:0-24060 GCA_038060635.1 Cyanobacteriota bacterium | reverse complement strand
TGATTACGTTATACATTTTGTTTTCTTTAACATTTATTTTGTGCGTATAGCAATAAGCACCTACATTAGTATTAAAAAATATTACAGCAATTTAATTCGTTAACTTAATGCCATTGTCCCAGTACTCTGGGATTTATTCTAAAACAAATTTTTCCATAAAATAATTTTCACCATTAATTTTTATTTCTAAATAATGAATGCCTTTATAATGTTTTCTCGTATTTATAGGTTTAAAAGAATGATTTTTTGATATTTTAATAGTTTCAGATGGTTTTATATTTTTTTTAGCAAGTTTAAAAACTTTAGGTTTATTTTTACCATTTGCTTTCATATAATAAATTGTATAATCAATCATTAAGTTCTGATTTTCATTAGCATTTGACTTAATTTTAAAATTAAAGTTAAGCTTATCGCCAATAGAAATTTTATTTGAATCTAATTCAATATTTTCTACTAAAATATTTGTTTTAAAATCATATCCTAGTATATCTAAAGCTTCTTTATTGCCTTGTTTTATCAATGTTCTTAAAGAATGTTTTATTAACCATTTTATATTTTCATCTTCTATTTTATTCCATTCTTTTAAAGTCTTAGTTACAATATCAGGATTATCTTTTGAAATATCATTTAAATTATTGGCAACAGATCTTCTAACATATAATTCTTCATCATTTTTAAGTTTATCTAAAATATTAATTATTGGCATAGGATCTTTTTGAAAAAGAGGTAATCTTATTCCTAAAGGTAGTCTTGGTCTTGTTCCTTCAGATGATAATCTTCTTACATGAGTGTTTTTATCTTTTGTCCATTTTAACAATATATCTATGGTTTTTTCTGGATATTTTATTATAAAAGGTCTTATATCACCTTCAGCAGTGAATCTTTTAGTCATTTCATATAAAGCTTTAATAGATAAATCATAATAATCTAAACCATAAGTACTTACAAATAAACACAAAGGCATGATAATAAATCCTGATAACTTTGGTATTTCATTAGAAGGAATTTCGTCTTTTAAAGTTTTTATTAGGATATTTACGGCAATTTCATAATCATTTGGGAGATATTTTTTTAAATTTTTACAGATAAGTTTTGATCTATCTCCAAAATTTAAAGAATCTAATTCTAATTTAATATCATTACTAAAATTATTTTTATCAAAATTTTCATAAATTTCAAAAATATTATTAGATAATTTTTCTACTGCTTTAATATTTAATACATCGCGTAGCATAAATTTTTCTTCCATATTTATTCCTTTTTGAAAAGGAACGTTTTTAAAACGTTCCTTATATAATCATTATCCACACGAACATTATGTTCTAACACTTAATTTTCTTTTAAGTCCCATAAAAAATTATCCATGAAAAACAGCTTCAATATTATTTCCATCTAAATCTAATACAAAACCTCCATAATAATTTGGATGATACATTTCTCTTATACCAGGCTTTCCATTATCTTTTGCTCCTAACTCAATTGCTTTGTTATAAAAAGCATCTACTTTTTCTTTTGAATCTGCACAAAAAGCAATATGACTTTTAGCTGTTTCTGTTTCTTCTGAAATCCATAACTCAGCTTTACCATCTAATCCAAATCCACCTACTTTGGGGAATTCCATTAATAAGTCATACCCTAATGTTTTTAAAACCTCTGTATAAAAAGCTTTACTTTTATCATAATTTTTTACTCCAATACCAATATGATCTATCATTTTTATCATAATTTTTTCCTTTAAAAATATTAAATAAAATCATAAACTAATTTCTTGTCTATAATTTTATTAAACCATATAAATATGACAAAATTAGTCATATTTAATTTTATTTATTTTACTTGTAAAGTGAGTTCTATAATAAAAGTCTGTGTTTTAATTATTAAGATCTTTATGTTTAGATAAGTCTATTTTTCTTTTAGTTTCTTTTTCTTCATTTGTATTATCAATTTGAATTTTTTTATTATCAGAAAAAACAATGATTTCTCTCATTTTATCAAGTTCTTCATCATATTCTTTCATTTTTCTTTCTAAAAAATTACATTTTTCTTTTAATAATTGAATTTCATTTTTTGAATCTTTAGAAAAAGAAAAAAGGGAATAAGTATTAACAGGCCCTCCTGTTATTAAACTAGCTATTGCCTTACCTATTGGAGAAAAAGCAATTATTATAACTAATGGTATCATTAAAGCCATTATTTGAGGAACAAAAATAACACTAGCTACTGAATTTAAGAAAAGTAAAACTGCGATAAAAACAATTGTTTTATTCATTTTTTAACCTATTGGTTTCAATAATATTATATATTTCCATAGCACTATCTCTAAGTAAAAAACTAGACATCTTATCTATATATTTTTGTTTCTCTTTATATAAACTATGTATAAAATTATACAATAATTCTGAATCAAGATCTTCTTCATAAATAATTTTACTAAAACCAGATTTTTCAAAAGATCTTGCATTAAGTATTTGATCTCCTCTACTAGCTTTTTTTGATAAAGGAATTAAAAGATTTGGCTTTTTTAGAGCTAAAAACTCAAAAATGGTATTAGAACCAGCTCTTGAAACAAAAATATCCGCACAAGCAAAAATATCAGATAATTCATTATTTACATATTCAAATTGTTTATATCCTTCTATATTATCTAAATTATTATCTTTTAAACCTTTACCACAAATATGAATTATTTGAAATTCTTTTATTAGTTTAGTAACAATTTCTCTAAGATTTTTATTTAATATTTGTGAGCCTAAACTACCACCGATAAGAAGTAAAATAGGCTTATCATTATTAAAACCACAAAATTTTAAACCTTTTTCTCTATTTCCTTCAGTTATTTCTTTTCTAATCGGAGCACCTGTATAAACAGCTTTATCTTTAGGGATATGAGTTAAAGTTTCTGGAAAAGATACACATACTTTTTTTGCAAAAGGAATTGAAATTTTATTTGCTAATCCTGGTGTATAGTCAGATTCATGAATTACAACAGGTACTTTATTAAAAGCGGCTGCAATTATAACTGGAACCGTTACAAAACCACCTTTTGAAAAAACAATATCGGGTTTTATTTTTTTTATTAAATTTATTGCTTCTCCAACACCTTTTATTACTTTAAAGGGGTCTTTAAAATTTTCCAAAGAAAAATACCGTCTTAATTTACCAGATGATATTCCATGATAAGGAATTCCAACTTCTTCTATAAGTTTTTTTTCTATTCCATCATTTGAGCCTATATATTCTATATTCCAATCATTTGCTAATAAAATTTTACTCAAGGCTATATTAGGTGTTACATGCCCTGCTGATCCACCACCTGTAAGAATAATTTTTTTCATGCTATTTTTGTTTCCACCAATTTATAAACTCATCAATTGTTTCATCTGTTGTTTGATGAGGAATATATCCCAAAAGCTTTTTTGCCTTATCTATATTCATAGTCATAGATTTTGCTAATATTCCTATACCATAGCATGTTAAAACAGGTTCTTTGTAATCTTTTGAAAATTTTGCTTTAGTTTCAAGTAATTTTGCAATACCATAACCTACTTCAAAAGGTATTTTTTGACGACTCATTTTAAGATCTAATTTATTAAGAACTTTTTCTATTAAATCCCATAACTTTATTGGTTTTCCATTTGTAATATTATAATTTTGTCCTAAAGCATCTTTATTAGCATTAATAGATAAAATAACAGCAGAAACTACATTAGCAACGCTAGAAACATCAACAATATTATTTCCTGTACCTATTATTTTTAGTTTACCTTCATTTTGAGCTTTTAATATTCTTGGCATAATAGTTGTATCACCACCACCTATTATTGCTCTTGGACGTAAAGATAATGTTTCTAAACCATCTTTATATGCTTGTAAAATTAATTTTTCAGCTTCATATTTAGTTTGAGCGTAAAAATTAACGAATCTTGATGGTAAAAAATCTTCTTTTATATCAAATCTGTCGTTATAGTCAAAATAAATACTTGGCGTAGAGATATTAACAATTCGCTTTATATTATTTTTTTTTGCAGAATCAATAATATTTTTGGTAGAAATAACATTAGATGTATAAAATTCTTCATATCTTCCCCAAGGAGAAGATAATGCGGCAGAATGAACAATAACATCAATATCTTTACCAATTTCTGCAACAAATTCCGAATTATCTAAATCACCTTTAAAAGTTTTTACTCCTAAAGTTTCTAATTCTTTTAAGTTTTTTTCATTTCTTCCAGTTCCAAAAACTTCATAAGATTTATCTTCTAAAAGACCTTGAGCAATTCTTTTACCTAAAAAACCTGTTGCACCAGTTACTAATATTTTCATTTAAATCAAAAAACTCCAACCATCTTTTTTAGCTACTTTTAAAAATAATTCTCTTTCTTCTAATTTTTTAAAAAATACTTTTGTATCAATGCAAGATTCTGGAGCTAAAACACCTGTTTCAGTAATTTTTCCATGAGCAATTAATTGAGCCACAATAGAAGGAGGACAACCTGTATTTATATCAGTTCCAAGATCCCAATCTTTTTTACCAGAACAATGACAATCTGCGATAAAAGTTACTTTTTTATTATGTTTTGTTCCTTTTACTATTGCTCTTACAATTTCATATTGATTTATACCACCTACAATTTTTGGAGTTGGTTGAGACATAGCAACTTTATTAACAAGATCAACAGGAGCTACTTCAATATTACCTATTTTTACTACATCATGAGATGCTAAACCTAAATCTCTTAAAAATTTAACTTTTTCTGTAAAATCACTATCAAAAGCTATTTTAAAACTTACCTCTTTGATTCCTTTATCTTTATAAGTTATAGGAAGAGTTGCTACTTCTGAATGGATTGTAAACATAGGTTTTTGAGTTCCAACAGGTAAAGGAAATTTATGACTTACAGCACCAGACATAGGTTTTACAAATTTCATTTTTCCATTAGTAAAAACAGCAGGTGGATAAGAAAACTCCTCTAAAATAGTTTTTAATGAATATGACACAGCTAAAGCAGGTTTTGGAACATAATTTGTTTTATCTTTAGAGCCAAGTCTGATATGAATCTCACTAACAGTATCCATTTCATCGGCACAATGTTTTGCTAAAAGATTTGTTATTCCTGGGGCTGCTCCCATACCAATAATAGCAGTTTTAGCTATTTCTTTAAATCTTGGATCAAGTTCAAGCTGTTTTTTTGTATAATGAAAAAGACCTCCAAGATCAACATAATGACATTTTAAAGATAATGCTATTTCCATTAATTGAAGATTCATTTGATATTGAACAGAATTTATTAAAATATCGGTTCCTTGCAAAGATATTACAGTTTCTTCGTGATTATTTACATCAACTTTTACACAAGAAACTTTTCTTTCAAAGCTTTTTGCTAGTTTTTCAGCTTTTTCTAAATCATAATCTGCAATTACTATTTCATCTTTTTTATTTACAGTATTGACTAAATCTTTTATGGTAATGCTTCCCATTGCACCAGCACCACCAACAACTACATATTTCATATTTGTTTCATTACCATTTCTAATACATCTAATCCTTCATTAAGTTGAGCGTCTGTTATTACTAACGGCATAAGAGTTCTTATGGTGTTACCATCTACTCCTGCTGTAATTACTAATAAACCATTTTTCCAACAATTATATACTATTTTATCTGCGGTTTCTTTGTCTGGTTTTCCATTTTTAGAAATTTCAATAGCAATCATAGAACCTAATCCTCTTACTTCTCCAATAAAAGAAACTTCTTTTGATATTTTATTCATTCTTTCTTTTACAATTTCACCAATTTTATTAGATTTTTCACATAGATTTTCTTTCTCTATTGTTTCTATTGCTCCAAGAGCTGCTGCACAAGAAATAGGATTTCCTGAAAAAGTTCCACCTAATCCACCAGCGTGAACCGAATCCATTATTTCACTTTTACCAGTTACAGCACTTATAGGAAAACCATTTGACATAGATTTTGCCATAGTCATAAGGTCTGGTTCTAAATCAAAATGTTCTGAGGCAAACATTTTACCTGTTCTTGCAAAACCTGATTGAATTTCATCTAAAATAAAAACAATTCCATTTTCTTTACATATTTTTTCAATTTCTTTTATGAATCTTTTTGGTGGAATAAGAAAACCACCTTCACCTAAAATAGGTTCGATTATTATTCCTGCAATATTATGAGGGT
Source organism: Cyanobacteriota bacterium (assembly GCA_038060635.1). Taxonomy (GTDB): domain Bacteria; phylum Cyanobacteriota; class Sericytochromatia; order UBA7694; family JACMQJ01; genus JBBTGK01. The sequence continues at coordinate 17,873 of JBBTGK010000121.1, read as the reverse complement.
TTACAGTTCTAGCCAAAAAACCATGAAAATTAGCAATACTTTCATCAATATATTCATCGTCTGTCATACTAGTAGGTTTTCTAAACATATAAGGAAATTGAGCTTGATATATTTCTGGAGAGAAAGGAGCAAAACCATCTTTATATGGATTAACTTTACTGGTTAAAGAAAGAGCTAACATTGTTCTACCATGAAAAGCATTTTCAAAACAAACAATACCTTGTCTTTTGGTATGTTTTCTCGCAATTTTTATTGCATTTTCAACTGCTTCTGCACCACTATTAAATAATGCTGTTTTTTTATCATAATTACCAGGAGTTATTTCTGCAAGCTTTTGACATAAATCAATGTAAGATTCATACATAACAACTTGAAAACAAGTGTGTTGAAGTTTTTTTGCTTGTTCTTCAGCTTTTTTTAGTACTAATTCAGGAGAATGACCAGAGTTTATACAACCAATACCACCAAAAAAATCTATAAAAGTATTTCCATCTATATCAGTAATTAAAGCTCCTTTTGCAGAGTCAGCACATATAGGTACTTTTCCGAGGCTCACACCATTAGAAACATATTTTTTTCTTTTTTCAACAAGTGCCAAACTTTTAGGACCTGGAATAGAAGTATTTAAAACAATAGATTTTTTATTCATGCTTTTTAAACACCAAAATTTTTTATTACTACTAAAATAAACTTAAAGTTAATTATAACCTTATTTTTTGTTATAGACAAAATATAATAAATATAATTTATGTGATAATGATTTAATTTTTTGATCAATTTATGTTAAAATATAATAATATTTTATAGATTATAAGATGGATTTTTTATGAAAACAAAATTTTTGATAATTGCCTTATTCCTTACTTCATGTACAACAAAATCACTTGATAATAGTAGTTTTATAGATAATTCTAATAGTGAAATACAAAGTTCAAAAAAAAATAATATCTCTAATGATAAAATTAGTCCTTATATTCATATTTCTCAAGCTCCAAAAGAAACAACAAAATCTGCAAAATTATTTATGAAAGTTACTTCTGAAAATGGAAAAAAATATGATAATAGTAAAGAAATGATTATGCCTTATCAAGTATTTTTTAACAAAGAATCAAAAAATCAGACAGGAGATATCAGATTAAGTAAAGATGGATTAGTTTACTTAGTTTATTTAAGATATTCTAATGCAATGGTTATGAGAGAGCCTTCAGTTGAATATTATCGTTTGGGAACATATACTAATGTCAATAATACTTTTAATGAAGGAAATCCAATTGAATTAAAACTTGATCCAGAAAATTCTATAAAAATGTTATGGAGAATGGGAGAAGTTTCAAGAGAAGGAATTCAAATATTTTTAGCACCTAATTCTAAACCAGTTAAAACAATTCCTATTTTAATATAGTAATAGAAATTCATTAAAATTTATAGAACAAAAGAAATTTGATTTTTACGAAACAATATGGTTAAACAAATTGTTTTCGTTGGGTTGTTTTATGAAACAACCTTTATATATATATTTTTTTAGTGTTTGAGTATATAGTAAAACAGAATTGCTTTGACTTTTTTCAATTGGCTTGCTTTGAATATGAGTAGTGGATAATTACCCAATGGCATTAAGTTAAGGAATTAAATTGCTGTAATATGTTTCAATCCTAACGTAGGTGCGTATTGCTATACGCACAAAATAAATGGTAAATAAAAAAAATGTATGGCGTAATTATAATTATTGACAAAATTTTTACAGATAAGCAATAATTTTCCTTGATTTTAAATAAAAGTGCGTATAGCAATACGCACCTACAATCTGTATATAACTATATTTCAACCTTAACTTAATGCCATTGGATAATTACCCTACCCTGAAATCATATTCTTGTAAACAAGTTTTCTTAAAACAATTATTGATTTTGTATAAATCGACAAACTATTTCTGTACAAAAGTTAATTTTTATAATTAATAAATCTGAATTTTGAATAATTATTTAATTTCTATTCCTAAATTTTGATGATGCTACTAACAGTAATATTTTTCAAAAAAAACTTATCTTAAAGTCCTTTAAGTGAAATGTATTTGAAAAATACAAATAAATTAATATGAAAAACCAAATTTTTTTTTCTAAGAGATTTTCGTTTAAATTTATCTAAAAAAAGAATAAATTAAATAAAGATATATAAAAAAATAAAAAGCTTATTTATATTACTTTTCAATCTCATTACAGTAGATGTAATGTAAAATTTTATTAACTTAAAACATTCTATTAGGTGTAATCTTGTAGATAAATAATACTATATAAAGTAAAAAGTATAATAAAGAATAAATATCTATTTAGAAATTATTTTAAATTAAATATATCATTTTTTAATCTAATAATATCAATAAATACCCAAATTTAGACCTTTTTTTAACTTGATAAAGATCATATTTTAAAAAGCTTTTTTTGTTATAGTTAATTATAAATTTATTAAAACATAATGAAAGGATTTATTATGACTCATATCGCAGGACACTCTTCTGTCATTGACAAATTAGCACATACATTTGGAATAGCAAAACCTCATGCTCAAACTACTCCTACAAATACAGCAAATACTACAGATGCAACACAAAAATCACCTTTACAAAAAGGAGATAATTTAAATATTGAAAATAAAAGTGCTACATCTGAATTAAAAACAGCTAAACCTATTTTATTTGCCCATAGCCATTCACAACCAGTAGATGCTTCAAAAGCTTATTCTGAATGGAAGCCTTTTAAAAGTTCACAAACTGGTGCTGCTGTTGGTGCAATGAGTGGTTTTCCATTTGGTTTAACGGCCGCTTTTGCATCTACTGTAGCAGTTGCTTCATTATCTAAAGATTATAAAATGGCTCTTGCTGTTGGTGCGAGTGTTTTTGTAACTAGTGTTGCTGCTGGTGCTGTTGGCGGAGCAGTTGGTTATAAAGTAAGGGGAATGAATATTGATACCACAGAACCTCCTATGGGTACAATGTTAGATACTCCAGCACAAGCAAAGAAAAATATGGAAGTTGCAGATAAAAAATGGACTGAAATAAAAAATAGTAAGGTACTTGTAGGACAATAAAGAATTAATAGAAAATATTAATTTAGCTTGTCTATTTTTAGCCAAGTAATAAACGATAATTTAGTAAATAAGGATATAAAATGAAAAAAATAATACTATTAGCATTAAGCACAGTTTTTATGGGTTGTAATACAACATCAACTCCAGCAAGTTCAGAAATGAGTTCTGTAAATATAAAATTTAAAGCTCAAATGAATGGTCAAGATGTAGATTGTGGTAAAACTTATGAAAATATTGGAACCACAAAATCTAAAGTAAATTTAACTGATTTTAGATTATATCTAAGTAATGTTAGATTAATTGATGAAAAAGATAAAGAAGTTAAACTTACCTTAAATCAAGATAAAAAATGGCAAACAGGTGATTTGGCTTTATTAGATTTTGAAAATAAAACAGGTGATTGTTCATCAGGAACAACAGATATAAATAAAGAAATAGTTGGGAAAATACCTAAAGGTACTTATAAAGCTATAAAATTTACTGTAGGTGTACCATTTGATAAAAACCATCAAGATCCTACAAAAGCAGAATCTCCGTTAAACCTAACTTCTATGTTTTGGGTTTGGAATTCTGGATATAAATTTCTTCGTTTAGATTTAAAAACAACAGGATTACCACAAGGATATTTTTTACATTTGGGAAGTACGGCATGTATGACTGATATGTCTAGTGGAATGAATGTTAAACATGAAGTTGAAGTAGATTCAAATACGACAACACCTCCATCTATGTGTAAAAATCCTAATAGACCAGAAATAACTTTAACAAACTTTAATTTTGAAAAAGATAATATTGTTTTAGATGTTGATTCATTATTATCTGATAGTAATGTTGATACAAATCAAGATAAAACACCAGCTGGTTGTATGTCTAGTGTAGATGATCAAGATTGTAAACCAATGTTCAATAATTTAGGTCTTGATTTTGAAACAGCTAAATCAAATGGTCAAAAGTTTTTTAGGGTGAATAAATAATAATGAAAAAATTTATCTGCTTATTAATCTTATTTTCTTGTACTTTTCAAAGTAATAAAGAGCCTATTTCTAAAAAAGAACTTTTTACTACAAATGCTTTTTCAAATATTCATAAGGATATTCCAAAACCTCTTATACCTGAAGATAATCCTATTACAGATGAAAAAATAGATTTAGGCAGATATCTTTTTTATGAAAAAAAACTTTCTATTGATAATAAGTTTTCTTGTGCTACATGTCATGAACAAACGAGAGCTTTTACAGAGAATAAAAAAGTAGCTATTGGAGTACTGGGTCATTCTCATACAAAAAATAGTATGAGTTTAACAAATGTTGGTTACAATAGCATTTTAACATGGGCAAATTCTAATCTTTCAAAACTAGAAATTCAAATGTTATTACCGATGTTTGGAGAAAGTCCTCCAGAACTTGCAATGTCTGGAAAAGAAGACGAGTTAATAAAAAAATTGGAAAAAGAAATTTTATATCAAAAAAAATTTAAAGAAGCTTTTCCTAATTCTAATAATCCTATTAATATAGAAAATATAACAAAAGCAATTGCTTCTTTTGAAAGAAGTTTAGTTTCTTTTAATTCTCCTTATGATAAATATATTTATGAAAAAAATAAAGATGCTATTTCAGATTCTGCTAAAAAAGGCGAACGATTATTTTTTAGTGAAAAATTAGAATGTTTTCATTGTCATGGTGGTTTTAATTTTTCAGATTCTACAAAACATGAAAGAAGTGCTTTTATTGAATTTAATCTTCATAATAATGGATTATATAACCTTAATAATAATGGTGATTATCCTAAAGGCGGACAAGGTTTTTTTGATATAAGTCATAATAAAAAAGATATGGGTAAATTTAAAGCACCTACTTTAAGAAATATTGAAGTAACATCTCCATATATGCACGATGGTAGTATTTCTACATTAGAAGATGTGATAGATCATTATTCAAAAGGTGGAAGGACAATAGCATCTGGTGAATTTTTAGGTGATGGTTCAAAAAATCCTTATAAAAGTGGTTTTGTAAAAGGTTTCACTCTTTCTGATGAAGAAAAACAAGATCTATTAGAATTTTTAAAAAGTCTTACTGATAGAGATTTTTTATCAAACTCTAAATATTCAGATCCATTTAAAAAATAACTAATAATTTACTGAGTTTTTTTTATTTTTATTAAATACCTTGAAGCTCTGCTTCGAGGTTAATAAAATAAAATTTAATTTTCAAATAAATTTTCTATTAAACCACAAATCTCGCCATCTTTACCAAGTTTAATATTATCTTTAAAAGTTTTTATTACGCCTTCTATTTTATGTTTAAAATCTTGCATTTCTTTTATTTTCTTTTCTAATTCTTTATCATTATTTTCAAGAATTGATATAACAGTACAACAAGGAAATTCACCGCCATCACGAATTGCCAAAATTTTTTTTATATCTTCAATAGAAAAACCTAAAGCTCTTGCTTTTTTTACAAAAGAAATTCTATTTACATCATGAGTAGTATAAACACGATAATTAGATTTATTTCTTTTAGCTTTAGGTATAATACCTTCATCTTCGTAAAAACGTATAGTTTTTGGATTTAATTCAAGTTGTTCAGATATATCTTTTATTAAATACTTTGTTCTCATAAGATACCTTTTATAACAAATATTATAATGACAATAATGTTAAATATTATTACTTTATTAATACTTTAAAAGCTTCCAGTAACTGTAAGGTAAATCTATTTTAAGAATACTTTACATAAAAAATTAAATTTAATGTATAAATAAAATAACAATCAAATATCAAGATTATTGATATATATTATATCTTTTTTTACTAAAAATTGCTCTTTATAATAAAAAAGTAAACTTGATCAATATCATATTTTTTGTTTATTTATTTGTTAGAATAGACTAGATATTATATTGTTTAACCTTAATAATATTTTTTATTGTAAAAGATAACAAATATTTTAATTTTTTGACAATAAGTAAAAGGTTTTATTAATGATTTTGTTAAAAAAAATAAATGCTATTTTTGTGTTCACATTACTTTTTTCGTTACTAACAAATTTTTCTAATTTTTCATTAGCAGAAGATTTTAAAGTTCAACAAACCTTAAAAAAATCAATTGGTAAAAACATATTTGTTATTTTTGAAACTGATGCAAAAAAGTTTTCAAAAATGAATCCAATTAATGCTAAAATAAAAATAGTTGATAAAAATAAAAAGCCTCTTGAAAAAGCCTTAGTAACATTAGATTTAACTATGCCTAGTATGTCTATGCCAGAAAATAAAGTTAAATTAAAAGAAACTGAAAAAGGTATTTACTCAGGAGAAATTATTTTTACTATGGGTGGAGATTGGAGAATAAATACAGACATTCTTCTTCCTAACAATAAAAAAGAAAAGGTGTTTTTTGATATTTCAGTTAACTAAAAAGGAGTATTTTTATGCTAACTAAAAAAATTATTACTAGTGTATCATTAGTATTATTTACAGCTGTAACATATTTACCAAACGCTTTTGCTGCTGGAAATGCAAAAGAAGGTAAAAAGATTTTTGAACAAAATTGTGCCGCTTGTCATGGTTTAAAAGGTACTGGAGATGGTGCAGCAGCAGCAGCACTTAACCCTAAACCAAGAAATTTTAAAGAAGCTAAATTTAAATATGGTTCTAAAGATTCAGATTTACATAAAACTATTAGTGATGGTAAAGGTGTTATGCCACCTTGGAAAGCTGTTTTAAAAACAAAACAAATTGATGATGTTATAGCTTACATAAGAACCTTAAAAGGTAAAAAGTAAATTTATTACTAAAAAAATTGTTTTTTATGAGCGTTTTAATAAACGCTCTTTTTTTATACAATAAATATTTCCCCTACTAGTAAATTAATTTACGATTTTTTTAAGTTATTGATAAATTATATAATTTTTTAATACTAACTATAACAAATCTTCATTGTTAATGTTTTAATTAATTGTTAAAATTTAAATAGTGATTTTTGTAGAAAAAAAAATATGTCTAAAACACTTAGTTTATGTCTTATAACAAAAGATTGTCATGAGTATATAAGAACTTGTCTTGAAAGTGTAAAAAATATAGCCGATGAAATAATAATAATTGATACTGGTTCTATAGATAATACAAAAAAAATAGCTAATGAATTTAAAGCAAAAGTATTTGATTTTAAGTGGAATAATAATTTTTCAGAAGTAAGAAATTTTGCTTTATCTAAAGTATCAAGTGATTGGATTTTGATATTAGACACAGATGAAGTTTTAAAACTAAAAGACCCTGAACAAAATACTATAAAAGAAATTATTAATAAAGATTATGGAGATAAAACCCCTTTTTATTTTGTTGATATTTTTACTTATACAAAAAAAGGACATGAAAAAAAGCCTGAGTTTTATCAGAAAAAAATTAGATTATTTCCCAAGAATGATAATATAAAATTTGTTAATCCAATATATGAAGAAATTACACATCCTAAAGGAATTGAAAAAATAGAATCTTTTTATGATAGTAATTTTGCTATCTTACATTTTCAAAAAGGTGGAGCAAAAGAAAAATCAAAAAGAAATGTGCTTATAATAAAAGACGAATTGAAAAAAAATCCACACAGTTTTTATATGAGCTATTGTATGGGAAAAGAATGTCTAAATTATGATCTTTTTGAAAAAGCTTTAAAATATTATAGAAACGCTCTTGAAGTAGATGATGATAAAGATGAAATTTATCTTTCTGAAATATGTACAGATATTATTGAATTAATGTATAAAAATGGGAATTTAGATGAAGCATTAAACGAATGTATAAGAAGAGAAAAAATGTGTGAAATAAATCATAGATATTGGTTTCTTTACGCCTACATAGCTCTTTTAAAAGGAGACCTTTTTCAAGCTGAAAAAAATCTTCTTAAAGCAATTTCATTAGATAATTTAGCGGATAAAGTAATTCAGCCTATTGAACTTATAACGTGGAAACCATATCTTTTATTAGGATATACTTATTTAAGGCTTAATGAATTTCAAAAAGCTAAAGAATGTTTTGAAAAATGTATAGAATATAATAAAAATCATTGGTTATTGTTATTTTATTTGAGCATAACTTATAAAGAATTAAAAGATTATACTTCTTCAGAAGAATATATAAATGCTTGTGAGCTTATAGTTCCTGAACAATACAAAAGAAATATTCAATTTACTATGTTTTTGATGAATGTAATGAGTGGAAATTTTGAAAAAGCAAATGACATAATTATAGAAATAGTAAAAGAAATCGAAGAAGAAAATGAAATGCAATTACAATTAATAGATTATGATTAGTAATTATGCAAAAAACTGAATTTGAAAACTTTAGAAGGTTTGAAGATACAATATCAGAGCTGTTGTTATATACAAGAAAAAATGAAAGTGATGTAATAAGTGCTATAAAAAACTCAATGTTAGAAAGAAATATTGAGTGGGAAAAATATTCACAATCTTCTATTATAGATTTTCATCGTCAAACAGAAGCAAATCTTTTTTGTTTATCAAAATGGAATATTGAAGAAGAATATCAATCTATAATGGATTATATTTTTTATATTACAAAAAAAACTTCTAATAGTATTTTAGATTTTGGTGGAGGAATTGGAACATTAAGTATTTTTTTATTAACTAACGGATTAAATGTTGATTTTATGGAAGTTCCTAGTAATACATTAAATTATGCCTTATGGAGATTCAAAAGAAGATTTTTAGAACCTGGAATATATACCACCTTAAATCAAATTAATAAACAATATGACACAATAATAGCTTTAGATGTTTTTGAAGTTTTAGAAAAACCTCATGCTCATTTAAAAAAATTCTCAGAAATGTTAAATAAAAACGGTTTACTTATATCATCAATGGGAAATGTTTCAAGTTCTTCACATCCTATGAATTTAGCTAAAAACAAAGAATTTTTTGATAACTTTGATAGATATGCCGAAGAAGCAGGATTCTCAAATTCACCTTTTGAAAATAAATTTCGTTTAAATATAAAAAAGAAAAATTAACCTTAAAATGAAAGTTGGAATAGATTGTAGGTTTTATGAAAATAAGCATACAGGAATATCAAGATATATATATGATTTATGTTATAACTTACTTAAATATGATGATTTAAATCTAGTTTTATTTGTAAATGCAAACTCACCTTTTTTAGAAGATAAAAATTTTGAAAAATGTGAAAAATTTATTGTTAAAGAAAAAGTTTTTAGTATTTTAGGGCTTTTTACTTTTGGTAAAATAATTGATGGTTATGATATAGATCTTTTTCATTCAACTTCTTTTATGATACCTTTTATAAAAGAAAAAAAATATATAAGTACTATATATGACTTAATACACATAAAATCTGACGAATATAATTTTATGTACCGAATATATTACGAATTATTTGTAAAAAGAGCTTTATTAAATGCTGAAGAAATAATAACTATATCTAACCACTCAAAAAAAGATTTGGATAAATGGTTAAAATACAAAAAAGTAAATAGAATTTATCTTGGAGTTGAAAAAAAATTTACTCAAGGAGTTGGATTAAGTGATTCGTTTTATATTAATAATGTAGAAATGAATAATTATATTTTATATGTTGGGAATAATAGAAAAACTAAAAATATTAGAAGATTAATCGAAGCTTATTATTTTTCTTTGGTAGAATATGAAAATTTGCCTCAATTAATTTTAACTTGTAATTCTGATACTTATCTTGATGCTTATATTCAAGATCATGGTTTAACCGAAAAAGTTAGATTTATTCCAGACCTAGAAGATAATGAAATAATAATGCTTTACTATTATGCAACTTTCTTTATTTTCCCTTCTTTATATGAAGGTTTTGGACTGCCTGTTTTAGAAGCTATGTCTTGTGGTTGTCCTGTAGCAACATCTTTAGTAACTTCTTTACCAGAAATATGTGGAAATGCGGTAATGTATTTTGACCCTTATGATATTAATAGTATAAAATCTGTTATTTTAGAAATGAGTACTTCTTATCAATTAAGAAAAAAATTTGCTGAAAAAGGTTTAGAACAAGCAAAAAAATTTAGTTTAGAAGATATGGCATTTGAAACTTATGAAATTTATAAAAAAGTTTTTTTATTAGATAATTAGGATAAAATTCAATTACTATTTAACTTGAATAGTAGTATCTAAATAAAAAATACAATATAATTTTGTTTAAGTATTAAATTTATTTTGAGCCTATTAAATTGTTAGAACTATATAAAAATAAAAATCCATTTGTATCAATAATATTGACTACCTATAACAGAGGAAATTATTTAAATCGCTGTATTGATTCAGTTTTAGCTCAATCTTTTAAAGATTTTGAATTAATTATAGTTGATGATGGTAGTAATGATAATTCTTTTGAAATAGTTAAAAAATATATAAATAATAACGAAAATATCAGATATATTTATCATTCTAATAGAAAAGTTTCTTTATCTAAAAATGTAGGTATAAATTCGGCTTGTGGTAAATATATAGCTTTTATTGATAGCGATGATGAATATAAAAATGATTATTTGCTAAAAAGAGTTGAATATATGTTAGAAAATCCTGATATTGATTTGATTGATGGAGGTTCTATTGTTATTGGAGATCCTTATGTTACAGATAAAAATAATTTGACTCAAAAAATACATATTCATGAATGTTTTTTAGGAGCTACTATTTTTGCTAAAAAAGATGTATTTCTTTCCTTAGGAGGTTTTGATAAATCTCTTTCTTATGCAGAAGATTCTGCATTTATGGAAAAAGCAAAAATAACTTATAATGTAGAAAAATTAAATTATCCAAGTTATGTTTATTATCGTGATACACCTGATAGTATTACAAATACAATAGCTCATATTAACGAAAAAATATGAAAAGAATAGCAAAAATAATTGTAGAAAAAAATAAATTTATACTGTTATTTTTTTCATTTTTAGTAATATTATCTATTATTTTGCTTTGGGCTTTCCCTGCTGATAATGTAGAAACAGAAATACATGGAAGAAAAGAAGGAGAAGCTTATCGAGTAAAAGAGATACTTAATACTGAATTTGATATAAAACTAGGTAGTTCTGGTGCAATAGTTATAAAAGGAAAACAAAATACTCAAGAAATAAAAGATAAAATAGAAAAACAATTTAAACCTTATCTTAATAGAATAATAGATTTTACTAATGATGAGCATAAAAATACTATGATATTTATAGACTTTGATAAAAATAAAACTTTTGGTGAAACTCAAAATTTAACCCCACAAATAAGAGAAATTATTTCAACTTGGGCTAAAAAAAATAATACAGAATGTTTTTATACAGGAAATAATGCTTTACAATATGATGCAAGAGTATCTAGTAAAAATGACTCTAAAACAGCTGATATATTTGCATTATTAATAGCTTTTATAATTTTAATTTTTACTTTTGGAAGTATTGTTTCTGCCTTATTACCAATAATTTCAGCCATTATGACATTATTATTTTTTGTTACTATTGTTAGAGTAACAGGAATGTCTAATAATTATATTTCTCAAATAATTGCAAGTTTAACAGGTTTAGCTTTAGCAACAGATTATTCACTTTTTATAATAAGTCGATTTAAAGAAGAAATTGAAAATGGAGATGATTTTTATGCTATTTATGAAACTTTGTTGAATTCTGGTAAAACAATCTTTTATTCTGGGCTAATAATGATTTGTAGTGTTTCATCCTTGTATATACCAGATATTTCAATAACAAAATCAGTTGTAATAAACATGAGTTTAGTTATATCAATATCCATAATAAATTCTATTTTCTTTTTACCTTCATTAGCATTATTATTAAAAAATCATTTAGATAAACCAAAATTTTTAAGTAAATTAATTGATCACAATAAACAAGAAGCTTTTTGGGAAAAATTTACCTCACATATTGTTAAATATCCCAAAATTTATTTTATATCATCAAGTTTATTACTAATTTCTTTGGCATTACCTGTTTTAAACATAAAACTTTTTTCTCCTGTAATAAATGTAGCTCCTTCAAATGCAGAATCAATAAAGGGTTATGAAGCTTTAAATGCTGATGGTTGGGGAGGGCAAATAGTTCCTATAAATTTAATAATAAAATCAGATAAAAGTAATTCTGTTTATTCTGTTGATTTTTTATCAGAAATTTATGATTTAACTGAAAAATTAAAAAAACATCCTAAAGTTAGTGGCGTACAAAGTTTAACTTCATGGAATAAAGATTTTTCTAAAAATGATTATATTAGCTTTTATAATAGTTTAGGAGTATTTTTACCTCAAAACAATCCTCTAATAAATCATAAAGGGGCTAGAAACATGACTGTTATGAATGTTTTTCCTAAAGATTTACTTGATTTATCAAATAGTTTTGAAATAATATCTTATATAAAAAAAGAAACTGAAAACTCTAAATATCAAGTATTAACAGGTGGTTTAGTATCAAGAGTAAAAGATTTAACTTCAGAATTATATGGTTATATTCCTCAAATGTTAGCTATTATTTTTGTTGGTATATATATTCTAATTTTTATTCATATAAAATCAATTGTAATTCCTATAAAAGCTTTTATTATGAATTTTTTACCTATTTTAGCTTCTTTTGGATTACTTACACTTGTTTTTCAATATGGTTGGTTTAGTAGTATTTTAAATACTCCTGTGAATAATGCAGTAACAAATATTGTACCAATAACTCTTTTTTGTATTGTTTTTGGATTGAGTATGGACTATGAAATATTAATTTTAAGTAGAATTACTGAAGAATATCATAAAACAAAAAATGTAGAAAAATCAATAATAAAAGGACTATCAAAAAGTGGTTCTTTAATTACAGGAGCTTCTTTTATTTTAATAGGTGTTTTTATGGTTGGTTGTGTATCACCTTTGCCACAAGTAAAAGAAATTTGTTTAGGAATGGTTTCTGCCATAATAATAGATGCTACGATTGTAAGAATTATAATGGTTCCTAGTTTTATGATGTTAATGGGAGAATTAAATTGGATTTCATTCAAAAAGGACTAGTTTGAAAAAAGCATTACCTCTTACAATAACATTAGGTTCTGTACTTATTGTTTTTTGTATAATACTTACTATTCTTTGGAATTATATTTTAATAAGAAATTATTCTAGTATAAAACAATTTGATAATTCAGATGGTTCTTTTCAATTAATAATGCTTATACTAGGTTCTTTTTTCTTTGTAGTAATAATAACAGGTGTAGTTCTTTTTATTGTTTTTTTGGCTAGGCAGATTATTCTTAACCAATTACAAAATAATTTTATTGATAGTGTTACTCATGAATTAAAAACACCTTTAACTTCGATAAAATTGTATATTGAAACCATGAAAAAATATGATATTACAAAAGAAAAAAAAGATATTTTTTTAAATAATATGTTAAAAGATGTTGAAAGATTAGATATTTTGGTAAATCATGTTTTAGATGCAACAAAAATAGAAAATATATCTAAAGATTATAATTTAAAAGAAATAAGTTTAAATGAAGTTATTGATGAAGTTGTTGAAATTATTTCTAGAAGACATAATTTAGTAAAAGAGAATTTTTCTTTTGATTTAAAAATAGATAAAATAATATCTGATAAAACAGCTTTAGAACTAGTAATTATGAATTTAATTGATAATTCAGTTAAATATTCAAATTCTGATTTACATATAGAAATAAAAAGCTATCTTCAAAATAATAAAATATTTATTTCTATAAAAGATTCTGGTGTTGGAATTGGTAAAAATGAAATAAAAAAAATCTTTAATAGGTTTTATAGAATTCCAAGTAAAATAACTCAAGATAAAAAAGGTACAGGATTAGGTCTTTTTATTGTAAAAGAAAATGTAAAAAATTTAAAAGGTAATATAGAAGTACATAGTGAAGGTTTAAATAAAGGAACTTTATTCAATATTATTTTACCAAATAAAATAATTTTATAAATAATCATAAAAAACAAAGGATTTAAATAAAATGAATATATTAGAAACAGAAAGATTGATTATTTCTCATATTACTATTGAAGATGCAAATTTTATTTTTGAATTATTAAATTCTCCAAATTGGATAAAATATATAGGAAATAAAAATGTTCATGATTTAGAATCTGCAAAAAATTATATTTTAAATGTTCCTATAAAAAGTTATGAAAAATTTGGTTTTGGGCTTTTTTTAGTAAAATTAAAAGATTTAGATATTCCTATTGGTATTTGCGGATTAATTAAAAGAGATACTTTAGAAAATATAGATATTGGTTTTGCTTTTCTAGAAAAGTATGTAGGAAATGGTTATGCGTTTGAATCTGCTCAAGCAACTTTAGAATATGGCAAAAATACTTTAGGAATAAAAAAAATTGTTGCTATTACAAATGAGGATAACTATAATTCAATAAAAGTTCTTAAAAAAATTGGCTTAGTATTTGAAAAAATGGTTAAATTTGAGAATGAAAAAAAAGAATTAATGTTATTTGGTAGTATTTAAAAAATATAATGAAAGAGATTTTATTAGTAGAAGATGAAGAAAATATTGTTACAGGTCTTATTTTTAATTTAGAATTAGAAGGATATTCTGTTACTCATGCAAAAGATGGAAATACAGCTAAAAATATTCTTTTTAACGAAAATAAAAAATATTCACTAATAATTTTAGATGTAATGTTACCTGGAATAAGTGGTTTTGATTTATGTCATGCACTAAGAAAGAAAAAAGACTATACCCCTGTTTTAATGCTTACTGCAAAAAAATTTGATAAAGATAAAATATATGGTTTACAAACTGGTGCAGATGACTATATGACAAAACCTTTTAACTTAGAAGAACTTCTTTTAAGAATACAAGCTCTATTAAGAAGACAAGAATGGAATAATATTAATAAAATAGTGAATATTTTAGAGTTTGGTGATTGCTATATAAATTTTGATAATTTTGTGGCTAAAGCATTTGGGAAAGAAATAAAATTAACAAATTTAGAATTTAAATTATTAAAGCTTTTTGCAGAAAATGATAATAAAGTTATTTCAAGAGAAGAATTACTTGAAAAAGTTTGGGAAATAAAAGATTATCTTAATTTGAGAACAGTAGATAATTTTATTTTACGATTAAGAAAATATTTTGAAAAAGATCCTTCAAATCCTAAATATTTTCAATCTTTTAGAGGTGTTGGATATAAGTTTTCTAAATCTGGAATATAAATTAAAACCAAACTTTGACACAACTTTGACAATTAAAATAATACAATTACAGACCTAAACCCTTCCTAATGTCATAATAACTACTGTAAAAAATATAAGAAATTAGGGAAAGATAATGTTTTTCAAAGCAAAAAAAGAAGAGAATGAATTTGAGAAATACTTTGAAATGTCAGAAAAATCTGGTTGGAGAACCACAGATTTAAATTGGAACAAAATAGATAAAGAAAACATTTCTGATATTGATAAACAAGCTATTTTAGCTACTGCGATAATAGAACATGGTGTTCCTCATTATAGTGATACTTGGAGTATGGTAAAAGGAATTGAAAAAGAATGGGAATTATGGCAATTTGTTACACTTTGGGCAGGAGAAGAACATAGACATAGTTATGCTTTAAAAAAATTAGCCGATATTTTAGATATTGTTAGTGATGCTAAATATTATGAAAAAACTGAAAAAGGTGAATATTATTATAAACAAATTTCAGAAACCCCTTTTGCTAAAATGCATAAAGATATTTGTAAAACAGATTGTTATTCATCAATAGGAGGAATGCTTACCTATACAGCATTACAAGAACTTGTTACAGCAAAGTATTATCAAGCGGTTTGTAAAATAACTAAATCTAAATTTATAAAAGAACTATTTGGAAATATTGCAAAAGATGAGTTAAAACATCATGCTTTTTATGCACAAGCAATAAGTAGATATTATGATAAATCTGATAATAAAGAAGCATATCTAAAAGATGTTTATAATGCAGTTGTTAGTTTTGAAATGCCTCATAAAATCTATGCCAAAGATTTTAATTTTTTTGAATATTATGATATGTTATCAAAAATGGATTTAATCGAAGTAAAATTAAGAGCAGGTAAGTTTTTAGCTTTTAGCCCTCAATTAGTAAAAGAGCTTTTAAAGAAAAAAGAATTTTCTGATTATGCTGAAATATCTAAAGTTTCTTGATTTTAAATTAAATGCTTCTAAATTAATATATTTAACCAAAAATTATTTTTAACTTAATAGCAAGTTAATTAAAAAATGTTCTATAATATATTAATATCGGTAAAGAAGAGATATAAAATGAGAAAAAAAGTTCATTCGTTTACAGCTTTAGTTATGGCAATGACATTGCTTTGCTCTTGTTCGCCAAAAATCGACTCAATAGAAACTGAGCAAGATTCATCTATTTTATCAAAAACCTCAAATAGAGATGTAGTTTCTATAATAAAAAAAGCTAATCAAGTTTATGAAAAAAGAGATTCTGAATTAGTTAAACTTAAATATGATGGAATGAAAGAATCGCCTCATTCTTTTTACAGAGCAACAAATTATCTTTTTTATCAGGATTTTGCAAAAACAAATCTTTTTAGTGCTGAACAAGTAACAATACAAGGTGATTTGCATCTTGAAAACGTTGGTACTTATAAATCATCTAATGGTTTTTCTTATGATTTTAATGACTTTGATGATGCTATAAAAGGCAGCTATACTTATGATTTAGCTAGAGTATCTACCAGTATTATTCTTGTAGCCCAAGAAAATGGTTTTTCAAAAAGTGATGCAGAAAAATTTGCAAAACAATTTTTAGAATCTTATCTTGATTATACAAAAAAATTAAAAGGTAATTCTGCTGAATTAAATAACCCAATATCTGAAAAATACATGTCTGATAAAGTAAAAAAACTTGTTAAGAATGTTTCAGAAACAACTACAGCTTCTTTTAATTCTAGTTTTATTAGTTCTGGAAATCTTATGGAATCTAAAAAAGTAAAAAAACTAGACACTGAAACCTACAAAAGAATTTTTGTTCTTTTAAAAATATTCTTTGCAAAAAATAATCCAAGTTACACATTAAAAGATGTTGCTTATTATATTTCAGGAAAAGGTAGTTTAGGTAGATATAGATATTTAGCTTTATTGCAAAATACAACAAGACCAAGCGATACAATTTTGATGGATATAAAAGAAGCTGTTAAAACTAATTTTTCTACAGCTACAGAAAACCAAGCACAAAGAGTTATAAATGGAACAAAGTTTTTCTTAGCAAAACCTAATATGTTTTTAGCTACAACTAATATAGAAGGAAATGATTTTTTTGTAAGATCTCTTTTAGCAGATGATAAAGTTGATCTTTCTAAACTTAATAAAAGCTCTGAAATGGAAGATTTTGTTAATACTATTTCTTATTTGACTGCAAGAGGTCACTCAAAATCAAATAAAAATGATAAAATACTTTCAGAACAAAAAAGAGTAATGGAAATAAAAGACTTTGCTGTTCAATATGCAGAGCAAGTAAAAGCTGATTTTAATCAGTTTAGAAAAAATATTTAGTATTTGAGGAATTTATTATGACAAAAAATTTAAAGCTACTTTCATCTTTAGCAGTTGTAGTATTTACTATTTCAGCTTGTTCTCCTAGAACAGAATTAGATCTTTCTGAAACAGGTTCAGATACTTCTGAAGCCTTGCAAAATTTAAAAGCGGTTTCAGTTCCTGCTGATCCTTCTATTTTGCCTCAAATAACATCTTCAAAAATTGCAGATACAGAGTGGGGAGTTAATGTAAAACAACTTCCATCTT